>NZ_CP024091.1:3476880-3792960 GCF_002736205.1 Pedobacter ginsengisoli | reverse complement strand
TCCATCATCGTGTATTTTCTCACGGTTGTACGGGTTAATTTTACAGTCTTGGCAATCTGTCTTATACTGTTACCCTTACTATAAAGATCTTTGACTTTTTCGAACTTGTGTAGCTTGTCAATACTGATATTGGCAGTTGTTAAAGTATCTTCTGTAATCTGTAGCATATTTTGAACTGCTGATTCGGTCTCAATGGCCTTAGCAGGCTGATTTTTCGGCTGATTATGCTGATTATAAAGTGTAAATGCCTCCCTGAGTTCTTTTCCCTTCGATTGAAATATCCTTTTAGTCGCATCCCCGAGATTCATAAGCAGGTGAAAGCGGTCTGCAACCTGACTGGCATCAGGCGCTCCTGTCTTTATACCTAATGCATATGGGCCGTATCTATCTCTTGAAACCGTTTTTATCTCGGGATGTTGTTTCAGCCATTCGGATAAAGTAGCCGACTCCCGGTCCGGCAACAGATCTACAACTTCTTTTTTCGCTAAATCAACGATGACCGTTCCGTAAGTTTTTCCTTTTTTAAATGCCCAGTCATCTACGCCAATAACGCCTGATGTTAGTTTTTTAGGTTGGATATCCAAACGCTTTACCACTCTTAATATTGTGGACGGGCTTACAGGCACAGCGGCGTACCGGCTAATAGCTGCTCCTGTATTCCCGCCAAGCTCAAGGGCCATTCTGGTGAGAAGATCATTCGATCGGATCATCCTTCTGTAGTATGGTTTGATTTCACAATCAAACCGTTCGGTAAAGACTTTCCTGGGGCATTCAGGGTTATCACAGAAATATTTTCTAGCTTTAAGTTGAACTTTTGACAAATGGCCGGAAATAGGTAAATCCAAAAGAGTCCTGGAATACCGACTATGAATTTTACTGCTCTTTTTATTACAAACAGGGCAGATTGAACAGGTTTGACATACAGAGGTATCAATATATAGTATTCCTGGTTCCGAATGGATTGAGTCAGCTCGAAGCTGCACATTTGTAGGAAGTATAAATTGCGATATCATAATAAAAAGTATATTATAAAATTACACATACTTACACTTATATTTGTTGGTCTTAAAAAAAGCCACCGTGGGAAAATCAGTATTGAAGATTCAGCGTGCAGAAGCTGATGAAATAAAGAAAATCTTAAACAGGAATGAAGCTTACACAGTTGGAGCAAGGCTTAATATTGTTTACCTGGTTGCATTGGGACATTCCAGCAGAAAGCTGTCTGAACTTCATAATATAAGTTTTAAACAGATAACCAACTGGGTGCATCGTTTTGAGAATGAAGGCATAGAAGGACTAAAGGACAAGAAAGGAAGAGGACGGCATAGCGCATTGTCGAATGAACAGCTTGAAAGAATAAAAACAGTTGTTCTAAAACAGATCCCCTCAGACTATGGGCTTGAATCAAACAGGTGGACTGGACCAACCTTGGTCAAATGGATTAAACAGGAATACGGTTTAGCGTATCAGAAAGCACAGGTATACAACTTGCTAGAAAAAGTTGGCGTAACCTTTAAAAAGAAGCAGGGGTTAACAAATAACGTGTAGTTTTTTAATATACTTTCACCAAAAGTGACGGAGAACCACTATCTGCGAAATATACAATAGTATTCTGAAAATTGGTTTGCAGCGTTGCGCAGCATACTTTCAAAAAGATTTAAAGTGCGGATATAGCAGGTTTTGATCTGGGGCGCCTGCGCGTGGGTTGCCCAGGTTTTGTATTCCCTGTGCAGGTAATGGTTGACCTGGTTGCTCATGATCAGCAGCAGTTGCTGAAAGCTTTTCAGGTACTGGTGCTTGATTTTTGCTTCGGTGCCGCCGAGCAGGATTTCCGATAGGTTCAGCTGGAGTTCGCATTTCTGCTGGTTCAGGAATTGCTGCCATTTCTGAAAATCATGGTCATGGAGTGTGGATTGGAGTAGATTGAATGGGGTTATGGTTTCGTTGATGAATAGTTGTAGGTTTCTTGATATTTTCATAGGTATCGCCAGGGGAAGATTTTTTGGTTATAATAAGTGCGCAAAAATTAGCTTAATTAATTTTTGTCAATATCCAGTTCTGGAGTTTGAATTATAAAATTTTCGATGATAATTTTATTGCCTAAATCAAATCGCTGGACAATGCCTATTGTATATCAGCCGTACTGACCTTATTGATCAGTTATGACGATGGAAATATATCAGCTGAAAGATTGTGCTAAAGTTCTGAGCGTAATGATCATTTTAGTTTTCAATAGTTTACCGTAACGGTTTTGGATTGATTAACTTTGAGATAATAAATTACTTTTTATGCTACAATCAGGAAATCCAAATCAGACACTTGCTGAAAAAATTACTACTGAGTTATCAGCCGGTGAATTGATTCTTGATGCAAATATTTCGCAAATTCAGCAGTTATTGACAGATGGTAAAATGTCTGAGAAATTCTGGATTGCAGCATTAGAGAAAAAAATTAAAGCCCTCGATTCGCCAAATGAAACTGAAAACGCTTGAAATTAACAAATTCCGGGGAGCCTCGCAGCCTTTAAAACTGGAGTTCAATCCATCCAAGAGCATCACCATGATCTTTGGTGAAAACGGGAATGGTAAATCAAGCATCGCAGATGCGATGATCGCACTCTGCACTGACAATCTGGGTTCCATCAGAGATAAATCCTCTACCGACAAGGGCTTCATTAAGTCTTTAGGCTGCGCGATAAATGAGGTGTCTTTAAAGCTCAGTACAGATAAAGGAATTTTCACAGCTAAATTAAATCCATCAGGAGCAACATTCATAAAGAGTCCTGAAACCGGCGCGCCAAGTGTGCGGCATCTCAGAAGAAGTCATATTATTCACCTCATTGATTCCGAACCAGGAAAAAGATATGAGGTGCTTAAAGATTATATCGATGTAGCCGAAATCATGAAATGCGAAGAAGAACTACGTAAAGCTAAAAAAACTACAGCCGAAGCATTTCAAAAACTAAAGGCAACAATAATTGCAGCCACATCGGTCCTTGAGAATACCTGGAAGGCGGAAGGCAGCCCGATGACAACCTGGGAAGCGTGGGCGAAAAGTGAATCAGACAAAGATATTTCAAAGCTTATTGAGCGTCAGAATAAAATCCTTCAGCTTTTAAAGGACTGGAATACTGTAGTATCAAAGCGGGAAGAAGTAAAGAAAACACTGGTTAAATACAATGCAGATCTGGCAAAAGAGAAGGCTGCGGCCGCTAAAATTGACGAACTTAATAAAGCGAACCCATTAGCAGATTTTAGCATTTTACAGGTATTAACGGAAGCTGACGCATACATTTCGGGGAAAGAGCAATTAAACCTGTGCCCGGTGTGTGATCAGGGAATCGTGAAAGAAAAGCTCCTGGTAGCTCTTGGTGATAAGATTGCAAAAATGAAAGAATTTCAGACTGCTCAAAAATCACTTGCGGACTTAAAAAAGGCCAGGGAGCAAACTGAAGCAACGCTGAAAACACAGATAGAATCATTTATTGAGGATCTTGATCTGTTTATTCCGTCCATTAAAGCCTTATTAGAGCCTGGGGATGAACTTTTATCTGTCTTGTCTGATATAGAAGCGCTGTTGACGAACAATGAAAAATACAAGTCATTAAATACTAAAGGTTCTGAAATCAATCTCAAGATGCTCGACCTTAAAAGTGAGAGCGATAAAATTGAAAAATCCAAGAACCAGCATAACCTCATCAAACAGCAGTTTAATGCGCTGGTAAGCAGCAGAAAAGAAAGCGGACGAGCTGATAAACTGGCCACGGCCGCTGAAAGTGCACTGAATATTGTAGAGAAATGCAGAAAGGATTTTATTGACGGGGAACTGGCGTCTATTTCTTCTGATGTGGAAACTTTATATCAGAAAATGCATCCCGGGGAAAGCTTAGGAGGTATCAAACTTTTCCTGAAGGCCAATGTAAAAAACTCGATAGAGCTGAATGCTGACTTCCATACAGAGGAATCCATTACCCCTCAGTCCGTTTACAGTGAATCTCATCTGGACACGTTGGGAATCTGTATTTTTCTGGCGCTCGCCAAGAAGTATAATGACGAAAACACAATCCTGATTCTTGATGATGTAGTCATGTCAGTTGATGAAACACATCTGGACAGGTTTATTACCTTACTGCACGAACAGGTCAGCTTTTTTTCACACATCCTGATTACTACCCACTATCGTCCCTGGAAAGACAGATACAGATTTAGCAGGGCACCATCACACGATGTCCATTTTGTAGAACTCAGGAACTGGAATATCAATACCGGGATCAGGATGCAAAATGGAAAGATCGATTTGGAGGAGCTCAGGAAAGCACTTGATGATCATGATTTTGACAGGCAGAGGATCTCGAACCTCGCCGGCACTGTGCTGGAAAACGTACTTGATTTTATTTCCATAAAATATCACTGCAAGGTTCCCAGAAAACCCAGAAATGAGTATGTGCTCAGGGAACTGCTGGATTGCATTTCCGGCAAACTCCAGAAGGTTCTTAAAGTACAGCGGTTTGAAAAAAACGCATTGGGAGCTTATGATTATTCCGTAGTGAGCCGTGAACAGGAACTTAAGCCCTTACTTGACGGCATGAAGAAGCTTGCCGCCATTAGAAATCAGGTTGGTGCGCATTTTAATTTTGACGGTTCTATGGTTTCTGATACTGATGTCCAGGAATTCGGTACGTTGGTTTATGAATTCACAGAAAACCTGGTATGCCCAGAAAAGGGAAATTTCCCGGAAAAGGATAAGTCAGGGTCCTATTTTGAAACAAGCTCAGGTTCTATTCGCCTCTTTCCTTTGTCTGAACCTGCTGTTTAACAGGTGAAAATTTTTTTAAAATCGCTAGTATGGAAAGAGGATATATCTACTTAGAGGAGAAACTGGCTGAAACACTATAAAATATACTCGTTTGATCACACATACAGATCGTGTTGAATATATACATTGCACCATGGAAAATGGTTAAATATCATTTTTATTCTAAGAGTCCAGCCGATGTATTCTATTTAATAACAATCTTTTTACACGAGAGCTAAGACTGAAAACAGCTCTATTAATTCAATATTAATCTTTTATTTGTTTTACAGGTGTACTTTGGCGGTATAACCACTAATGTAAATAAACCCGTTATTGATGATATATCTTAATCGCAAAAGCTCCATTATCCAAAAAATAGCTTTAAACCTGGAAAGATTGGCCATAACTGCCATGATGTGCCTGTTTTTGACAAATAACAGTCATGCGCAAATAGCCGCTGACAAAAAGGTAGGCACAAGCATAAAAACCATTTATCCAACAAAAGATTGGGTTGTATCGGATTTTGTAGTAACTAACCCCAAATTTGGGGCAAAGGCCAAGCCAGGGTTTGACAACAGAGCCGCTTTCCAGGCCGCTATTAATGCCGCTTATCAGAACGGTGGTGGCGTAGTGTACATACCGGCGGGCAATTACGAGTTCCGCAGTACACAAACCGCTGCCAAAAAGGTGAGAGTACGTAAGGGCACTGAGGAAATCATGAAAGACTTTGATTACCAGTATGTGCTGAATATACCCCCGAGTGTGCAGATCCGGGGCGACTGGGCGGATCCGGAATTAAGCAAAGGTAAAGTTCTGGGAACCATTCTTGAAGTCCGCGTTGGTAAAAATGCACCCAATTATAACGGAACTGTTGAAAGCTGGTGGAACGACTCTCAGGCCGGCGGCGCACTCCGCACGACCTATACCAGTATAGCCGACAGATTTATAGACGTGAACTCGGGAACCGGTGTGACGAACCTGTCAATCTGGTATCCTGAACAGGATATCAATGATATTAAACCATACCCGTGGACATTGTTTCAGCCAAACGGAGACTGCGCAACGATTGAGAACGTTACGCTTGTAAACTCCTACAACGGTTTTTATTCTGCTCCCAGCGAACTGCATTATGTTTTAAACAGCTATATGACCGCACTCAGTACAGGGATCGAGATCCATGTCTGCACCGATATCGGGCGTATCGAGAATGTCAAAATAGATCCGAAGTACTGGGCGAATTCAGGGCTTCCAGGGTCACCCTCGCTTGCCAGGGCCACCGCTTACACAAAGGCGAACGGAACCGGGTTCAATATGCACCGCTCAGATTGGGAATACGTGTCTAATCTTTATGTGACCGATTATAAGACAGGTATGTGGGTTGGAAGGGAACCGGGTTTCTCCGATGCGCCGAATGCACAGTTTTACGAAATTCACATCAAGAATTGCGAAACCGGCATATATGTTCAGGCCGTCAATCCATACGGCTTGCTGATTTCCAACTCTACTTTTGGCGCTGAAAAAGATGGCAAGGCCGTGTATTTCGATAAGGATTTCAAAACTTCCGTCCAGTTCAACGGGGTGGATTTCACTGGCCCTGTTGTCAGCGATGGCAGCGACGGGGCGATATCCTTTGAAAGCTGCACGTTTAGCAACTACAGCCAGTACGCACTTAAAATTAATAATGGTAATGTACTGCTCACCCAGAGCGAGTTTAAAAAAACTACCGGTCATGTGTTTCTGGGTGCAGATGTGAATGCCCTAAAATCGGTGAATTCCGGCTATAACGGTAGATTGGAAATCAAAAATGAAAGTAAATCCGCCAAAGTTGAGATCAATAATGGCAAGGAATATTCGTTTGATCCGATTCCTAAAAATATAATAACGAACATTAAAGTACACCCGAAACCGGCATCAAACAATGTCTTGAAAGCAGATCTGCCAAGGGCAACGGGCTTTAACAATGAACAGCCGACAGAAGATGTATCTGCCCAATTACAAAAAGCATTGAACGAAGTTAAGGCTGCCGGTGGTGGAACACTGTATCTTCCGGGCGGAAGGTATTTGGTAAACAATCCCATTAAGATTCCTTCAGGCGTTGAATTGCGGGGAACATGGGACGTACAGCACCATACGCAAAATGGTGGTGTTGGTATATTTACAAATTATGACGGTGGTGCAGCAGGAGAAAAGGGTGCTTCATTGATACAGCTGGCAGAAGGTGCAGGTATAAGAGGATTAACCATCGCACAACTTAATATAGCTACGGATGGTTATAGCACTAATAATCCCAGAAAGACACCGTTCCTGATCCAGGGGCAAGGTCCGGACGTGTATATCGTGAATGTGACTATAGGGGCCGGAGATAAAGGAATTGACCTGGCTTCCTACAACACCAGCGGACACTATGTCGATTATTTTGCCGGAGTACTGGCAAGGGCGGGCATTTGGGTTGGCGGCGGTGCCCAGGGCGGATTTATCCGGAATATGCAGCTCAATCCCCATTACGGATCGCGGCTTCCCCAGTCAGGGCAAGGATACCCAAGAGTAGCTTTGACCCGTTTTGTACAGTCAAACTGCAGCGCGCTTAAATTCGCCGATATTAAAAACCAGACGATTTTCAACAATTTCGTTTACGGATCATTCTACGGTATGCATTTCCTGAAAGATGCCATAACGGGTAAGGACCCTGGAAAGATGACGGTGATAGGTCACGGTTCTGATGGATGTTCCTTTTCTTTATTTGTAGAAGATGCTGACCAGAACACCAAAATAATTGCGATCAACTCTGAGTTGGTCGTTACAAAAACAGCAGAGCCTGTCAGGTCATATGTGCTTATGGGAGGGGAAGCCAATACCAGTAAAGTTCACCCGGATGCTCAATTGATCTTATACAATAGTGCTTTTTGGGGTAGTCCTACCATAGGGGCTATCATAAATAGCGGCACCATGCGTTTTCAACAGGCAAACTTCACGCGCTCTGGTGCTCCCAGCATAGATAACAGGGGCGGAAAGGCTTATGTGTACTCTTCTTACTTCGCACAAAGAATGCCAGGGCAGGCTACCGGTGATGATGTATATGTGAAGCTACATGAGACTGGCGTCTCAACAGAGCTAACCAATAACTATTATGCTTCTCCGGTTAAAGAAAATAATGCCAAACCCGGCAAGATATTCGGATCTGACATTGCTCCTGATAAGAAGTAAAAGGCTCATGAACTTATTTCTGGTCTATTTGTAATTAGAGCGGTTAACGAGTTTGATGATGTCCTGAACCCATATTTTTCGGCCTTCTGTCCTGATGATCTGCTCAGATTTAAATTCTTTGAGCAGGCGGATGACATTTTCTTTGGCAATACCTGCCATGCCTGCAAGATCGTTCCTGGAGATGTTGATCACCGGCTCTTCACCTGGCAAGGTTTCAGCCTTGGATTTTTCACGGATCAGGATGAGTGCGATAGCCAGCCGTTCTGCTGAAGTGCTCTGGGAGACAACTGAAATGCTATTGGCCAGGACACTGTATTCATGGCTAAGCGAGGTGAGCAGTTTTCGGGCAAATGCCGGGGAATCCTGAAGTACCCGGAGAAAGTCCTCTTTAGGGATAAAGGTGAGTGTGCTTTCTTCCAGCGTTGCCGCCGAATCAGGATAACGTTCCTCGGACAGGATCGCATGGTAACCAATGAGTTCACCTTTGTTGGCCACATAGATGATCTGTTCTTTTGCTGCCGACCCTTTCTTGTATTTTTTTACCTTGCCCTGGTGAATGAAATAGATACCTGAAGGAACCATGCCTTCTTTGAAGATAATTTCTCCTTTCTGGTATTTCTGGGCGCCTTGCCTGGTGATCAGGTAATGGTATTGGTCCTCTGTGAGTGTAGTTAAAATGGATTGGGTATTAAAACTCCATTTGTCAATCGGAAAAATGCCGGATAAACTCATAGGGCTAAAGATACCATTATGTTACTGTATTTTGCGATTTGAGTATAGATGCACACTTTTTCAGATGTACCCCGGATCGCCATGATGTTCTTTGGATATACTCCGAAGGCAGATCAGTGCATAGCGGAAACAGCTCCATTGGGTGCTGTTTAACAGCAGTGGCGACAGATTTTCAATTTTTGCTTCCAGGCCTTTAATGCACTTGTTCGATGGAAATGCACGCTGAAGGCCGGGATCTGCCAGTCGTGAGATCAACGCCTCAACCTGGCTGTAGTTATCCATTTCACTGAGCTGTTTGAGGAGGCTGCTGAGGTATTGATCCAGGAGCATGTTTAGCGGCTGATCCACAGTTTAAGGTTGTTTTTAAAGTCGGTTGCAATGAGCTCGTAACAAATGGGAATATCATTTTCACTCACATGGTAACTGGCGAGCCTGGTGCCGCTGGGTTTTTCTTCAAGTATATTGTATAAGTAACTGGTGTAATAGTTATACAAACTGGCCGAGTGCTGTATCGTGTTGTCAATCCTGTCAAAGGTGTACAGGTTTTCCGCGAAGGAATTGAAAAAGTAAATACCGGTATAAGGATTCAGGTTCAGCTCGGTAAAATCACCATGCATAAAATGTACATTATCCAGACCTGAAAGTACTTTTGAACGCAGCGCGGTCAGGTAGAGGCTTTCACGTTGTTCAATTCCGTGGAATTCTGATTCCGGGCAATGCTGGGCGGCTGCGATACAGAATTTTCCGGCACCGCTGCCGATGTCTATGATCCTGCTGCCCGGAGATGGCGCCAGAAATTCCGCTGCCTTTTTTACGACTGCCATAGGGCTCCAGTGCAGTTTGGACAATTTCTTGATTCTGGGAGAAAAATGCCTGTCAAAAGCATCATCATCCTGATAATCTAATAAGTTTAAGGCCCCGGTTGTCATAGTTTATTGTACAGGTATTAATAACGGGATCAAAACTAACTCCTTTTGGAAACAAATGTAGTGGCGACAGATCAGCACTAAAGGTGATAATTATCATCTTTTTCACCATGGGTATTGCCAAAGGAAACCATTAATTTTGAGTATGTTAAGGCATCTGGGTACAAAAAGGACTTACCGGCACAATGTGAAACTGGCCGCATTGCTATGCGTGACGGCAGGTTTTGTAAACGCCGCCGGATTCCTGGGTTTTTCCGTACTAACGACTAATGTGACCGGGCACGCCGCATTGTTCGCCGAGCGGATCGCCATGCAGGACTGGCAGACGGCGCGGGTGGTGGCATTGTGGATGTTCCTTTTTCTGGCCGGGGCTTTCATCTCCAGCCTGACCGTTTCGCTGATCGGCCGCAACCAGCAGTTTTCCTATGTCATTCCCATCCTGATGGAATTGCTTGTTTTACTTATCGTAGGACTGGCGGGTTACCGGTATGATGGCAGCCTGGTTGCCAGGGAACTCTTTGCGGGAAGTTTACTATTTGTGATGGGCTTGCAAAATGCGCTGGTCTCGATGATATCCGGTTCTGTGGTAAGGACGACGCACCTTACCGGCACATTTACAGATCTGGGAATTGAACTTGCCCAGATCATTCAAAAGGGAAACCGGAAGAATGCGGTATTGCGTTCCAGGATTAAAATGCGGGCAGCCATTATCTCATTTTTCCTGTTTGGTGCGCTTCTGGGTGCTTACCTGTTTAACGTGTTTCAGTTCCATGCCTTTTTGTTTCCTGTAGCCGTCTTATTGTATACGTTATTTTACGATATTTTCAGGATCAGCATCAAACGTTTTTACCGTAACCTTCAGCTTCCCTGGAAAAATCATTAGCTGAGGGAAATGTTATTTCACAAGCTTGTCAGTCAAGCAATGACCCCAGTCCCGGTTCATACCAGGATCCAAAAAGGCATTGCAATAGAAGATAGCCTATAAATAAAACCTGTTTATGGTGGATTTTTATGCGGCCAGAAAGCTAGCAGTAGCTGGCTTTTGTACCTGATTAATGCCTGCCCAGAAAACTTTTGGATGAAAGCAACAACACACAATTACAGGATCTTACCTGGTGGGAATATAGTTATCTTAGTATGCTAAACCAAACGTTAATGGCCACATACCACAACAGGCAAATTGTCAAATATTCAACCGTTTTCGGGAAGAAACCTGGCGATGCCATGGAATTGTTGCGGAGGATGAACAAATCCACCGCTGTGAAAATTATCGCAAGGATGAACCATCTGGCCCGTACAAAAGTGGTCAGTACGGTTGACGAGGTATTGAACATGTGGTTTGGCAATTCCAATGTCCGGTTCCGGACCATTGTCAGACGCCATATCTTTGCGGGTTATTCAAGCCTTGGCGTACCGGGCAGTCAGTTGACAATTATTAGCATGTGGAGCAACCTGAAGATACTAGATCTGCTTTTGTCTGAACCGGAGAATGATTATCCTGAAACATCCGGGGACGAAACCGAAAGGGATTTTTTTATGGTCTACCTGGCCATCAATGAAATTTTTGGCGATGGTTCCAATGCAATCGTTGAAACAGTAGGGCCTGACAAGGAGAACCTAGGCTATTGGTATGCGAAATGCATGATGGTCACCCTGATCAGATACCAGGATTTTGCTAACGTAAGTCCGAGGGAAGTACTCGCCGCGCAGATCATTCGCGCCTATTATTGTTTGAAGTTCCTGGAGCAGAACGGACATCAACAGCTGGTCGAGCTTTTTCTGCAACAGTATGGTGTGAGTAACTGGCAGGAATATTTCCGATTGATCCTCCCGATCTGTTCTGGACCGCTGACTAAAGGCGATGGTTCAGGACTCTACTACTTTCTGTTGCAGGACAATCCCGATTATGAGCGGCGAAGCCAGTTCATTAGACGGCTGGCCTTAAGCGGTACGGAAGGATATCCTGTAATACCAGATTTTTTACATGTCCGATCCAGGCCACTCTACGAAACTGAGCCAAACCGCTTTTTGGTCTGCGATACTATATTGACCATTAACCGGGTGCACAGTTCTATGTTTTTTGAATTAAAAGATATTGCGGCAAGTAACCAGCACCTGCATTCGCGTTATGACAATTTCTTTAGCTTTTACACCAGTGAATTTATTGAAAAATACCTGTCCTATACACTGCTGAGTGAAATTTTCGCAGACAGCGGCTATTACCAGTTGAGCGGGGAAGAGATTAAAAACAGGTTTAAGATCAACCAGGAACCAGACTATTACATCAGAAACAACAATAAGGTTTTCCTTTTTGAAATAAAAGGAAGCATACTGCCTGGGGAGATCAAACAAAGCTTCGATTATCAGGTCATTGAAGATGAGCTGAAGAAAAAATTCTACCAAAAGCCTGGAAATAAGAAGAACATTGGCATCCTGCAACTGGTAGACCGTATTGAGATTCTGCTCAATGAAAGCAAAAAGATTCCCTTTGACGACCTTGCCGATCAAAGGAAACTTGAGATCTATCCTATTCTGCTGACCACTGAAAGGGCACTCAATACACCAGGAATGAACCACATTTTCAATGAATGGTTTCAGGAAGCATTGAATGAACGCAGCGGACTTTCTGGAAGGCTGTATCAGATTAAACCACTCAGCATACTGGATATGGACACGCTGATCAATTTCAGTGACATGTTTAAAGGCAAAAAAGTTTTTCTCGAGGAAAGTCTCCGGGCTTATCATCAATTTATCAAAGTAAAAATGCCGGTAAAAGGAGTTGCACAGTCACTTGATAAAGCGAAAGAGAATATGAACCAGGCAATGATATCTTATGCGGATTTTCTCATTAGTAACTATAAACCTGATCTTCCCGAACTTTTTACGCATATCGGTAAACAAGTGAGTGAGGACAAGAACCCTCGACAGGCCGACCCTTTAGCCTGATAATTTTTATCCAAAAAAAATCACAAATTGAATACACCTAAATTGAAAATGAAGAAATTAAGAAATTTTGAATATCCCGGGCGATGCTTTACAGAATCAATCACAGACGAGGAGTGGTATTTCAAGGCCAGTCCAAGTATAAAAGATTCTGTGACGATGGATTTTTTGTAACAGCGCCGCTCCGTCCTTCGCCTTCAGTTACAATTGCATATCACTGAGGGATCTGGCTAAGGGACTAAGCCCAAAGTTGGAGCTTACACCGCTCATGACCTCCTCAATCTAATGGAAGATTTTTGAATTTTATTGCATATTGTGTATATTAGTATTAGAAATTAAAACCGCAACTCATTCGTCACTCAAATTTTTGATGTGGTTGTAAGTTGTTGATATATATGTTTTTAAGGCTCGAAAGCCTCCGTCTGTTAATCAGAGGGTCGCTGGTTCGAGCCCAGCAGAAGGAGCAGAATTTTAAAAGCCTATTTCTTAATTGAAATGGGCTTTTTTGTACAGCATTATTTATCTTGCTTTAGATGGGGAGCACAATTGGAACATTTTTTAATGATGAGTTGTTTGCTTTTTACGCCCAAATGCCCCTGTAAGTCTACTCCTTCCATAATCATTGTGTAAGCGCCAGGATTATCAGCAGCATAGAAATTAATTGTTGCTTTTCCTTCTTTGTCAGTGATTATGTTTGGTGCCCAATAAATAGTTGAACGTATATCAGACATATCAGCAACACTACCTGCTGTATACTTTGGGCTATAAAATTCCTTTGGAGTGATGAAAGGCATTGGTTTATATAGGTAGGTGCCAATACTTTTTTTTAAGAAAGGGCCTTTTCCTCCTCGTGTCGTTACCTCAATAAAAGCATGGTCCCAGGGTACGGCCAGTGGGTCTAGAAAGGCACTTGTATATCTCATTTGGTATTTTCCACTAACCATTACCTCAATCCCCTTAATTTCTTCTGCATCATAATAGTCAAAAATATCTTTTAGGTACTGATAGGCAGATGTTTCCTCAGAAATGAAGAAATCAGTATTTACTCCATCGATGATAAGATGAACAGACATAGTGTACACGCTATAATAAATTTGTCCGGTTTTACTAAATTTTGTACCGAAGCCTTTAACATTCTTACTCAGGAGATCGCCAAGAGTGGTTTTACCAGCTTTTCTTAATTGTTCCTCATCAATAATAACATCTGCACCACCAGGACCATTTAAATTTTTAGAGCCCTTAATGATCTTTTTTGCATTAATAACTACCTCTTTAAGTAAATTACCTCCGGTAACTCGCAATTGCTCTTTCTTTAAAGCTACCCTGTTATTTACTGTTTGGTAGGTATTGGTGTCTATGTTTACAAACCATGGTATAATACGGTTGTTAGCCGTTGAGAAAACAGGAGGTTTAAACTCTTCCATTTCAATGCCTACATTAAAGCTTTTCCCTCTTTTATTTTTAGCACTGATAAAAAAGGAAGGAGTATCAATTGGTGAAATTCCTTTAAAAATGAAATCTCCACCTTCGTTAGTCATGCTTTCCAGCACAAGCAAAGGCTTTTTTGAAAATAATGTAATTGCGGACTTTGCAACCGGTTTGTTGAAGGCATTGGTAACTTTCCCTTTTATTAAAAACTCTTCTTCATTGGTATATGTAAGTTGTTTGGCAGGTTTAAAAGCCTCAGTCCAGTCGTAACCTGCCCATCCCTGTGCCAATAATAACTGATTAAGGTGCTGCCATTTCTGAGGGTGTGTTGCAGCGTCATCATAATACCCTGGAATTTCTATATTGCCTTTTAGGTCTGAGGTTAAAAGCATGTGGCTTACAATTGAATATGCTCTATTGCTGTCTATTTTAACTTGCCCGTTATCTGTAACAGCTAACGAGAAGCTACCTTGTACAGGCTTGCCGGCATAGTCACTTACTTTAACATTTAGAGAAATACTGTCCCTTTGTTGGTAATCGGTTTTATTTGATTCCAATTGGATATTTAAATTGTCTCCACGGTCATTATAAAACATACGCTCGTTAAGTGCTGTTTTGTTTTCGTTCATTAAAATAAGACGGACTATACCACTTGGAAAATTCTGTTTACTTAAAACAAACTGGAGCTGGCCTTTACTAAATTTAACCAATGCACCCCAGCAAACTAAATTTCTGGCCATGCCTATTAGGTAATAAGTTTTATCGGCTGTTACTATATCTGCTGTAGGTGTAAGTGTTATTCTGCAGGAATCACTTTTAAATTGGTTGGTAACATTTAAGGTGATGCCAGTGCTTTCAACAGATTGAAGTTGATAGGTTTGATATTTTCCACCTGGCAATGGTATTCTGGCAGTATAAACTTCTGCACTTTCGGGTACCAAGCTAAAGGTTCCTATCCCGGCATGGACGGTGGTAAAAGAAGTAATTTCCTGTTGCTTGCTGTTATAAATTTTGCCAGATACATTGGCGCCATAACCATCTTCGTTTAAAGCCTTAAATGCAATGTTAGTTGGTTGACCTGAAACCAGTTTCCCGCCCTCTGGCATAAATTGTAAATCGATTTTTTCTGGTCGGTTAAGTACAATGGGAATTAAAAACTTACGATTACCCTGGCTTTTTCGTAGATCCTCTATACCGAGCGAGATATTTTTTGCAGATGTTTTCTCTGGCAGGCCAAAATTTAATTTTAAAAGGCCTTCTAAATTTGTTTCCACTTTATTTTTAAACCAGGTTTTTTTGCCATCAGTTACACTTATCTGCATTTCTCTTAACCCAACAGGAGCTTTGTCAAAATGATTAATCTTTAGGCCAATTTCAATTTTGTCTCTGTCGCTATCTTTTATTAATTGTGTATTATAATTGACCAGCCATTCTGATCCTGCATCAGCACCAACATAAAAATGTTTTTTGAACAGGTAGCTCTCTCCAAAATTTCTCATCCAATTAGTATAGCCAGTTAATGTATATCCCCCTGGCATCAAATCCTGATCTAATGCCACATAGCCTGATGCCAGGCCACTGTATACAGATACCATGATTCGTTGAATAAGACGGCTGCTGTCGTTTGAAAGCTCCACATAAAGTATCCCGCTTTTATCCGAATAGGTTAGAAATGATGCGTTCAGTAAATAACCTTTGAACCAAAGCGTATCTCCGGCCAAATACGAAGGTTTATCGGTTTGGAGATAAAGTTTCTCGATTGAAAGGCTATCGTTTTGCGTATTAAGCTTTGTAATGATTTGATTCAGATTTTGTCTGGAGGATTCCTGGGAGAAGCTTAATGAAATGTTGAAAATGTTGAGCAGAACACAAATAAAAATACTTGTTATAATATGAACGGCTTTGGTTTTCATAAGTTTCAGTATCTGGTTAAGATGAGTTAATTTCTTATAAAGATACTGATACACAATATTTTTTAAAAGAGGTGAATACGACTTGAGAAGAAAAAGCAAGGGCCTTTGAGAATTCAAAGGCCCTTGCTTTTAAACAAACTTATTGGCTGGTATTTAAAGCTTAACTGTTGCTGGTAAGTATTTTGCAATCAGATCTTCGTAATATGGCTTTAGCTCTGATACAACCGGCGGTTTAGGACTTTTTGAGTATAAATCATAAGGATTAAACTTATCTACCCATTTAAACATTTCCTGATCATGGGCATTTAGTAAATGATCATAAGCATGCTCACGATGTTGCGAGTAAAATGAGTGGTAACGAATCATGTACAAAGCTTGTTCAGGCAGGTAATCTTTTGTGATGTGATATAGGTATTCATCGTGCCCCCATGACATGTGTACATTATCTAATCCGCACTGATGTGTATATACCCCATACTTTGTGTTATACCGTTCATCAGTATTGTCCGGGTTGTCTGAAAAGAAATCGGGATATACAATTTTGTCCGAAAACTTACAGCCTACAGGAAATGAATCGCCAACAACATTCCACTGAGGTTCTCCAAAAAGGCAAAGCACCTTGCCCAGGTCATGTATAAAACCGGTTAGAACAAACCAATCCGGATGTCCATCGGCCCTAATGGCCTCGGCAGTTTGTAACAAATGCTGCAGCTGATCTAAAGATGTGTCAGGATCTGAGTCGTCAACCAGAGTATTCAGATATTCCATTGCAGCCCACCAGGGCATTTCTTTTTTATCAAACTGTAAAAAGTTGGCTTTTTTTGCAAGCACATTCCCATAGGTTTGGTACTTGTGGTTTAAACGATAGAACTCGCGAACAGAATCGTTTTCAGGACTATCATAGTTTCTGAACTCTTCTTTCTTTTTTTCAGGTACACCGGGTTCCGGGTATCTTTTTAGTACATCGTCCTCCCACACATCGAGACTAGACAATGGAGATAGTTCCTCTTTTCTTGACTCTTTCATAATGCTTATTTTTTATAGTTAATTAATTATTTATTTGTTACCAAAACACAGTATATAAAGCAGTAAGTATGCCCATAATAAGAATAGAACCTATGGCAAAACTAGTGCTGATTTTAAACATAGAGGTGTCCACTTCAATTTCATCTTCAGTAGCTACTTTTTGAGGTTTACTCAAACTAATTACAACCATCAGGATCACAATAACTACAAAATCAATAGCCATTCTGTCAAGAAAAGGATAGTCGGGGAATGCCCCATTTGTCCAGACTGGCAAAAACTTTAACACAGTTGAAAGCGGAATTGTGATCAATGCTCCTGTCATCGCTGCCGCAGTTGTTGTGCGTTTCCAATAAAAACCCAGCAAGAATATGGCCAGTACTCCTGGTGAAATAAAGCCTACATATTCCTGGATAAATTGGTAAGCCTGATCAAGTGATTTTAAGGATGGTGTTACAATAGCCGCAATAAGCATAGAAATCACTACGGCCCATCGGCCAACATTAACCATCTTCTTATCAGAGGCTGTTTTGTTGAAGTATTTTTTATAAATGTCAAGTGAAAAAATTGTGGATATACTATTTGCTTTACCCGCCAATGAAGCAACAATAGCAGCCGTAAGGGCGGCGAATGCGACACCTTTTAAACCTGCCGGTAATAGGTTCATTAAGGTTGGATAGGCATGATCGGGTTTCAATACGCCAGCATCGGACATTTCTTTAATAAATAAACCTTTATTATGAAGTACATACATTACAATTCCCGGAAGTACAGCAATTATGGGCACTAAAAGTTTTAAAAACGCTGCAAACAAAATGCCCTTACGTGCCGTATTTAAATCAGCACCTAGTGCGCGCTGTACGATGTACTGGTTACAGCCCCAGTATGCCAGATTGTTGATTAACATACCGCCAATTAATACAGACAAACCCGGCAGTTCCTTATAGTATTTATCAGAGGGGCTAAATATCATATGAAAATGATCTGGCGCCTCCTTTCTTAGGATAGAGAGGCCCTTAAAAATATCCTCACCAAATCCATATTCCCTAGAAAGTAAAGAAAGGGCAAGATAAGTGGTAATCAGGCCGCCAAAAATCAGCACCAGTACCTGGATTACATCTGTATAGCCAATAACTTTCATGCCCCCTAAAGTAACCACCATGGAAAAGATGCTTAGTCCTACTATACTCCACTCGAAACTGATAGGTGATATGGATGAGATGGCTAAGGCACCCAGGTAAATGATAGAAGTAAGATTCACAAAAACATAAACCAATAACCAGAATACAGCCATAATGGTGCTTACTTGATCATTATACCGCTTAGACAAGAATTGTGGCATGGTAAAGATCTTGTTCTTCAGGTATACCGGGATGATAAAAATGGCCACAATGATCAATGTTGCAGCTGCCATCCATTCATACGAAGCAATGGCAAGGCCTAGTGCAAAACCGGATCCTGACATCCCAATGAAATGCTCTGCAGAAATATTTGAGGCAATCAGTGATGCTCCGATAGCCCACCAGGTTAGGGAACCCTCTGCCAGGAAAAAATCCTTCGCACTATTGGAGGTAGTTTTTTTCTTATGATAAATGTAATAGCCATAGCCGGCTATAGCAATAAAATAAACAAAGAAAACTACATAATCGGCGATGTCAAGATGATTCATATTTGGTTTGCGCTAAATCAGTTTCCCTCATATAAATGAGTTAAATTAATTATATTACATTTGGTTAAAAGCAAAACCTAGGGTGGTCTCACTTATCAAAGCTGTATATAAAAATATTAAATCGGGAGTTTAACGGATATTTTTTTTACGAATACGTTTAAGTGAAATAGCTTACCTTTTGCTTATTCATCATCCAAATTGCTGTATAAATGAAGGAAACTGTAACTGTAAAAACGCTAGCTAGGGAGTTAAATATTTCTATTGCCACTGTCTCAAAAGCATTAAATGACAGTTATGAGATTAGTTTAGAAACCAAGCAAAAGGTTTGGGATCTTGCCAAGAAATTAAAATACGAACGTAATCCCTCAGCAAGTAACCTTCGCAGCCATAAAACAAAAACTATAGCTGTTATTATTCCTGAGATAGCAAATAATTTCTTTTCATTAGCCATAAATGGAATTGAAGAAATAGCAAGAAAGCGAGATTATCATGTCCTGATTTATCAAACTCATGAAAACAGTGAGATTGAAATTGCTTTTACTGACAGCCTGTTAAGTGGTAGGGTAGATGGAATATTGATCTCTGTTTCGAGCAACACAAATAATAATGAGCACTTTAAGGAACTGGTTAAAAGAATACCTGTTGTTTTCTTTGATAGGATTTTTGAAGATATAGATGCTGTGAAAATAACTACCGATGATTATGAGAGTGCTTACAATGCAACGTGCCATTTAGTAGAATGTGGTTGTAAAAAGATCGCTTACCTGTTCGCCCTTAATAATCTCGTTACCGGTAAAAATAGGTTTGCAGGATATAAGAAAGCCTTAGAGAAATATAATATGGTTTGTACCGAGGAGATGATTGTTAGTTATGATAAAGACAGTAATAAGAACTATGAAAATATAAAAACATTGATGTTAACCCAGAAACCAGACGCTATTATCTCTTCAATTGAGGACCTTGCTTTGCCTTGCTATTATGTTGCCAGAGAATTAAATTTAAATATTCCGAAGGACCTAAAAATAATTAGCTTTTCTAATCTTAATACTGCTCCACTTTTGAGCCCGTCTCTTACCACAATTGAACAGCCGGCGTTTGAAATCGGAAAAGAAGCGGCAGGTATCTTATTCAAAATACTAGATAAAAAGCATTTTGAGCCAAATGAAAATCACATCTTAAAATCCAGTTTGATTAAGCGCGAATCAACGTCGTGCATCTAGTTTGTTCTTTTTTTAATTTCCACATATTTTCTTAACATTGTCTCAATCTAAATTAACCAAATGGAGAATAAGCTCTTGCATCATTTATTATGGGAACGTATAAGGGGAGGTGATAATGGTGCATTTTTTGATCTTTATAAAGCACTTTATTATGATCTGGTAAATTTTGGTATCCGCGTTTGTGGTGATGCTGAAACATCCGGAGAAGCAACCGATCAGGTGTTTATTACTATTTGGGAGAAACACCAACAACTAAACAGAGTTGACAATGTGCCAGCTTACCTGCGAACATTTCTAAAACGAAAAATTTTAAGGCTGTTAGAACGTAAGCGCAAAATTAATGATGCATTGCAAAATGCAGGTGCCGAGGGCGATTGGATGGAAATGTCGTACGAAGAGTTTATAGTAAAAGTCCAAACCGATGAACTGGTGCGTTTCAAGCTAAAAAATGCGCTTGAAAAATTAACCTTCAGGCAAAAGCAATTAATTCATCTCAAATTCTTTGATGGTTTAAGCTATGAGCAAATAGCAGATCAAACTCAGCAAACAATTAAGACTGCTTACAATACTATTTATGATGCTCTTAAGATATTACGTAAGGAGTTGAAAGACTAGTTATGTATGCCAAAATACCCTATAGGGTAATGTTATTCCGGTAAAATAAAAAAAAGTAAAATTTTCTTAGGAAAATCATAAGATTTTGGACACTGGTATTATAAAAGCCAAATATTATGATAGATCGTAGTCTTTTCAATGTTGAAGACTTTTTAGTAGATAATACTTTTCAGCTATACTGTGCCGGAACAGATAAGCTTTGTGTTAGCTACTGGGAAAACTATATTAAAACTCACCCTGAACAAGAGGTTGTGATTGCGGAGGCAAAACGCTTGTATGTGATATTAAGTGGAAATAAAAAACCATTAAATAAACAGGTTGATCTCTTGAAAGATTATATTGAAGTTCAAAAAGAAGCCAGCGTTATTCCTGTTCGTAAAAACTACATGTGGCTAAAAATTGCTGCGGCCATTCTGGTAATAGTTGGTATTACGGTTATCTATAAAAATAATACTAAAGAAGAGATCCCAAAAATTAGTTTGGTTACTCATTTCAGTACAAGTGGTGGCGAAAAGAAAAAAATTACATTGCCAGATGGCTCTGTGGTTTTGCTTAATGCAAAAAGTGTCTTGACAGTTGATAAGCATTTCAATGATAAAAACAGGGAAGTTAATTTAGTGGGAGAGGCCTTTTTTGATGTTACTCATAATAAGAATAAGCCCTTTAAGGTTCATACCGAGGATTTTGATATCAATGTGCTTGGTACTTCATTTAATGTTAAAATATATCCCGGAGAAGCAACATCTGAAACGGTATTGGTTAAAGGTTTGATTGTAATGGAGGGAAAAGGAACCAAAGGAAGCTCTATAACTTTAAGACCAAGTCAGAAAGTAACTTTTTACAAGAAAGTGGAAGAGGCTTCTGGTAAAATTAAATTGCCAAAACCGTCGGTGGTGCATCCTCAAATTGCTATAAATCAATATACCAAGGTTAACGATAGTACAATTATGGAAATGGCCTGGACGCAAAACAGGCTTGAGATTATGGATCAGACTTTTGCTGAAGTTAAAGGTGATCTGGAAAGATGGTACAATGTAGAGATCATATTTAATGATCGTGAAGTCGAAAAGTATCGCTTTACAGCCACGTTTAAACATGAAAATATAGAGCAGGCATTAAAAGCATTTCAAGATGCAGAACATTTTAAATATAAAATAAGGGGGAATCAAATTATCATATCTAAATAAATTAGAAAGGGACGGTGTTGACGCACCGCCCCAATAATTTTTTTGATATAAGCACTGGCAGTTTATGCGCAAACAGATTGCTGCCAAATACTAAAGCAACCAAAAAAACAAAAATATGATTAATTATTACTTACTGCAAGTGCGTCCCGATGTAAGGACGTTCTTAAAATTCATTATTTTAATGAAACTAATCTGTATTATAATTTTCATTACATGTCTCAATGTTTCGGCATCTGTCTTTTCTCAGCAAAAGATATCGCTAGATGTAACGAAGACAAAACTGGGAAAAGTTTTGAAGATTATTGAGGAGCAAAGTGATTATCATTTTGTATACAGTTCGGCAAATGTTCCGGTTAATAAGGATATTACATTGTCGGTAAAAAATACACTGGTTACAGATGTCTTAGCTGTAATATTTAACAATACCAATTTAAATTATTCTGTTTCTGGAGCGGGTTTAATCGTAATCAGCAGAAAAAAAGATATTAAAGTTGGCGGTATAGTCAAGGATGCTAATGGTGGGCCTTTACCGGGAGCCACCGTCAGAATCAAAGGAACAGGTGTGGGAACATCAACCGATATCAATGGCAGATTCGCGATATCTGCGCCTCCGAATGCTGTTTTAGTAGTCTCTTTTGCGGGTTTTCAAACTAGGGAAGTACCAATTGATGGCAAAGCCGACCTCCAGATTATTTTAACTGAAGATACTAAGCTGTTAAACGAGGTTGTAGTAACAGCGCTTGGAATTAAAAAGGAGCGCAGGGCATTGGGTTATTCTGTTTCTCAGGTGCAGGGCGAATCCTTAACCCAGGCCAGAGAAAACAATGTTGCCAATGCTTTAGTGGGTAAAGTTGCTGGTTTGGACATTAGTTCTACTTCTGGTGGTGCTGGTGCAGCAACAAGTGTTACTATCCGTGGTGTATCCAGCCTTAGTCAAAGTAATCAGCCGTTATATGTAATTAATGGCGTGCCAATGGAAAATAAGCCAACTGGTTTAAATAACATTAACCCAAATGGAAACTCAGGAAGTCAGTGGGATAATGCACCTGATCTTGGAGATGCTGTGGGTAATTTAAATCCAGACGATATTGAAAGTATTTCTGTATTGAAGGGCGCTGCAGCCTCGGCGCTTTACGGTTCCAGAGCTAAAGCAGGTGTTATTCTTATTACAACTAAAAGCGGCAAAGGAAACAGTGTTGACTTTAACAGTAATTATGTAGTCGAACAGATTATGGACAGAACTGACTGGCAGTATGTATACGGGCAGGGAGCTAATGGAACCAAACCATTAGACAAAGCCGGGGCTGCGCAGGTAGGTGGCTCAAGCTGGGGCGCAAAACTGGATGGAACCAGTGTGGTTCAGTTTGATGGGGCTTCAAGGCCATACTCGGCTCAGCGTAACAATATAAAGGATTTTTACAGTAGTGGTGGAACATGGTCTAATACTCTGGCTTTAAACAAGACATTTGAGGGAGGGGCGATCCGTTTTTCTGCAAATGATGTTCATAATAACTCTGTTGTGCCAAACTCTGGTTTAAACAGACAGTCGTTTAATCTGGTGGGTACGTTTGAACCAGTTAAACGCCTAAATATTGATGCAAGGTCTAATTATATTCTAGAGCAGGCTAAGAACAGGCCAATGGTGTCAGACGGAGCAGGTAATGCCAACTATAATGTTGTGTTTTTACCAACAAGTGTTAACGTAAATGATTTAAAGCCGGGTAAAGATGCCAATGGATATGAATTAAAATACAATACCGGGAATGCATTTGCCACTAATCCATGGTTTGCTGCAAATGAGTTTGTTAATGACACCAAACGTGAAAGGTTAATCAGTTCTTTCAACGCACGCTATACTTTTGACAATGGCTTGTTTATTCAAGGCCGTGCAGGTCGCGATGCTTATGCCGATACCTATAAAAATGTGGTTCCATCGGGAACAGCATACTATGAACCAGGTAAAATTGCTGAGCAGCAAACAAAATTTGCTGATGTAAATGCCGATATGTTGTTAGGGAAATCATTTAATGTAGGTGAAGAGATTACTGTAACTCCAAATGTTGGTGCAAGTTTTAGAAATACCAGGATTAATCAAACAACAAATAATGGGACTAATTTTGCCGTATTTGGTGTTTATAATATTCTAAATGCTAAAAATAAGTCGGTTGGGTATGTTCAGACTGAGTCAGAAACCCACTCTTTATACGGCACTTTAGAGCTTTCTTATCGGGATGTACTTTATTTAACAGGTAGCGGAAGATCAGACTGGTTTTCTACCCTCGCCACTCCAGGAAGGGATAATAAACTAAGTGTTTTTTATCCGTCTGTAAGTAGTTCATTTGTTTTCTCTGAACTTTGGAAGCCATCATTTCTTAGCTTCGGTAAGTTAAGAGCTGGATATGCGATTGTTGGACAAGCAACAGATCCTTATCAAACATTACTTACTTATGGTTTTAGAAGTGAAACATTAAACGGACATCCTTTAGGCATAATAAACAATTTGAGTATACCTAATGCCGGATTGAAGGCTTCTAAAGCTACCGAATTGGAAATTGGAACTGAATTAAGGTTCTTTGGTGATCGTTTGAGCCTGGATATGACCTGGTATAAAAAACGTTCAAAAGACGAGATCTCTGTTGTTACCACATCAAGTACAACTGGTTATTCAGGAGCGGTATTAAATTCCGGTGAAATTGAAAATAAAGGTGTCGAAGCTTTAATCAGTGGAGTTGTTGTTAAAAATGAGGACTTTACATGGACCTCGTCATTGAATGGAACTTACAATAACAATACTGTTCTTTCTTTAGCTGAAGGATTACCTTCTCAATTATTGGCAACTTCCAGATCTGGGGTTGGTTTTTTGCAGAACATACCAGGCTTGGCCGCAGCGCAGGTAATGGCATACGATTATAAGTATGATGCTAATGGGGAAATTTTAAAAGATGCACTTGGAGAGCCATCAAGAGGTGACCTGAAAGCGTATGGTTCAGCATATAATAAGTGGTTTGCTGGCTGGAATAATGAGTTTAACTATAAGGGAGCAACTCTTTCATTCTTAATTGATGGTAAGTGGGGAGGTAAGGTGTTTTCGGCTACTGACTACTATGGATATATTTTTGGGCTGCATAAAAATACACTCATAGATCGTGAAACTCTTGGTAATAATGCAGCTAAGTTCTACGAAAATACAGCGAATAATGTTTCCAATAAATTTGTACAGGATGCGAGTTTTATCAAATTCAGGCAGCTAACGTTGGGGTATAATTTCCCGGCAAAAATGTTTAATAACAAAGTGAAAAGCTTAAATGTAAGTCTGGTAGGCAGGAATTTATTTATTCTGATGAAAAAAACAGACAACATCGATCCCGAATCGAGCTACAATGCTACGTTCCCAGGAATGGAACTAGGGGGAGTGCCACCAGTAAGAACTTTTGGCGTAAACCTAAGTGTTAAGTTTTAATTATTTAAAGACAAAGAGAAATGAAAACGAATATATTAAACAAATATAGCCTGGTATTACTTGTTACTGTTCTATTGGGTACAGGTTGTACAAAAGATTTTAAGGACATTAATACTAACCCTGTTGCATACGGGCCAAGTAGTTTTGATCCGAATTACACATTAACATCAGCACAGCTTACTTATACCGGAAGTATCGATTTTGCGTATGATACCTGGCGTGGAAATTTAATTTATTCTGCTACAATGATGCAGGGTTTTTCAACAGTGATCAGCTATTGGGCTGGCGATAAATATCTTTTAAATGAAGGATATACCGCCGCATATTGGGGAAATGGGAGTGTTGGAGCTTACATAGAGCAGGTGCGCCCGATTGTTGATGTGGTTGAGTATGCAAAGGGTAAACCAAAATTTAATAATGTATATCAGATAGGACGCATCTGGAAAGCTGTGATTTTTGAACGAATTACAGATTTATATGGAGATGTCCCTTATTCAGAAGCTGGGCAAGGGTTTTACACGGGCAACTTCACGCCTAAGTATGATAAGCAGCAGGCTATTTACATGGACCTGCTAAAAGAAGTAGAGGAAGCCTCAAATGGGCTGAATGAAAATGGGGATGCTGTAACTGGAGATGTTATTTATAACGGTAATATTGCACAATGGAAACGCTTTGCCAATACTTTGATTTTACGCTTGGCTATGAGACTAACCAAGGTTGATGAAAACACTGCAAAAACATATGTTCAGAAAGTTGTTGGTAAAACAATGACGGAGAATAAAGACAATGCATTTGTTGCTCACGATGTAGCCGGATCAAGGGTAACCCAAAACAGAAACAGTCAGGTGTTGCTTGGTGATGGGGGACAGGAAAATTATTATGTTAAATGGTCTAAAACATTTATCGACTTCCTGAAAAATAGTAATGACCCGCGTTTAGAGAAAGTTGCTGTAACACAGTTGTATTTAACAGAGGGAGGGAAAGCACAAAATCCATCTTATGTTACAACTGCTGCGGCCCAAAAAGGTATGCCCAATGGGAAAGATTTGAGTGGTTTGGCTGGCAGAGATGTTAGGCAGGACGCATCATTTACAAGTTTTTCTGATTACTCTTCTCCAAACCCTGCAATGATAAAACAAAATGGGCTAACATTCATTCTTACTTATGCACAGAGTGAATTCTTGCTGGCAGAGGCTGCGCAAAGGTGGGGTATAGGAGGAGTTGCGGCCGATCATTATAAAAACGGTGTTGCAGCTTCAATTACTTTTCTTGGACAATATGATGCATCATTGGCAATTTCTGAAAATGTTGCTCAAAATTATGCTACGGCACATCCTTACAACGCAGCAAATGGTTTGGAAATGATCAATAATCAATACTGGGCGCATACCAACACCATGCTTGATTTTTATGAAACCTGGTCTAACTGGCGCAGAAGTGGATTTCCCGCTTTAACGCCTATTGTATATCCTGGAAATGCAACTAATGGCACTATTCCACGTCGTTTTCCATATCCTGTAGAAGAAGGAGCAAAGAATGGTATTAACTATAAAGAAGCATCGGCGGCAGTTCCGGGTGGAGATAAGTTAACCGGCAGGGTTTGGTGGGACAAGCAATAACGCTTTAAAAATTACTTGTAGATTCTCCGGAAGGCCCAATAATTTGAATTGTTGGGCCTTCTGATTTTATTAAAAATGCTTGTAATACTAAGCTAATTCATGTAAATTCACCAAGCATTACATCAAATCTATCTGTTAATCCGAACAGTTAAAATCATATAATAGTATGTCAAATATTAACTTGATAATCGAAGAAAGACCAAGTAACATTGGCAATTTTATGGTTGGCCGGCTTTTGCCCTTTCGCGAAAAAAGAATGGTTGGACCCTTTGCATTTATAGATCACATGGGCCCTACGTGTTTAAGTGACTATGAAAATTTAGACGTTCCACCACACCCACATATTGGCCTTTCTACCTTAACGTATCTTTTTGAAGGAGCTATAATGCATAAAGATGGTTTGGGGAATGAGACTGAAATTAAACCTGGTCAGGTAAACTGGATGACCGCCGGAAGTGGAATTGTTCATTCGGAAAGGACTCCAGGTTACTTAAGAACGTCTAATAAGATGCTTCATGGCCTTCAAATATGGGTTGCCTTACCTAAAGCTCTTGAGGAAATGGACCCGGAGTTTTTTCATTTTAATGAAGATGAAATTCCCAGATGGTCCGAAAATGGTATTGATTTTAAACTTATTGCAGGCGATGTATTTGGTCATTTCTCGCCCGTACCAGTATATAGCCCTCTTTATTTTCTTGAACTAAGAACAACTAAGCAACAAACTGTTAAAATAGGTAAAGATTTGTTCGGCGAAAGTGCCCTTTATATTCTTGAAGGAGGAATTGAAAGCGAAGGTCATACCTTTGAACCTAAGCAACTCTTAGTAGCAAAGGATAGTAAGCTATGTGAATTTGTAATGCAGGAAAATTCAATAATATACATTTTTGGAGGAGAACCTTTTGCCGAAGAACGTTTTATTTACTGGAATTTTGTAGCTTCTACCCGCGAAAGGATAGAAGAAGCAAAGGAACAATGGCTTCAGCAGTCTTTTGCTCCTGTACCAGGTGAAACGGATTTTGTCCCCCTACCAGAACAAAGTAGAAATATTAAAAACTAAATACATCAAATGAAGATTTTAGCATTAGCTGGAAGCAATAGTCAACAATCAATTAACCGGAAATTAGTTATTCATACCACATCCTTTTTTAAAGAACACGATATTACATTGCTAGATCTAAATGATTTTGAGATGCCATTATTTTCTGTAGACAGGGAGGCAAATGATGGATATCCTGAAAGAGCTTATAAATTAATTGATCATATATCAGAGGCAGATCTTATTATTCTTTCTCTTGCAGAACATAATGGCAGCTATACTGTGGCTTTTAAAAACGTAATGGATTGGTGTTCGCGAACCAATAGTAAGTTTCTTCAAAACAAACCGATGTTGTTAATGAGCACCTCACCTGGTGGTTTTGGAGGTGGCAATGTAATGAATGCCGCAGTGGTTAGGCTTCCAAAGTTAGGTGCAGATGTATTAACTACTTTTTCCCTACCCTCTTTTTTATGAAAATTTTGATCAGGAAACCGGAATAACACATCCGGAGCTTCTCGAAGCCTATCTTTCAAAAATTAATGAAGTAAAAGCTAGAGTGACTCCTTAATTATAGCATCTATTTCATTAATTATCCTGTGATCGATAATGATTTTAGCATGTGTGGTATCCTCATATTTTGAAACCGTTACTGAAGGGTATTGCAGTATAAATGTTTCAATAAAATTTGCAGGAGAGATGTAGTCATTAGCTTCATAAATAAGAAGGTGCTTTACTTTATCAGGAAAAGTGTACATATCATTTAGTAAAAAGTGATCTGTACTCATCTGATATCGTTCTTCAAATTCTGAAAAAAACTGGTTCTGTGAACTTTCAGAAATTCCTACAGCGGTCATAGAAGATTTAAAGTTCTCTGTTAAATTTACCAGAGGGGCAATGCTGATTAAAAGTTTAGGGAATTGTAAAGTTTCCTTTATAACTAAAGTATTTGCCATTCCACCAAGCGAGTGCCCTATCATTACATCCGGAACACCATAATTTCTTTTGAATTCCTTAATGGCCTCTGCAAAAAGAATCAGGTTGCTAAGTTCACCTTCCGAACTGCCATTTCCAGGAGCATCAAAAGCCCATACCTCAATATTCTTGTTAAGCAATAAAACATCAATTAGTTCACTAAAGTCAATAGCCTTAGAGCCCCAGCCATGTGTTAGTAAAACCTTAGTCGAGCCATTTCCCCACCTAAAGCAATTAAAATTCAAGTCAGATTTGCTAAAATATTCATCGTAAACCTTTAATGTAGAAGTTTGAGCAGCATTTAAAAGATTTTGCTGATGCAGACGAATTGGCATTTTGGGAGAATAACAAATTAATTTCCAAAGCATGGCTTGTAAAAGTTCAGGATTGTCGCCCTGAACTTTTATGTCTTCAATTATTTGTTTTAAGTGTTTCACTTTACAGTTGTCTTTGCATTACCCGCGCTGTTTGTGTGCTGCCATCGTGGCTCCATCCAGGAGGATAAAAAATGTACTTTAATTTATCTTTAAATGTAGGAGCTTTTTTAACATCATCATATAATGCTATAAATTCATGAAAAATTATATTAACCGGTCCTGAGTCTTTTGGCTGCGTTGTTAATCCGTATTTAATTTCTTCTTCCGGTACCTCTGCCTGGAATGTTCCGAATATGCGGTCCCACAGAATTAAAACCATGCCCATGTTTTTATCAAGGTAACGTACATTACTTGCATGATGAACACGATGGTGGGAAGGTGTAACAAAAAGATATTCAATTATTGGATGTAGTTTTCCAACAGATTGAGTATGTACTATGTTCCCATATATTTGAGTAACCAGGTAGGCAAAAAGAATATCAAAAGCATTAAACCCCATTAATGCAAGCGGCAGGTAGAAAAACACTCTGTATAACGGTTCAAATACTGTAGACCTGAAACCCGTGGTAAGGTTAAAATGCTCAGATGAGTGGTGGGTAACATGCATTGCCCAAAAGAAACGCACATAATGGCCCGTGTAATGTAAAAACCAATATAAAAAGTCCTGAGCCAAAATTAACACAATCCAGTAAATCAATGAATTTGAAATTTGGAACAGGCGATAATGAACATAGCAATATTGAAGCAACATGAAGGTTCCTGCCTTTGTAAGAAGGTTAATTACAAAGGCGCTTGCCATCAGGTATACATTGGTAAGGGTATCACGTTTTTGATAATGTTTTTTATTGTGTACATAACTAAAGTACATTTCAAACAAGGTAAGTAGTATAACGAAGCTAAATAGCACTCCAACTGTAATACTTTTATCCAAATCTGTCATTTTCGAGCTCTTTCTATAAATTTAAACAAATCAAAATTCTTGATTTTTATAGAAATAGCTGTCCTTAGAGTGTCATAATCAATACTTTTGCTCTAAAATGCTGACTTTTATTACCTTCCGGTCAGGTCAATTGTAAACCTATCAAATAAGGTAGCTTCCTCATTAGTAGTTAAGTTAGGGACAGTATAGTACTCACCTTGTATGCTGAAACTAAAAGGCGTTTTTTCGATGCTTATTTTTAAGAACCCATGTCTGTTATCGCAATAACTGTTCAGTTGAACCTGATTGAATAAGTCATTTTTACCACAGTACTTGCTATCATCAGGATCTGCAAGCTGATGTAATTCGTCAAAACCACCGGCTCCTGCAACAATAAATGGAACAATTTTTCCATCTTCATATTGTTTGCTAAACCGCTGGTAATTATGTACATGTCCGCTAAAAACAATATCAGGTTTTACACGGGCTTCCTCAAATGCAGCTTCAAGAAACTCTATCATTGGTTTGCTTGAACCATGATTTGTGTCAGCAGAATAAGGAGCATGGTGCATACAGACAATTATAGCCTTGTCAGAACGAAGGCTGGCCGCATTTTGCAACTCCTTAATAAACCAGTTCTTTTGTTCTTTGGTAATGTGACCATATTTCGGAACATTAGTATGAAGGCCAATTATTGTGGCCAAGGGCGATTCCATAGTCCAAAACACATGGGGCTGAACCTGACTTTTCCTACTACTATCTGTGCCAAAATACATTGTCTTAGGCGAGGTGCTGCAAAATGCCGCATAAAATGCATCAAGACTATCATAATTTAAATTGCAATCCGGATTTATATCAGTGTCATGATTCCCTGCAATCGCATAAATTGGACCCGGGTAGGTTTCAAACGGTTTTAAAAACTGCTCACTATATTGCTCAGCTTCTCCGTAATGATATACAATATCTCCGAGATGGTATAAGAATGCAGGTCTGTCATGTTCGCCAGTTGCAGAAAGGTACTGATCAGTCATTTTCCCGGCTACCTGTTTCTGAGCATCGGCAGATTTTACTCCACCGGTGTCACCAACCATATGAAAAACCATTTTACCTGGTGCTGTTTCATTTAAACGATTTCCGAGATTTAATCTGTAAGGATAACTTCCGGTGGGTTCAGGCAGCGTTTTGAATTTATCCAGGTCATCTACCTGCTCTGTTTTGAAAACAGCATTGTACAGAATCTTTGTGCTGATCATAATCTTAACGTTTGGTGACTACTATAAAATTAAGGCACTAATATTAAGTCAGCATTAAAAATTGATTATTATCAAAAATGTTAATATAGCCTTACCAGAGGCAATTGTAATAAAACTATTGTTAAGAGCCTGTTTGATGTTAACATAATGATAATTGCGTATTAAAATGGAGTTAAATTATCTTTGCGCCGTGACAACACCTCTATACGTACTTTACGAATTACTGATCAGACTTACGGAGTTAGATCCTATGATTGGCGATTTTTACTCCCATAAATACACAGATCAAGGTGCAATCATAAGAACAAACAATGGATCATTGAATGTTCATCAGCATATACTTGAAAAGCAATTCTCCAATCCCACCAAGATAACCGACGCAGATTTACAGCAGCTAGTAAATGAATTTAAATGGAACACCTGATAGCATTAGAAATTTAAGCGAGGATAACGTAACTAAGATATTATAGGTTATATAGAAGTTAGGTAGTAATCTTTTGTTAAATTTGGTTTAACACTTATTTCTTATTCATAAATTCTTAGTTAAATGAAAATTAAAAAAGCTTTCAGTATCCCTGTCGCGGCTTGCTCTTTGCTGCTGATGGCATCCTGTAATAATTCAGAACCGAAGCATGAGCTACATTCAGGTATTATCCTTAAAAATATGGATACGACTGTAGTGCCAGGGAATAATTTTACGGCATATGTTAATGGCACCTGGGCTAAAAATACTAAAATCCCTTCTGATAAGGCATCATATGGAGTAGGTTCTATGGTGAACGATAAGGCGCAGGAAGATGTTAAAGCTATAATAGAGAATGCGGCAAAAGGAAATCCTGCTGAGGGCTCTGATGAGCAAAAAATAGGCGATTTTTACGAGTCATATATGAACACAAAAGTTCGTGATTCTATCGGATTGGCACCTTTAAATGCTGAATTCAAAAGAATTGATGCCATAGCCTCAGGAAAAGATTTGGCAGCTTATTTTGCTTATGCCAATAAGATTGGTAACATGATACCTTTCAATTTAAGCGTAGCTGAGGATTTAAAAGATCCAAGAAAGTACATGCTTTATACATGGCAGGGAGGTCTTGGTTTACCGGATCGTGAGTATTATTTATTAAAGGATGCAAAATCTGCAGATATCCGAACCAAATATGTGGCGCATATTGAAAAGATGTTAACTCTTGCGGGCATCCCTGATGCAAAAGCTAAATCTGTTCAGATAATGGCACTCGAAACCCTGATTGCCTCAAAGCAGATGAAGAAGGAAGAAACCAGAAATATGGCTGGCCTTTATAATAGTTTTCCCATTAAAAATCTGAGCACAGTAACGCCTGATTTTGACTGGAATACACTGCTTACGGAAGCGGGAGTTAAGAATCATGACACCTTAATTATTTCTCAGGTAGCATATACAAAAGATCTAAATACCATTTTAAAAAATACTCCTCTTGATACCTGGAAAAATTATTTGAAATGGAGTGCTGTTACAGGTTCCGCAACATCTTTAAACACCGTGCTTGATCAGGAGAATTTTAACTTCTATGCTAAAACTTTATTTGGTATTAAGGAGCAAAAGCCTCAATGGCGCAGGGCTGTTGGTGTGGTTAATGGAAACCTTGGTGAGGTAGTTGGTAAATTATATGTTGAAAAACATTTTCCGCCTGCAGCCAAAGAACGTATGCTTAAACTGGTTGGTAATTTGTTAAAAGCCTACGAGGCCAGTATTAAAGAGCTTGACTGGATGGGTGCTGAAACTAAAAAACAGGCACTTGAAAAAATAAGTAAGTTCACGCCAAAAATTGGATACCCTGATAAATGGAGAGATTATAGTAAACTTAAAATCGTAAAGAACGATCTATTTGGCAATGAAAAACGATCTAAAGAGTTTGAATATAACCGCATCTTTAATAAACTGGGTAAGCCTGTTGACCGTACGGAATGGGGTATGACACCACAAACCGTTAATGCTTATTACAATCCAAGCATGAATGAGATTGTATTTCCTGCTGCTATCTTGCAGCCTCCATTTTTTGATATGACAGCAGATGATGCTGTGAATTATGGCGGTATTGGTGCAGTAATTGGCCATGAAATTGGTCATGGCTTTGATGATCAGGGAAGTACATTTGATGGTACGGGCGCAATGCGTAACTGGTGGACTGCCAAAGATCAAAGTGAGTTTAAAAAGAGAACAAATGCCTTAAAAGCTCAGTATAGTGAGTTTAAAGTTTTTCCAGATCTTAATGTAAATGGGGATTTTACCCTTGGAGAGAATATTGGTGACCTTGGTGGATTAAGCATTGCGCTTAAGGCCTATAACGCAAGTTTAAATGGTAAGCCAGCACCAGTTATGGATGGTTTTACCGGCGAACAGAGGGTATTCCTTGGCTGGGCTCAGGTATGGTTAAATAAATCTACAGATGAAGCATTAAGGAATCAGGTAGGTACTGATCCACATTCTCCGGCCAAGTTCAGGGTTAACGGTGTTGTAAGAAATATACCTGAGTTTTATACCGCATTTAATGTAAAACCAACTGATTCTCTATATCTGGCTCCAGAGAAAAGAGTTAAAATCTGGTAGGGGATTTACCAATAATTGATAATAAAAGGTCGCATCAAGTTTAATGATACGACCTTTTTTAACTTAATTGAGAGAATAGTTAAAATAGACTGATAAAGTTCTCTTTAGCTACTGATGTAGCTTTCCAGCTGAGATATAGTTTGTTTCTGATCCTCAATGATGAATTTCACAACATCACCTATTGAAATCATTCCCAGTAATTTATTCTCATGCATTACCGGTAAATGTCTGATATGCTTATCCGTCATGAGTTGCATGCACATGTCTATACTATCCGTTGGTAAAATAGTAATAGGATTTGCTGTCATTACCTCTTTTATTGGTGTTTCTGCAGACGACTTTCCATACAGAATAATCTTTCGGGCATAATCTCTTTCTGTAAATATGCCTTGTAGCTTATCGTTTTCCACAATAAGCAGGGCGCTTACATTCTTTTCCATCATCATTTGAAGCGCCTCTAAAACAGATGAGTTTTCTGTAACTGAGAAAATCTGTACAGATTTGGTACTAAGTATTTGTTGTACTGTTTTCATAAGCGATTAAGAATTAGCTATTTAAATTTAACTAAAAAAAATTAAATCACCTTATCTAATACAAAAAAAAATTAACGAAAATAACCAGTGTTATTACTTCATCAGAGGGAGTATTTCTTCAACGTATTTCCTATCGTTCGCTAATCTTGGAACCTTATGTTGTCCTCCAAGTTTACCTTTTGATTTTAACCAGTTGTAGAACGTATTGTTGGGTGCGTTATGTACTTTAGGGCGGCGCAAAGCCAGATCTTTAAATCTTTTCGCATCGTAATCAGAATTTACCTCTCTTAAGGTCTGATCTAAAACATCAACAAAACGTTCAAAGTCATTAGGCTGATGATCAAATTCAATTATCCATTCATGGCCACCAACCTCTTCGCCTTTAAAATAGATAGGGCAGGCAGTATAATCTTTAAATACGGCACCTGTGGCATCACATGCCTTGCAGATTGCCTGTTCAGCATTGTCTATAATAACCTCTTCTCCAAAAGCATTTATAAAATGTTTTGTTCTGCCGGTTATTTTTATGCGATACGGAGATAGACTTGTAAACTGAACGGTATCTCCAATCATATACCGCCAAAGTCCTCCATTTGTCGAGATAATAATGGCGTAGTTTTTATTAAGCTCTACCTGCTCCAGACTAAGGGTATCAGGGTTATCATCATCAAGCTTTTCAATCGGTAAAAACTCGTAGTATATGCCATAGTCAAGCATTAGTAAAAGCTCATCTGAATCCACCTCATCCTGAATTCCAAAGAAACCTTCAGATGCATTATAGGTTTCCAGATAGTACATATGGCTGCAAGGGATCAATTCTTTAAATTGTTCCCTGTAGGGCTTAAAGTTTACAGCGCCATGAATATAAAGCTCAAGGTTTGGCCACACTTCCAGTAAATTGGCTTTACCAGTTATTTCCAGTACTTTTTTAGCCAACACAATAGTCCAGGTGGGTACCCCGGCTATATTGGTTACATTCTCTTTGATGGTGGCTTCAGCCATTTTTTCCATCTTTTCCTCATAGTTCTCCATTAATGCAATGGAGATATTTGGTGTGCGGTAATATTCGGCCCACATCGGCAGATTTTTGATCAATACAGCAGAAAGGTCACCATAAAAGGAGTCCTCATTAAGCTGATTAATTTGGTGACTGCCACCAAGAACAAGTCCCTTTCCTGTAAAAATCTCATTGGTAGGTCTGTTGTTGCAAAAAATCGACAACATGTCCTTTCCACCTTTAAAGTGACATTCCTGTAAAGATTCTTCTGATACCGGAATAAACTTACTCCTGTCGCTTGTTGTGCCAGATGATTTGGCAAACCATTTAATTTCCGATGGCCATAAAATGTTTTGTTCTCCTTTAAGCATTCTTTCAATGAATGGCTTTAGGGTATCATAGTTTTGTAAGGGAACACGTTCCTTAAATTGTTTAGGAGTTTCAATGGAACGGTAATCGTATTTTTCACCCCATTCAGTATCCTCAGCGCTTGAAATTAGTTTTTGAAACCATTCTTCCTGCACATCATGCGGGTACTTTATAAAAAGCTCTATCTGGTGGACGCGCTTTTTCATATACCAGGTAAAAATTGAATTTACAATTGCCATGCTTTTGTTTAAGTAGTGAATTATAAGTTTTTACTTCGTAATACGAAATTAGAGCCTAAATATACTCTTCTTACCATTTCATTGGCAGCAAGTACTTCCGGGGTTCCAGATTCCAGAATCTTGCCCTCAAATAATAAATAAGCCCTGTCGGTAATAGATAAAGTTTCCTGTACGTTATGGTCGGTAATCAGAATACCTATGTTTTTTTGTTTTAGTTTAGCAACTATAGTCTGAATTTCTTCAACAGCAATGGGGTCTACCCCGGCAAACGGTTCATCCAGTAAGATAAAATTAGGACTAGCAGCCAATGCCCTGGCAATCTCTGTCCTTCTGCGTTCCCCTCCCGAAAGTAGGTCGCCACGGTTTTTACGAACTTTATGTAAACTAAACTCACTAATCAGCTCTTCCAGTTGTTCATGTCGTTCTTCCTTGCTCATTTTAGTCATTTCTAAAATGGCCATTATATTGTCTTCAACAGAAAGTTTTCTGAAAACTGAAGCCTCCTGCGCTAAGTATCCAATACCTTTTTGTGCTCTTCGGTACATTGGGTCACTGGTAATGTCCTGGTCATCCAAATATATCGTACCCTCATTTGGTTTAATCAACCCCACAATCATATAAAAAGAGGTTGTTTTTCCGGCTCCATTGGGTCCTAGTAAACCAACAATTTCACCCTGACTAACACTAAACGAAACGTCATTAACAACAGTACGTTGTTTATATTTTTTTATCAGATTTTCAGCTCTTAATATCATCTAATTATATTGGTTGTCAATTTCTATGGCTTTAATATTTAATTGTAAACGCCGTTGATCTTTCCATATATTTTCTTCTACTGTATAACAAACAGAGAAAGGTTGGTTTGGCTGTAATAATGATTCGTATTCTGCCAATCCAAAACCAATGCTTTCAAAAATAGTAGAATTTTGTTGTTTTAAATTTAATTTTAAATGTTTTGTGCCCACAACATAAGGTTTTCCGGTAATAAATACATTATGAGAAACAAAAATTGGTGCCATATTTAAGGGGCCAAATGGCTCCATTTGCGCTATAATGCGCTGAAATTTACCATCTATTTGCCTAAATTCAATTTCTGAATCTATATTTATTTCCGGCTTTAATAAGTCATCAGTAATGGTTGATGCAACTATATTTTCAAAACGATCCGAAAATAATTGAATGTTTTCGGGCTTTATTGTTAATCCAGCAGCAAACTTATGTCCACCAAACTGAACCAAAAGATCTTCGCAACCTAGTAATGCTTCATACAAATCGAACCCGGCAACGGATCGCGCAGAGCCTGTAAGCAGTCCGTTCGATGCGGTAAGTACAACTGTAGGTCTATAATATTTCTCTATCAGTCTGGAAGCCACAATGCCTATGACACCTTTATTCCAGCTTTCATGATATACAACCGTTGTTTTTTTACTAACAAGAATTTCACAATCTTCAATTAATGCAAGGGCTTCGGCCGTAATGCTTTGGTCAGATGTTTTGCGTTCTGTATTTTGTAGGTTTATAAGTAAACTTTGCTCCTGAGCTATGGTACTTTCTGTACAAAGCAACATTTTAACTGCTTCGGATGCATGGTTCATTCTTCCGGCAGCATTGATACGGGGAGCTAAGGTAAAAACTACATCGGTAAGTGTGTAATCTTTATGCTTTCCAGAAATTTCCATCAGCGCCTTTAATCCAATAGAAGGCTGTGTGTTTAATTTGATGAGGCCATGATATGCAAGAATTCTATTTTCATCAATAACAGGTACAATGTCAGCAGCAATACTTACCATTACCAAATCAATATATTGCTCGTATTTATCGGAAGTTAACTGATGAGTATGGCAATAGGCCTGGGCAAGTTTAAAGCCAATGCCGCAACCAGCAAGTTCTTTAAAAGGGTAAGGACAATCGTTACGTTTCGGATCAAGTAGAGCAATTGCAGCCGGAAGTTCATCTCCAGGCAAATGATGATCGCAAACAATAAAATCAATATTCAAAGTGTTTGCATAGGCAATTTTATCGTTGGCTTTTATTCCGCAATCAAGAGAAATGATCAGCGTGAAACCATTTTCTGCGGCATAATCAATTCCAGCTGTCGAAATACCGTATCCTTCCTTATGTCTGTCTGGGATATAATATTCAATGTTTGACGTAAACTGGCTAAAAAAACTGAATGCAAGGGCAACTGAAGTGGTTCCATCTACATCATAATCTCCGTAGATTAATATCTTTTCATTTTTTGTAAGGGCAAGGTCAATTCTTTCGATGGCTTTATCCATATCCTTCATCAGGAAAGGATCGTGCAGATGCGACATCTGCGGCCTAAAATAATCACGCGCACTATCGAAACAAGAAATGCCTCTTTGTACTAATATCTCCGCTAAACTGCTATTTATATTTAATTGTTGTGCAAGCAAATCTGTCGTTTCTATATTGCCCTTTGCGGCCCGCACCCATCTTTTTTTCATCTAATATCTGTCTTCTTTTTCCCTGCGAAGCTTGCATAAACTTCTGATTATTTTATTGCCAGCGTGTTAACTTCATAGAGGTTCCCTATCTTTGCAATGATATTGTTGTAAATATATCATTTAATTTTCTTACTAATAACTACGCCATTGCAAGTTTTCACTTTATACGAAGGATCATATTCTGTAGACGCAACTAAAAAATTTATACCATTTAATGCCGAAAAGGATAACCCCAAGGATCGTCCGGCTTCTCTTTTTATCCATGTACAGCCTTTTTTAATTAAGCTAAAAAATAGCCTGGTTTTATTTGATACAGGTTTGGGCTACAGTGATGAAAAAGGACAGTTGATTTTGCATAATAACATTAGAAAGGCTGGTTTTGATCCTGAAGATGTAGATATGGTTTTGATGTCTCATCTTCATTTTGACCATTCAGGTGGCATGATCCATAACAAAATTGATGGCAGTGTAGAGTTAAGCTTTCCGCACGCAACATATGTAATTCAAACAGGAGAGTGGGAGACTGCTTTTACAAACCCTTCTTCGTCTTACAAAACTGAAATATTTGAATTTTTGCAACGCAATGCGCAGCTAAAATTTATTGAAAACTCCGGGCAACTAACCGATGAAATCAGTTATGAGCTTACCGGAGCACATTGTCCGTTTCATCAGGTGTTTTTACTAGATGATGGTGTAGATAAAGTGTTTTTTGGAGGCGATGTTTTGCCGGAACCGGAAGAACTACTAAGAAAGTTTATTGCGAAGTATGATTTTGATGGTAGGAAGGCTATGGAGCTTAGAGAAGAATTTGGAAAGAAGGCTGCTGAGGAGAATTGGAATTGCCTTTTTTATCATGCAAAAAGTAAGGCTACTGGATATGTTACCTATACAGATGGGCAATTTAGAATAAGCTAAAGAACAACTAACTGTAAAAGTTCTTTGAGTCTTTCGATGGTTAAGGGTTTAGAAATGAATCCGTTTACGGATTTAAAACCCTTGGCTTTCTCAATGTCATACTCATAAACAGAAGAAGAGAGCATATACAGGTAAACTTTTGGGCGTACTATATTCAGTTTTTCGTAGGCCTCCAGAAATTCCCAGCCGTTAAGAATTGGCATATTAATGTCTACCAGGATAATGTGCGGGAATATTTCTACATTACTGGTGATGCTTGTCAGGTAATCTATAGCTAGCTGGCCATTGCTTTTTGAAGTCATATCTACCTCATAACCAGTTTTTTCTATCACTTTTTTTATGATAAAAATATTGATGTCATCATCATCAATAACAAGCATATTGATTCTAGAGTTGGTCATAAAGTTTTGTAAAGCGCAGAAAAGTTAAGTACAAAATTATAATATATTTAACTCTTTTAATAGGGGTGTAAATAAAAGCAAAAAAAAAGAGCCATTATTTATATAATGGCTCTTTTTTTTGTGTTTTTTTATTTTTTGGCTACAAGCTTAATAGCAAGCTCAAAATCGTCATAAATCATTTTGTCACCAACATCAGGAAATATACCTTTTGATCTAAATTTGATTCCAAACTTAGTCCTGTCAACAACAACTTTTTCAGCAGTTGCAGTTACTGATCCATCAGCATTCCAGGTAATAGTTGCAGGGAAAGTGATAGAATTTGTAATGCCTTTAATGGTAAGATTACCAGTTACATTGGCAGTATTGGCACCTGTATTTGCAATTTTTTTAATAACAAAAGCAGAAGTCGCAAATTTGTCAACTCCAAAAAAGTCATCAGCTTTTAAGTGACCTTCCAGTTTTTCACTTTTATCAGCATCTTTAATAGTTGCCATATTAATTGTGAAATTACCACCTGAAAGTTTTTTATCATTGAAAATTAAACTTCCTGACTGAAGGTCTATAGTTCCATTGTGGCTACCAGTGAGTTTTTTACCAACCCAGGTTAATGATGATTTCTCAACATCCACTTTATAGGTAGTTGGCTTAAATACAGGAGCAATAAATGCTGATGAGAAAAATACGATTAGTAGTAATGCCAGCGAAGTGATTTTTAATTTCATTGTACTATAATTTGAGTTTTTAATACTAAAGCTTTTTTTAGCCTTTTGATACATTTTAGAAGACAAATGTATCAAAAGGTTTAAAGACCTAAATTGACTTATGATAAGTTTTTAGGCTAAATCTTCAGCATAGCTTTCAATTGGCGGACAAGCACAAACTAATGATCTGTCTCCAAATGAATCATTTACTCTTCCAACCGATGGCCAGAATTTATAAGCAGCTACATAAGGTAAAGGGAAGGCGGCAGTTTGTCTGCTATAACCATGGTTCCACTCATTTCCAGTAACTACAGCTGCAGTATGCGGGGCATTTTTTAGTGGGTTATCAGTTTTATCCAGTTCACCTGTTTCAACTGCAGTGATTTCATTTCTGATGGCAATTAAAGCATCACAGAAACGATCTAACTCATGTTTAGGTTCGCTTTCAGTTGGCTCAACCATTAGTGTTCCGGCAACAGGGAAAGATACAGTAGGGGCATGAAATCCGTAATCCATCAAACGTTTTGCAATGTCAACAACCTCAATCCCGAAGTTTTTAAATCCTCTGCAATCTAAGATCATTTCATGTGCGCAACGGCCATTAGCTCCCGAATACAATACAGGATAATGCTGCTCAAAACGGCCTTTCATATAGTTGGCATTTAGTATTGCATATTTTGTAGCGTTGGTTAATCCTTCACCACCCATCATTGCAATATAAGCATGAGATATGATCAGAATTGAAGCTGAACCCCATGGTGCCGAAGAAACTGCATGAATGGATTTTTCATTATTTATATCTACCACAGCATGTCCGGGTAAATAAGGAACAAGATGTTTTGCAACACCAATAGGACCCATACCAGGACCACCACCACCGTGAGGAATACAGAATGTTTTGTGCAGGTTAAGGTGACAAACGTCGGCGCCAATATTTGCAGGGCTGGTTAAACCAACCTGAGCATTCATATTGGCTCCATCCATATAAACCTGTCCGCCATTTTCATGGATAACATTACAAATGTCTACTATACTCTCTTCAAACACGCCATGTGTAGAAGGATAGGTAACCATTAAGCATGAAAGATTTGCCGCATGCTCAACAGCCTTAGCTTTTAAATCTTCAACATCAATGTTCCCGTTTTCCAGTGATTTTACAACCACAATCTTCATTCCGGCCATTGCCGCAGAAGCTGGATTAGTTCCATGGGCTGAAGAAGGAATTAAAGCGATGTTACGATGAGCATCTCCACGATCCTGGTGATAGGCTCTGATTACCATTAGGCCTGCATATTCACCCTGTGCACCAGCATTTGGTTGTAAGCTCATGGCAGCAAAACCGGTAATTTCGCTCAACCATCTGTCAAGCTCATTAAATACAGTATAATAACCAGCTACCTGATCAGCAGGGGCAAAAGGATGCACTTTACCAAATTCAGGCCATGTAACCGGGATCATCTCGGTTGTTGCATTAAGTTTCATTGTACATGAACCTAAAGCAATCATTGAATGACAAAGAGAAAGATCTTTAGTCTCTAATGATTTGATATAACGCAACATTTCATGTTCAGAATGGTGCGCATTAAATACCGGATGAGTTAAGTATGCAGATGTACGTTGTAAATTTGCAGGAATTACAGTCTCAATATTTTTATCAGCTAATTCAACAGCATCAGCAGCAATTGCTTTTACCTTCGAGAATATTTTAGTTAAAAGCTTTACATCTTCAACTGAGGTAGTTTCATCCAGAGCTATGGTAACCACACTACCATTATAGTTAAGGTTGATTTCATTGTCGATGCATTCTCTGTGAATAGAATCAACTAAATCGCCAAGATCTAACTGAATGGTATCGAAATAAACTTTATTTAACTGTTTGTATCCTATTTTCTCTAATGATTTAGCTAAAGTAATAGCTAATCCATGCGTACGCTCTGCAATAAGTTTTAATCCTTTAGGGCCATGGTAAACAGCATAAAACCCAGCCATAATAGCCAATAGTGCCTGTGCAGTACAAATGTTAGAAGTAGCTTTATCTCTGCGGATATGCTGTTCTCTTGTTTGCAAAGCCATGCGCAAAGCATAGTTGTTATTGCTGTCGATAGTTACACCAATAATACGTCCCGGAATTGAGCGTTTGTACTCATCCTTAGTTGCAAAGAAAGCAGCATGTGGACCACCAAATCCCATTGGGATACCGAAACGCTGGGTAGTACCAACTACAACATCTGCACCCCATTCTCCCGGAGGAGTTAACAGGGTTAAACTTAGCAAGTCGGCAACAACTGTAACTTTTACATTTTTTTCATGTGCTTTTTGAGCAAAGCCGGTGTAATCAAATACTTCTCCGTTTCCTGCAGGATATTGAATAATTGCTCCAAAAAACTCTTCATTTAATTCAAATGATTCATGATCTCCAATCACCAATTCAATTCCAAAAGGATTTGCACGGGTTTTTAAAATATCAATGGTTTGAGGGAACAATAAAGCAGAAACAAAGAATTTGGTAGCCTGCTGATTTTTGCGAAGGCTATATTGCATAAACATGGCTTCGGCAGCTGCAGTACCTTCATCAAGAAGCGATGCATTTGCTATTTCCATACCAGTTAAGTCAATAACCATAGTCTGGAAATTTAACAAAGCCTGTAAACGGCCCTGAGCAATTTCAGCCTGATAAGGAGTATATTGCGTATACCATCCCGGGTTTTCCATTACATTACGTAAAATTACACCAGGAGTTAAGGTGTCATAATATCCCTGACCGATATATGATTTAAAAACTTTGTTTAAAGAAGCCGTTTGTCTTAAGCTGTTTAGGTAATCTGTTTCAGATTTTGCTTTTGGCAAATTTAAAGGTTGTTTTAACCTGATTTTTTGCGGAACAGTTTGTTCTATTAATTCGTCAATAGAGCCCACGCCAAGCGTGGTTAGCATTGCGTTTGTGTCATCAATATTAGGCGCAATGTGGCGGTCTTTAAAGTCTTCTTGGTAATGAATGTTTAAGCTCATGTATTCTTTGAATAAAAAGTTGCGCAAAGGTAATAAAAAAATAGCCTTTTAACCACCAACTAATATCCAGCCAACTTCTTTCTTAAGCTTTAACTTATAAGTTTTAGTAATGAAGTTGCTGCCAACGTTTTTGTCTTTAAAAAATATCGAGAAATCAGTCAGTTCTTTCTTCAGTGAAACGGTAACCCGAGCTATTTTTGAGTCGCCTTTTATAAGCGTAATTGGCTTCTCCTCATCAAGCACATAATTAATAGCCCTTACAGTTGCATTATGGGCATCATGTTTAAGAATGTAAGGCTTTGCTTTGTCTGTTAGGATAATTAAATAGAAATATACGCTGTCTTTAGACAAGAATTTCTTTTTTTGATTTTGAAGCTCCATATCAACAAGTCCCTTTTCCTCAAGCGCCTTATATTTTTGTAACTCCAGTTTGTCCTTTTTGCTCCTGAATTTAATTTCTCCAATATTTATTTTAGTGCTCTCATATTCAGGGTTTGCTTTAAGATGCGCCGATATTACATCTTCGGCAGTACCCTCATCTAAATTGCCACCACTTTTACACGATGAAATAAATAATAATAGTGAAATAGCAATAGTTAATAATTTGAAATTTTTCATAGTGCGAGCATTTTAGGTTAATGTTTCAATTGCTTCAGGTATAATTGAATGGTGTTTTCCAGTCCTAAATAAAGTGCATCACTTATTAGTGCATGGCCAATACTAACTTCCAGTAATCCGGGGATACTTTCGGCAAAATATTTTAGGTTATGTAAATCTAAATCATGACCAGCGTTTATGCCTAGCCCAACCTCATGAGCCTTGTGTGCTGCTGCAATATAGGGCAGGATAGCCTTTTCCCGGTTATCATAGTAATTGTGGGCATAAGCTTCAGTGTAAAGTTCAATCCTGTCAGTTCCGCTTTCTGCCGCTGCCTCAACCATTTCTACCACAGGATCAACAAAAATTGATACCCTGATTCCTGCCGATTTAAATATAGAAACCATTTCTTTCAAGTAATCCTTATGTTTTATCGTATCCCATCCATGGTTAGACGTAATTTGACCTTCGGCATCAGGTACCAACGTTACCTGAGCAGGTTTGTTAGCTAAAACCAGATCAACAAATTTTTGTTCCCGGCAGTTACCCTCAATGTTAAATTCTGTAGCTATTCTTGCTTTCAAATCAAAAACATCCTGATATCTGATGTGTCTTTCATCAGGTCTTGGATGTACTGTAATCCCTTCCGATCCGAAGCGTTCGCAATCCAAAGCTACTTTAATAAGATCCGGATTGTTTCCTCCACGACTATTACGAAGTGTTGCTATTTTATTGATGTTTACTGAAAGTTTTGTCATGTTAGCCCAAAATATAAATATGCAAGTAAAGGTAAAAAATTTCTGTATTTTGCTATCAGTTATAATACTCGATATATGTCATTAAAACTGTTGATCTCATTTATAGCGTTGTGTTTTATTCAGCATATTGCTTATGCCCAGAAAGATACTGTTGCATTTAAAGGCTACCCTGTAATTGCACATTCGGATACACTCTTTCATGTAAAAAATAAACTCGGTTCATTGTCTGCATCCGAAAGGGCGCAAAGAATCTCAACCAAGGTCGAAGCCTTATCTGAGGATCTTCTTTTCGTGCCCGATTCTTTAGTTACGGTTGATGATTCTACTCTTGTGGCTATTGCCTATAAAGGTGATATTTTATTAAGCTTGTCAAAAGCCGATGCTGATTCCGTGAATATGAGTCGCGAAGTTATGGCTAAAGCTTATCAGGAAATCATTATAAATAACATTAACAGTTACAGAAAGGAAACCAATTTATCAGAGCTTTTAAAGCGGGCTGGGTTGGGACTGCTAATTATTCTTGTATTGGGTGTATGTATATATTTTTTCAATAAGTACTCTAATAAATTTAACAGTTGGCTCAGTTTCAAATTGCATAAAAGAATTGGGCATATTAAGATTAAGGATTATGAACTGATCGACAGAAAAAGGGAGCTTACATTAATCAGTAAATTCCTGAACCTGATTAAAATCTTTGTAATCCTTTTACTGGTTTACCTTACGCTTCCGGTAATCTTCAGGCTCTTCCCATGGACAAAATCCTGGAGCGATAGCCTAATTAGTTTTGTATTAAATCCATTAAAAAACATATTTAGCGCTTTAATTGACTTTTTCCCTAACCTGATTACTATTGCAGTAATTGTTGGTGTATTCCATTACGTAAAAAGGGCCATTAAATTTTTAGCCGATGAGATTGAAAACGAAAGGTTAAAAATTAACGGTTTCTATCCGGATTGGGCAAAACCTACATTTAATATTGTTAAGATTTTACTGAATGCTTTTACATTGGTAATGATATGGCCTTACATTCCTGGATCTGATCTGGCAATCTTTAAGGGAGTGTCTGTATTCCTAGGGATTCTTATTTCTTTTGGGTCTTCATCGGCAATTAGTAATGGTGTGGCAGGTATGGTAATTACGTACATGCGACCTTTTAAGATAGGGGATGTAGTGAAAATTGGGGATACAACCGGGGCTGTTCTGGAAAAATCATTATTGGTTACTCGTGTCAAAACGATCAAAAACGAGATTATTACTATTCCTAACAGTGCTATTTTAAACGGAAATACGGTTAATTATAGCAGCATGGCCGCTAACGAAGGACTGATTATTCATAGTACCCTTACCCTGGGTTACGATATTCCATGGACAAAAATTCATGAGCTGCTAATTAATTCCGCATTGGCAACCGAAGGTGTTATTAAGGATAGAACTCCTTTTGTATTGCAAACAAGTCTCGATGACTGGTACGTGTCTTATCAGTTGAATGCTTATATAAGCGACCCACGTATTATGGCTGTAATCTATTCAGAACTGCATAAGAATATCCATGAAGCATTTGACGCGGCAGGAGTTGAAATTATGTCGCCTCATTACCAGGCCATAAGAGATGGAAATGCAAGTACTGTTCAGGCTAAAGCTTAGGTATGCGAAACGTAGTAAGACTTTTTTGCCTCTTAATGGTGTTGGCTATTCCTTGTTCAGCCCAGGTTAACATTGAGGGTTATAACAAATATTTCGCAATTGCTAAGTACCACAATAAAGAATTACTGATACTTCGAAAGTTCAAAACCTCGGGTACTAATTCATATTTAGCAGTAAACCCGCGTGAACTAACAACATCAATAGTTCCTGCAGCAAGGCTTACTGTTAAAGAAATGGGATTTGAGCAAGCACTTAGCTATTTGAGTAATACCCCGTATGCTCAGGCAATATCTTCTGCAAAGCAATTATCCGGGAACTTACAGGATGCAGGAATTATACATGGTTTTCAAAAGGAAAAGGGAATAACCTTAACAATTGATCTGTGCCCTTCACATAAAGCTTTGGATAGGATGATCTTTACTTCACTCATTTCAGAATTTCAGAAAACGGAGAAACCGGTTCCGATCGCAATTTCAATTACCGGTCGATGGATGCTTACACATTCTAATGATCTAAATTGGCTTAAGGAGCTAGAGAAATCAAATGATATTGAGGTTACATGGATAAATCATTCCTATAATCACCATGTGAGTTCGAAAGCGCCGCTTAAAACTAACTTCCTGCTGGAGCCTGGAACAGATATGGATTTTGAAATACTGGGAACAGAATTGGCCATGTTACAGCATGGGTTGTTGCCATCTGCTTTCTTTCGTTTTCCGGGGCTTGTGTCAGACACTGAAGTTGTACAGCGCGTACTTTCTTATGGAATTATTCCTGTTGGCAGTGATGCATGGCTTGCAAAAGGTCAGCCAGCCAATGCCGGAAGCATAGTTTTAATTCATGGAAATGGAAACGAACCGGTAGGAGTTCAGGATTTTATCAGGCTACTTAAGAATAAGCAGCAAGACATTAATGGTAGGCAATGGATGATGTACGATTTAAGGGAAAGTGTTGAAGATGAGTTTCAACAGAAATAATCCGTGTATCTGCATACAAAAAAGAGGGAAATTGCTTATGCGATTTCCCTCTTTTTTGTATAATCTGTTGATTAGTATCTGTAAGTATCAGGTTTAAATGGACCTTCAACCGGAACACCAATATATTCTGCCTGATGAGCATCTAAAACATCAAGTTCAACACCAATTTTAGCCAGGTGTAAACGAGCTACTTTTTCATCTAAATGCTTAGGAAGCACATAAACTTTGTTCTCATACTGATCAGTATTGGTCCACAATTCTAATTGAGCCAAAGTCTGGTTAGTAAATGAATTAGACATTACAAAACTTGGGTGGCCAGTTGCACAGCCTAAGTTTACCAAACGACCTTCTGCCAATAGGATGATGTCTTTTCCGTCGATAGTATATTTGTCAACCTGAGGTTTGATCTCCACTTTAGTATCGCCATAGTTTTTGTTTAACCATGCAACATCAATTTCATTGTCGAAGTGACCAATGTTACAAACGATAGCTTTGTCTTTCATCACTTTGAAATGTTCAGCACGAACAATATCACAGTTACCTGTTGTAGTAACAATAATATCAGCTTCTTTAACAGCGGTAGCGAATTTCTTAACTTCATAACCTTCCATTGCCGCTTGTAAAGCACAGATCGGGTCAATTTCAGAAACGATTACACGTACACCTTGCGAGCTTAAAGATTCAGCAGAACCTTTACCAACATCACCGTAACCAGCAACAACAGCTACTTTACCAGCTAACATGATATCAGTAGCACGACGGATCGCATCTACTAATGATTCACGACAACCATATTTGTTATCAAATTTAGATTTGGTAACTGAATCGTTTACGTTAATTGCAGGTAAGTGCAATGTTCCGTTTTTCATACGCTCATATAAGCGGTGAACTCCGGTAGTAGTTTCTTCAGATAAACCTTTGATGTTAGCAATAAGTTCAGGGAATTTATCGAAAACCATATTGGTTAAATCGCCACCATCATCTAAGATCATATTTAGTGGTTGGCGCTCAGGACCGAAATGTAAAGTTTGCTCGATGCACCAGTCAAAGCTAGCCTCGTCTAAACCTTTCCAGGCATACACCTGAATGCCAGCAGCAGCAATAGCAGCAGCAGCATGATCCTGAGTTGAAAATATATTACAAGATGACCAGGTAACTTCAGCACCTAATGCAACTAATGTTTCAATTAAAACTGCAGTTTGGATGGTCATGTGAAGGCAGCCTGCAATGCGTGCGCCTTTTAATGGTTGAGAAGGACCAAATTCTTCGCGTAATGACATTAAACCTGGCATTTCTGCTTCTGCCAGTTCAATTTCTTTGCGGCCCCATTCTGCCAGTGAAATGTCCTTAACTTTGTAAGGAACGTAAGTTGTCTCTACTGATGACATATTGTTTTATTTAAGTGTATGATTTACAGTAGTTTACTAAGCGTGTGTTTTTTGTTTGCACACTAATTGCACACCTTTGATGAAACTCGCTGTTTTTCTGCTACAAAATTACGCATTAGTTTAGCTAAATTCAAAAGTGCGATTCATGCTGCGGTAAATTTCCTGTAGGTGTATCTTTCCGTATTACAGATTTAGCATTGATTAAATTCTTACAAGTTTCATTAATGGTTCAAAAGAATATAATGCTGGGCGTCTCCCTGATGCCTCTTGTTTAGTGATAATTAGTCCCCTGTCTAGTAGTTTTCTCGTAAATTTGGCAGCCGTTGGAGCCGGTATTCCGCTGTTAGAAGTAAATTTACTATTCCTGAAAACTGGATTTGTAAATATGTAATCTAAAGCATTTACACTCCATTTTGATGAGAGTATTTCTGAGAAAATCCCTTTCATTTCTTCATAAAGGCCTTGAATACTTTCGGCCACTTCTAGGTTTTTAATCGATTGATTTTCAACTGCCTTTAAAAAGAAGGCACACCACTCACTCCAATCCCCACTTTCTGATACATTTCTCATAGTATCTATGTATTGGTCCTTATTTTCTTCAAAATATCCACTTATGTAGAAATGGGGTTCGGATATGACCCCTGTAGACCATAAATATAAAGTAATTAACATTCTCCCAATTCTTCCATTCCCATCCTGAAAGGGATGTAATGCTTCAAATTCTAAATGCATTAAAGCAGTTTTTACTAAGATTGGATGATTGCTATTTTTTAAATAACTAAATAAAGTATCCAATCCGTCAGATAGTTTTTCTGGACTTATTGGAATAAATAATATGTTTTTTTTTAGTCTATCTGCTAAGTAGTTTTGCTCCGATTTGAATGCCCCTGGAGATTTATTGGCCCCTCTTCCAAAATAGAGCAGTTGTTGATGTACTTGTTTTATAAAGCTTGTTGATAATTCATACCCATCTTTCATGCCCTTTTGTGCATTTTTTAACGCTCTTTGATATAATATAGTCTCAAATACATCTGAACGATAGTTGTTAAGATTAGGTTCTTCACCTTCCTCTTCTGCTTCAAATTGTAATATTTCATCCATAGTACTTACAGTACCTTCCATCCTAGATGAAATTACAGCTTCTTGATTTCTTAGAGGACTTAATAAGATCTCACTATTGTGTAAATTCTTTAACATTTGATCGTACCTGGCTATAGCATCAGTAGCTTTTACAAGCTCATTGATAAATTTCCCATAATCCAAGTTTTCAGGAGGAAATTGATCATAGTGATACTTTGTTGCGGTGTCAAAATTTAAATTCATAGTAAAGATTCATGTATTAGTTGATCAAATGTAAGTAAAAAATGTAATACAAAGTTCTTTGTTTGTCTGTTTGTGTTGTTTTTTGATAGACAAATGGTTTTGTTGTTTATTTTTGATAGACAACTTGGTTTGTCTATCTGTTATTTGGATTGATGATAAACAAACGCTTTTGTTAGTCATGTTTGATAAACAAATAAGTTTGTATACCATTTTTCGAAAATTGTGATATACAAGTTTTGAAAAACCGTGTGGGTTGCTAGATTTAGGCCTAATTCAGCTATTGTCATCGCTGGCTCCTGACTCTAGCCATTCAATCAAATCAGATCGTCTGAAGAATAATTTTCCTTGTTTTTTAATATAATTGATCTGCCCCTTATGAACCATCACTCTCAAGGCGTTCTGTGTGGTGCTTAAGAATTCCGCAGCCATTTCTATCCTCAAGTAAGTCTCATGCTTGGATTCTGAATGCGACTCATCTCCATGGATTCTTTGCAACAAGTCCTCTATAACTTTAAGTCGATGATCTATGATTGAAAAAGGATTGTCCATTTGGCTCTGATTTATTGCAAGGTATTGTACTGTTGAGTAAATAACAATAGGTTGGACTTTACCCATATCATTTTGTAATGTTGTTTTCTAACTGCAAGATGTGTTTTCGTGTATCCAATATCTCGAAAATATTACACAGCCAATTATTGGTGGAAACGAGCCAATATCATCACAAAGTAAAGTATTCCAGTATGATTGAACATACTGGAACACAATAAAACTAGGCTGTAATTTTCCCGACAAAAACAAAAAGCTCGGAATCCTGTATGTTAATTAGTGTTAAAAATAGCCTTTAAATCTGATACAAAATCGTTTGTGTTCTGAAAATTAATATATTTAAGGACCAAATTGAAACCCGTATGCTAAAATCCGCTCTCAGCAGTTTAATACTCTGCATTCTCTTCTATGTCCATGCTATGGCCCAGGACAGTAAGATTGACAGTTCTAAAATGGTTACCCTACGTATAGATCCTTCTAGCGCACGTGGTTCAACTGTATCCCAATTTTTCGACGAAGTCAATTTCATTCCACTGGAAACTACTAAAGAGAGCCTTTTTGGTTCTATAAGTCAGCTTAAAATGACCAACGATAACTATTTCGTTTTTGACTGGGAAACTAAAGCTGTTTTAATATTTACTAAAACCGGAAAATATGTGGCTAAGGTTAATGCCAGTAAAATAGAAAAGGATCCTGATGTAAAAGACCCCCAGGCTTTTTATGGTTTTGACCTGAAAACGGAAGATGGCAAAACACTGATCCAGATTGAATCTGGAAAGAAATTGCATTATTTTGATTTGACAGGTAAACTGGTAAAAAAGGTTGTTGTAGATAAGGATGATAAATATGCCAATTATAAAAAATTTGGTGATGGTACTGTAATAGACCAGAATTACCTGGATAAAAAGGATAAGGATAGTACTTATTATCACCTTAGCTTAGTTAAGGATAACAAGAAAGTAGAAGCCTATTTTCCATATCGTTCCGGCGATTATAAAAACGACGATGGCTGGCATGGCGGCAGTATCTATGATTATGGTAACCCTGATGAGTTTCTTTATATAAAGAACTATCAGTACAATATTTATAAGTTAAGTTCAAAAGGTCTTTCGTTAGCCTATCAGATATTTTTTCCGGCCGCAAATTCTCTTCCTATGGATTATGGGACGAATCCGATATATAAGGGGAAACGATACGAGTATTTTGAGCGGAACCGCGATTTATTTTTTGAAATGGCAAACAGCTATTTGCACGGCGACAACTTGTATTTTCAGGTAAGAAACTGGAATTGGAGCCGGGACGAAAAGAAAGCTTTTATTTATAATTTAAAATCGACTGAGCTGACTTCTTTAGCAGATATTGAACCTGATTCTAGTTCTCAATTTCTGCCGATTACGGATTTAACATCTCAGTATGATTTTACAAATCATGGCTTCCATGTGGTAACGCCCGACTATTTTTACACAAGCTATTCTTCTTTAACGATGTTTACTTTTAAAGAACAGAATGATGAAAAAAATAGAAAGTACAATGCTGCACTTACCGAATATTTTAAAACCCAAAACAGAAAAAGTAATCCCGTAATTATTCAATTAAAACCAAAGAAAAACTAGCTCTCCATGTATAAAATTTACGCTCTCGTTGTGGTCATGATATTGGCTGTAACTGTTTTTAATGCAAAGGCGCAAACTGCAAATCCTGTGCCCGCGGGTGTGGCAAAAGGGCTTGTTAGAGATACAGTGCAAAATTATGTGCTCAAATCGGCCACAGTGTCTGTGTACAAAGCTGCAGACAGCACTTTGATAAGTTACCAGGTTACCAATAATTACGGTGAATTTAATTTTAAAACCCTCCCAATTAATGTTCCGTTAAGGGTTGATGTTAGTCATGTAGGCTATGCAACATTCAAAAAAAACTTTACCATACCTGCGGGTAAAAACATTGTAGATTTAGGGACCATAGTGGTAAACAGAAGGGATGTAATGCTTAAAGATGTAGAGATTTCTGTACCACCAATAAGTATGAATGGCGATACACTTGAGTTTAATGCTGCGGCTTTTAAACTGGATAGCAATGCAGTGGTTGAAGATTTGCTTAGAAAAATACCAAATGTTACCCTTTGGGGAGATGGGAAAATTACTGTGAACGGACGTGAGGTTAAAAATTTACTGGTAAATGGTAAATCATTTTTTGGTGGCGATATGAAAATAGCTACGCAAAATCTGGCAAAGAACTCAATTCAAAAAATACAAGTGTATAATACAGCCAGGGATCAGCAAAGTACGCGTGCAGATTCGACCTTGGAAATGAACATTAAACTGAAAAAGGGAAAAGACATTGGCTTTTTTGGTAAAATTGGTTTTGGGTATGGTACAGACAAGCGTTATGAGGCAGATGCGAGTATCAACATGTATTCGCCAAAAATGCAGTTAGCTTTGGTAGGGGCAATGAACAATATTAACAAAACTGCCTATAATACTGAAAGTTTGATGGCTAACAGTACATTTAAGGGCGGGGGAACCAACGTTGAGTATCAGCCCGATTTTAGAGCTACCGGGTTAAACCGGCCTCGTTCTGCTGGGGCAAATTTCGCTTATGATTTTATAGAGAAGCCCACGTATCAGAAAAAGAGCACGCTTAAAGCCAATTACTTTATACAGGACAGACGCAGCGATAATTTGACGGAAACCCAAACTACTACTTCAATAAACAGCACTGCTAAGAATATAGAGAATGGAAACAGCATCAGTTCCTCATCAAATACCAATCAGCGTTTCGATTCAAACTATGAACTGGCAAAAAGGGGCCATAGGTTAAATCTTTCGCAGGCTGTGAATTTCTTTAACGGAGAGAATGTTGATCAAACTTTCAGGACGGCCGGAACGCTTGAAAATGCACTTACAAGTACAAATAACTCGCTCAATACGAGTCATAACCAGAATGCTAACTATAATGTGAACGGGAGCTATTATTATTCTCCTTCATTTTATACAAACAAAACACGATTTACCGGGCTCAATATGGATTTTAAATTACAGGGATACGAAAACGAGGGGCAACGCGTAAATATTACTGAATTTAAGTCCTTTGTCAATTCTACACAGAACCAGAAATTTAACCGTAAATACGATACCAAAAGTAATGGTTCTAGTCAGGAGTTAAATTTAACTATTCCAAATGCACAAAGGCTACTTTTTACATCCAAAAATTTTTCAACCTTAAACTTTAAAATAACCAATAAGCTAAGCTTAAGAACAGACGATAACGACAATCATGTTCAGGATTTAGATACGGTAACCAACATTTACAGGGGGAATGCTTATTTAGGTAACCGTGTGAAAACAACTTTGCTTGAAGAAACACCAGGCATAGGTATTGAAAAATCCTTTCAGAAAAGCTTATCCAACAGGTACTACAAAACACTTACGATAAGGTTTCATCCAAAAATGATCATGATGTCGCAAGACAACCGTTCTGATCGCTCTTTTCAAAACATCAAACGTAGTTACCAGAAGTTTGTTCCGGACGCGGGCATAGACTATTATAACTATCAATACGGAGAATACTCCAGAAATTACAGCCTTAATTATTATACAACGTTAAGAATTCCAACCATACAGCAATTGGCTCCGTTAACCGATAGTACTAATTTGTATTACCTGCAAAGGGGTAATATTAACCTGAGGAAGTCTGTACAGCAGGAATTGGCTTTTAATTTTAGTCATAACGATCAGCGTAATAAAAATACCCTTAATTATTATTTCAGAGCAAGTGCAGGTATAGTAGATGATAATATTGTAGATAGCCTTTTAATAGATGAGCAGAACAGGCGAACGGTGTTTCTGGTAAATGCGGATGGGCATAAGTACCTGAACTTGTATGGTTATGTTAGAAAAGCTTATAAATTTAAGTCTTCAGAACTGCAGCTATATTTAAGTACAGATTTGAATACGAACAGGAACCCCGGATACACCAATAACGTGTTTACTTATTCAACCAATTTAAATACCAACTCCAATGCCAATGTTAATTATACCTACAAAAGCTATCTGGCTGTAGCGCTAAATCAGTCTATGTCTACCTATAAATCCAGACAGGAAGCTTTTAATACAGGGTATAATGGTAAAAACCTGGGTACAACCTTGAGCACCAGTTACAATGTAACCAAGAAATTTACCTTAAACAGTAACATCACCTTTAACAACAGCTCATCTTCAAATGCTAAGGATATTAACTTTACCATTTGGAATGCAAGTGCCGTATATCGTTTTCTTAAAGGCAATAATGCCGAGTTTAAGTTTTCGGCCCTCGATTTATTGCACCAGAACAGCAGTGTAATTAACTATGGAAGTGCTAACAGTTTTACTGTGGGCAGGCAAAATGTTTTGCAGCAGTATTTTATGACCACTTTGTCTTATTATCCACGACAATTTGGGAAAAAGGGAGGTAAAAAATGATGATGAATTAAAGCAAACCTTGCTGGTTAGCAATGCTTATCAGTTCAGCTACATTTTTAGCCTTTAGCTTTTGTAATATATTTTTTCGATGATTTTCTACTGTAAACTTGCTTAAAAAAAGGAGCTCGGCAATATGGGGTGTTGTGGTTCCATTGGCAATTAGTTTTAGAATTTCGGTTTCTCTTTGTGTGAGCTTGGCTACTCTGTTTTCTTTTAGTTGTGCTTGTATAAGAATGTCGTTAATGGCCTTGCTAAATGTGATCCTGCCATTCATGGCCTCATCAATACAAAACATAAGTTCATCTATAGAAGCATCTTTTAGCACATATCCACTTGCCCCATTTTCAAGCATTTTCATGATACCGCTTCTTTCCTGGTGATTACTAAAGGCCAGGACAATTGTTGTGGGAGAGATGTTTTTTATTTCTTTACATAAATCCATGCCATCAATACCTGGTAAAACAATGTCTAAAAGCACAATGTTAATGGGAGTGGTTTTTAAAAAGGAAATGAAATCCTGGCCATTGGTAAAACTGCCAATAAGGTTAAATTTTTCTTTCTTCATTAAAAGTTTAGTCAACCCCTCAATAACAATTGGATGGTCGTCTATAATGGCAAGGGTGGGTTTAGGAATTAACATGTAGTTCTATATTTATGGATGTACCTTGTTCGTTCTCTTTTGATAAAATTTCTATTGTTCCGTTTAAATGCTCAACTCTGCTTTTCATGTTTTTTAGTCCCATGCCTTGGTTTTTGATCGGCTTGTCAGCATTGAAACCCTTACCATCGTCGTCAATAGTAATGAAAAAAATATGCTCACTTTGTGTGCATTGTAAAAGGATATTTTTGGCATTGGCATGTTTAACAGCATTAGCAAGGGCTTCTTGTACAATGCGGTAAATGGTAATTTGCTCCTGAACAGGTGGTTCAGTCTGTATGTTTAGCCATTGAAACACAACATCCAGATTTTGAGTGCTTAATGTATCGCATAAATCACGTAATGCTGCCTCTAGACCCAGTTTTAAAAGCATTCCTGGTATCATATTGTGGGCTATACGTCGAAGTTCTGTTATCGCATTTTCCAGTTGAATAACTATGTTATCCAGTTCAACATCGGTATTGTTGTTTTTTTCCTGTGTATAGTGGGTTAAATTGACCTTAGCAGCGGATAGCATTCCGCCCAAACCATCGTGCAAGTCACGGGCTACGCGGTTTTGTTCATCCTCCTTGGTCTCCAGCATTACCTGGACCACGTCTATTTGCCGTTGTCTTTCTATATCTCTCAGCTGCTGTTGATGGTAAAGTTCTTTTTGTGCTGCCAGTTTCTTACTATTTCTGTAAAAGAACCAGCCCAAAATGATAATTACTAATAAAAATACACTAATGAGACCTAATAGCCAGTTTAGCAAAAGGTTTTGCTTGATTTTATTATTGGCATTTTCGTTTGCGGCATTCAGGGAAACAATTTTTTTCTCCTTTTCTACAGTTTTGTATTTTATTTCAAGGTTACTTATATCGGTTTTTAGTTTGCTTTCACTTAAACTATCTCCTAGGCTTTTGCTCTTTTTTAACCAGGCGTAGGCTTTTGCCATATTGCCTGTTGTATGGTAAAGGCTGGCCAACGCATCAAATGTTTTTAAACGATTTTGAGTTAAAGAGGTTGTCTCTTTTAGATTTACCAGCTCAATCAGAATTTTTTCTGCTTCAGGATAACGTTTTTGTTCAATAAGAATAGTGTGTTTATCAAAAGCGATTTCCTGTAGGGAATAATTATCATTGAGCTCTTTGGCCAGTTTAATTGCCTCATCGGCATGTTGTAATGCTTTTTGATGTTGTTTGGTAGCCACAAAATATGTTGTGGCACATTTGTAATAGTCGAGTTGAAATACTTCTATCCGATAATGAGAAACTATGTTTTTTGATCTGTCTAACAGTGTTTTGGCTAAATCCAGATATTTTTTAGTTTGCTTATAGTTCTCTAAGCCTGAGTAATTGTCTGCTGCAGTTAAGTACGCATTTACCAGTAAAAAATATTGACTACGGGGCGCGTTCTGAAAGTGTTCAATACCTTGATTTAGATAGGGGATTGCTTTTTTGTACTGCTTTATATTCATAAAAATGGTAGCTATTGAAATATATTCAGTACCCAGCCATATTTTGTCTTCTGCTTTTTTTGATAATGGAAGCACATGATTAATCAAAGCATCTAAGGCTCCTTTATGGTCATCCTGATGTTGCTGCACCAAAGCATAGTTATGCCAGGCTCCAGCCCTTTCCTGGTAGGCTTCTTTGGTCTTGAAAACAGAAAGCTCTTTATCAGCTTTTAAATAATTGATTTCACTTTTGGTATTGTCTATCCCTAAATAATAATTAGCCAAATAGGAATAGTACATGGCTTTCATGTAAGGATATTTATCGGCAAAAGCCTTGCCTTTTTCCAGATAAGCTTTTGCTTTAACGGTATCTTGTTCTCTCCAATAGTCAGCTAACAGGAAGTAATTACGGGATCTTATACTGTCGGATTCGGTTTTACTGATGAGTTGATTAAGGCTGTCGAGATACTTGTCTGGAGTAGAAAATTGTGCGCTGCTCCTGGTGGCGGTCAGCAAAAGAAGTAAAATAAAGCAATACGTTTTCATTGGTTGGTAGGATGTAGGGTGATTTTTATCTCCTGATAAGGTTAAGCATAATCTGCAGCTTATGGAAATAAAATATAGAATATAGCTGAAAACAGCTATCTGTAAATGACTGCTTGCAGTTATTGCCCTACCTGCTTTGTGGAGGTAACTTTGGACAAATAAGAAATACAACCTATGAAAATCAAAAAAAATGTAATGATGCTTGCCTGCGGTATAGCTGCCTTAACCATTTTATTTTCGTGTAAAAAGAAAGATGGTGGAGATGGCCCTTCAAGCGGAAAGAAAGCAAAAATCACTTTAACTCTTTCGAGTGACTTTAAAAAGGCGGAAAGTGATAAATTTGATGTAACGCTTGTTGCGTCGAAAACAAATGGGTCAACTGTAGATTGGAATGTTGATGGAGTTTTGGTAAAAGGCGCCTCGCTAAATCTGGGTACCGATAATTTTAACGGGGGAAAGACAATAGTGATAGAATCAGCTGATAGTTTCTATACTGGGGCTTTAATTATTGGCGGTTTTGAATTTGGAGCAACGCCTTTTACGGTTACCTACAAAGTTGAGGTTAATGGAAAAGTAATTGATCAAGGATCTGAAAGAATAGTAAAAGACAGAGATCCGATTTTTACAAAAACTATTCAATTGTAAGCAGATATTGTACGCTCAAAAAAGCCCGTATCATTGTACATGGTATGGGCTTTTTTATTCTAATGTGTTTACCACAAAGTAATTTAAAGGTAAAACTATAGTGGTCTTATGGCCAATACTTTGATGCTAGTTGCAGGTGCTGTACCTTTGTATACTTAAAGAAAGAAAATTTATAAAAATATTAAGTATATGTATCCAGAATATTTAGTTGAACCAATGCGTGCTGAACTTACAAACGTAGGTTTTGAAGAATTAAAAACTGCTGCGGAAGTTGATAGTGCTATAACAAGCGAAGGAACAGTGTTTGTAGTAGTGAACTCGGTATGTGGTTGTGCGGCTGCAAATGCGCGTCCGGCTGCAAAATTAGCTGCTGCTAACGAAAAACACCCTACAAAATTGGTAACGGTTTTTGCTGGTATGGAAAAAGAAGCGGTTGACAGAGCTAGAGGTTATATGTTGCCTTTCCCACCGTCATCACCTTCAATGGCTTTGTTTAAGGATGGTAAACTGGTTCACATGATTGAGCGTCATCAAATTGAAGGTCGCCCTGCACAAATGATTGCAGATAGCCTTATTGGTGCTTTTGATCAGTACTGCTAAGAATAATAAAATATAAAAAGAGGGCATTAGAATAATTCTGATGCCCTCTTTTTGCGTTTTGAAAGTTTAGTTTAAGGAGCAGCGAATATAAAAGTGCTTATTGAACGTGGAGGTAAAGTAGTGTCTGCTATTGGATAAGGGCGTATATTGTCATTTTGCTTTTCAGATGTTATATAATGCTTTTTAAGCTTTCCTTTAAGGAAGTCTTTAAATTCAAAGTCAACTTTTTTAGCTTCTTTGGTGTAGTTAATTACGTTTACAACTACGTTTTTCCCTTTTGGATCTTTAAATGCAGAAATCATTACCTGCTGGGCAATCTCCATGTCGCTTAACCCATCGTTTCTTTGTGTTTCTATCCGAACCATACCTGGGCGGATAAATAGACTGTAATGCCCCAATACCCATAGGTTTTTAGTTATGGTGTATCTGGTTTCAGGTTTGCTTGCTCTTTGCGGGTTTAATGCAATAAGGAAATAACGTGGGTTTAATGGACTTCCTGGCTCGTATGCATTCCAGAAATGCCAGGCAGAAGCATTTCCGACAGTAAAATCATGGTTAATTACCTTTGCAAGGAATAACGCATGGTCCATCTCGTTAGGCTTGCCTGCTATTTTATCTTTATAGCCATTGCCAAGCATTGAGTATTCTGATTGCCAATATTCCAGACCTTTGTATTTTTTTAAGGTATCTCTTAAAGATTTTCTGGTGTTTATAAGGGTCTCATCTCCATTTTCTGTAAAGTAACCATGGCCTTCAACAAACTTTGTACTATTGCTAAAATTGCCTATGTAAAAAGGGCTTTTTGGATTCCAGAAACTGTCTATCTGTCGTGATGTTCTTCCTTTGTCGGCATATAAGTAATCGAGCTGACCTGCCTCAGTAGTTAGTATTTTTGTGTTGAGCTTTTGCTTTGCCAAACTGGTGTTTAAAGACTTAATGGTTTTAAACATTTCTTCATTTGTCCAGGGGCTACCTTCCTGGTTAGATGCTTTTAGCCAATCCCATTGGGGCTCATTTATTGGGCTTATGTAGTTAAAATGGAGGTTCATTTTATCATAATGTTTTATTACTTCGGTAAGGAAATTTGCATAAGCATCATATTTGTCGGGCCTTAAGTTTGTGGAACCATCTTTATGTGATTTGTAACCGCGACCGTTTTTGTTAAATTGTACAGGGGGGCTATTTACAAACGCAATTAAATCCTTTACCCCATAATTTTTTGCTTGCTGCAACATCCAGGTGTATCCTTGCTGCTTGTTCCAGTTGTAAGTTCCATCAGGAGATAGAAAACACTCCACACGACGTGCGGGATCTGCAATTCCACTGCTGTCGCCTTGCTCTGCAGTTCCTCCGCCAATGTTAAATCGCCATGCAGATAGGCCGATGCCTTTGGGTCTGCCGTCTTTTCCTAATTCTTTACTAAATAACAATTCGGCAATATGCTGCTTTTCGGCTAATGGCCATTGCTTGCCAATTTCTTCTGTATACCAGCAACCAGATGCGCCAATGTTATGTATTTGCTGTACTGTTTTATTAAAGAGGAGTGTGAATTTAATTGGTTTCTGTTCCTGACAGAATGAAATTAAGGCACTTGTTAAAAGGAATAAACTGCAGGTTATTTTTCTGATAAATGTGCCGGGAAGGAGGGACTTAATTTTCATTGAAACGGTTTAATAAAGAACAGCTTAATATACGTATAACTCTATATATCATATTCTATATAATAGTTTTTAATATATTTATGTGTGATGAATAGACTAAAATTTACATTAGGCGTAAAAAAGATCGTTTTATTGTGTTGCCTGGCCGGCTCGTTTACCGGTGCTTACGCCCAGGATTTGACAGAAATAAAATTTACGGTAACCGAAGATAAAGAGTGGACAAATTTATTTGCCAGAAATAATGGGTGGTTTGGTGGTGATGGTATTTATACAATCCCATTAAATGGGGTAGAGGCGGGTAAACCGGAAGCTAAGAAGACACTCTTTATTTTTAGTGATAGTATGATCGGGAACATTAAAAATAATAAAATGGAACCCGGAGCTAAGATGATTCATAATAGCGTAGCGATATTAAAGGGCGGAAAACCTATAGCGGAAAACCTGACTTTTTATTGGAAAAAAGATGAGAAGGGTGGCGCGGAAACGATATTTATTCCAAAAACTCCATTAACTGGTCCTACGGATTATTATTGGCTTGGAGATGGTTTTGTAAATCAGGAACAGAATAATGCCATCTACATTTTTGGATATAGGGTTAAACAGGTTAGTGATGGGGCTTTTGGCTTCTCGGAAGTTGGCAATACTCTAATAAAAATTACGGAAAATGAAAAGCCTCCTTACAGTAATTTCGAACAAAAGGATACTCCATTTTATTTAAGCAGCAGTGAAACTGGAAAGGAAATGGGATCGTTTGGTGCGGGCATATTTGTAAATACAGCTAAGGCTGGTGCGCCCAATCCTGATGGCTATATTTACGTTTATGGTGTAAAAGGAATGGCTAAAAAAATGCTGGCAGCAAGGGTAAAGCCTAAAGAATTTGATGACTATGCTAAGTGGCGGTTCTGGGATGGTGCAACATGGAACACGGATATTAAGAAGGCCGAGGCCATAACAGATCAGGTTTCTAATGAGCTTAGCGTGTCGGTATTGCCAGATGGGAGATATGCTTTAATTTTTCAGCAGAGTGGGATGGGAAGGATGGTTGGTATGCGCTTAGGGAAAAGTCCTATTGGGCCTTTTGGGCCAATAATAAAATTGTGGGACACCTCTGATGCATTAAATAAGAAGAGTTATTTTTCATATAATGCCAAGGCCCATCCAAGTTTATCTGAAAAAGGAGAACTTTTAATCAGTTATAATGTTAATTCTTTTGATTTCTTTAAAGATCTTGAAACAGAGCCTCATTTATACAGGCCCAGATTCATTAAAATAAAATTTAACTAAAACTGAAAAGGAAATGTAAAAATGAGTGAAGCACCAGAAAAAAAGCCAATATTCTACGACCGATGGGCATTTAGATATTTAGCAGTAGCCTGTTTGGCCTTAATAGCTTGTGCAGTTGGGGCAATTTTTTATAATCATCATCCAAAACCTTTAAAAGAAAACAGATTTGCTAAAAGAGATATTCATGCGGGTAGCAGCAGAGCAACATTAACCTTGGCGAGTGGTAAAAAAATTAGCCTGGATGCAGCGCCCGATGGAATTCTGGGAGAGGAATCGGGATCTAGCATTGTGAGAACGGGAAGCGGACAAATTACTTATGCTGTGCATGAAAATGCGCTTGGTTCTGATACACTGGTAAATGTTGGTTTTAACAGTCTAGAAACTCCTTTGGGAGGCCAATATCAGGTTCGTTTGCCTGATGGCACTAAGGTTTGGTTAAATGCAGCATCTAAATTAACGTATCCGGCATCTTTTGCCAGAAATAAGGAACGTAAAGTGGAGCTGAGTGGTGAGGCCTATTTTGAAGTTGCGAAGATTACGCCCGTAAATGCGCCTTTTATAGTGATTTCAGGAAAACAAAGGGTTGAGGTTGAGGCGGCACGCTTTAATATATCTGGTTATCCTGATGATCAGGCGATAAAAACCACACTGCTTGAAGGGGTTGGTAAAATCAATTATAATCATATTATAAATGCTGGTGAACAATCTGTAAATAAAAAGGATAGTTTGGACATCGTTCCTGCAAATATTAAAGAAGCGGTTGCCTGGAAAAATGGCTTGTTTTTATTTGAAGATGCAACTTTGGAAACTATAATGAAAAGTATTGCAAGATGGTACGATGTTGAAATAGTTTATTCAGGTAAAAATGTAAGTAAGGAATTGTTTAGTCTGTCGGTTTCAAGGTTTGATAATGTTTCTGCGACTTTAAAGTCATTAGAGAATACGGGTTTTGTGAGGTTTAGGATTAAAGGGAAAAAAATAACCGTTCTTCTCTAAGTCTGGCATCTGTTGCGAAAAGCAACAGCACCAAGGCCTTTTCGAATAAGGTGATTTTTAAGTAAAGTAAGAATGTTAGCTTTGTTGCATTAACCCTTCCCCCCAATGCGGTTTACTTTAAATTCAGTGTCTGAGATGGGGCCTAGGAACCATTTGCAACCTTCAGCACAATTTGTTCCAGCCCATGAACAGATCACTTAATTTAAAAATCTTTATTAAGAAGCTTCTCCAACTCCCCAAAAGATACATTCATTCTTACACGGCCTTGTTTTGCATAGGCAATCTCGCCGGTTTCTTCTGAGACTATTACCGCGACGGCATCTGTAGTTTCGGAAACACCAATGCCGGCCCGGTGACGAAGACCAAACTGAGGTGGTAATTTATCATTATCCGTTAAAGGAAGGATACAGCTGGCACTTTTGATCTTGTTTTCGGCAATAACAACGGCTCCATCATGGAGTGGGCTGTATTTTTGGAAGATACTTTCAAGAAGGCGCTTTGATATTTTTGAATCTATTACCTCACAGCTATTGGCAAAAAGCTGATCGTCGTAAAACTTAACAAATACAATTAAAGCTCCTGTTCTGGATTTTTTCATGCTTTTGCAAGCATCGATAATGGGTTTTATCCTTACTAAATTGTCGCGCTCAATGTTTTTACTTCCAAACAGATAACCCCACCAGGCTTTGTTTTGCTGTAGAAATGTATTTTTCCCGATGAGTAACAAAAAACGCCTGATCTCTGGCTGGAAAATAATGATGAGGGCTATTATACCCACACTCATAAACTGGTTAATAATGGTGGATAGTAAATTCATCTTTAATGCATCTACAACCCAGTGTATTACCAATATGATTACCATACCTAACAATAGGTTTACCGCCAGGGTATTCTTAATCAGGTTATAGATGTAATAGATGATTAAAGCGACAAGAATAATGTCGACCGCATCTGTTACTGTTACTTTTAAGAAATCAAATTCTAAGCCTTTCATTATTGCCAAGTTATGGATTTTTATTGTTGCTGCGTCTTTTGAACTAAAGCAATACACTCTAATGCAGCTTTCACATCGTGAACACGCAAAATGCCTGCCCCTTTTAACAGGGCTATAGTATTCAATACCGATGTTCCGTTAAGTGCTTCTTGCGGGGTTAAGCCCAGGAATTTATAGATCATTGATTTTCTTGAAAAGCCTACAAGCAGGGGGAGCTCAAAGATATTAAAGTCCTGAAGCTGATTTAATAGCTGATAATTCTGATCTAAAGTTTTTGCAAACCCAAATCCGGGATCCAGTATGATATCTTTTACCCCCAGTTTCTGTAATTCTGCGAGTTTATGAGAAAAATAATCTGTAATGTCTAAGGTGAGATCTTTGTATTCTGTTTGTTGCTGCATGGTTTGAGGCGTTCCCTTCATATGCATCATAATGTATGGCACCTGAAGTGAAGCAACAGTTTCAAACATGGCTTCATCCATATCGCCCGATGCGATATCATTTATAATATGAGCACCTGCTTCTATACTTTCTTTCGCCACTCTGGCCCTAAATGTGTCTATAGAAATGATTACTTCAGGTAACTTTTTTGTGATAGCCTCTACAACCGGAACTATTCTTTTTAACTCTTCATCCGGACTTACTTCTGCTGCACCAGGACGAGAGGAATACGCCCCTATATCAATAAACTTAGCCCCATCTTTCAGAAATGCTTCCGCTTTTTGCAATGCATCGTCTAAAGAACCGGCCCTGCTGTTATTGTAAAAAGAGTCTGGGGTTAGATTAAGGATGCCCATTACACATGGAGCACTTATATCCGTCAGCTTGCCTTTGACGTTTAGTGTAGTCTTTCGGTTTAAAAATGTATCTTTAGCCATTGTTTGAATACAAACTTAGATAAAATCTTTAAATGATTTTACTCAATTAGAATACTGTATTAAAACGGATGTAAACTTATTATTTTAATCGTTTTGGCAACAAACACTTCACAAGAATTTGACTCGGTAATAGCGGTTTGCAAATCGCTTTTTTTAAAGAAAACAAACGACTATGGAACAGCATGGCGGATACTAAGGCCGGCTTCTATAACAGACCAGATTTTTATTAAAGCACAGCGAATCCGTACGCTGGAAGAAAAGAAGGTATCTAAAGTAGGAGAAGATGTGGTTTCTGAATATATAGGGATTATTAATTATTGTGCAATTGCAATGATGCAACTTGAACTGGGAGAAGATGATCCATATGAACTGGGTGTAGAAATGGTAGAGAAGCTTTTTGATGAGAAGGTAAATGGCACTAAAGAACTTATGTTTGCCAAAAATCACGACTATGGTGAGGCCTGGAGAGACATGCGAATCAGCTCTTTAACAGATCTGATTTTAATGAAAATATTAAGGGTAAAACAAATAGAAGACAACCTGGGGCAGACCCTTGCCTCTGAAGGAGTAAATGCAAATTATCAGGATATGTTAAATTATGCTGTTTTTGCTTTAATTAAGTTGGGCGTAAAATAGCAGGTAGACAATGAATAAAGCGGTACTAAACTTTTGCAGGATATTTGTTGGTATCCTCTTTATATTTTCAGGGTTAATAAAAGCAAACGATCCGCTTGGGTTTGGCTATAAACTACAGGAGTATTTCGAGGTATTTCATATGCCATTTCTTAGCGGTATGGCTACCGGAATTGCAATACTGCTTTGTGTGTTCGAAATTGTGCTGGGCGCCTTATTGCTTTTTGGTTTTTGGCGCAAGCAGGTAACCACCGGTTTATTGGTAGTTATTATTTTCTTCACATTTCTAACCTTTGTTTCGGCAGCATTTAAAGTAGTAACCTCATGTGGTTGTTTTGGCGATGCCATTCCATTAACGCCATGGCAATCGTTTTCTAAAGACCTTGTTTTACTGGTGATGATTGTTTTTTTATTCAGAAACCGCGACAAGATAAATCCTGTTACTAACCATGCCGGATGGCAAAGTGCTTTATTTGCTATTGTACTTACTTTTTCACTGATGTTTAGTCAGTTTACCTATAGCAGATTGCCAATATTAGATTTTCTGCCGTATAAGGTTGGCGCCAGCTTGCCTGAGCTGATGAAGATACCGGCAGGGGCAAAGCCTGATGAATACTTAATCATGTATAACATGAAGAATAAAGAAACAGGTGAAACAAAGGTGATGAGTGATAAAGATTATCTGAAAACAGAAATCTGGAAGGATGATAACTGGGAAATTATTGGAGATCCGGAAAGTAAACTGATTAAAAAAGGTTATGAACCTAAAATAAAAGACCTGCAAATAACCGATGCTTCGGGCACTGATTATACCAAAGAGCTGATAGAAAATCCTTATTACAATCTTGTAATTGTAGCCTACAATTTAAAAGATTCTAATGAGGAAGGTATGGCCAAAATAAATGCCATCGCATTAAATGCAACAGAGCAATTCAATATCAGGTCGGTATTGTTAACTTCCAGCTCAGCGCAGGATGCAGATGCTTACAGCAAAAGAATGAAACTGTTTAGCGAGATTTTTTATGCTGATGCTGTTCCTTTAAAAAGTATGGTTAGGGCAAACCCTGGTGTACTTTTGTTAAAAAACGGTGTTGTGGTAAATAAATGGCATTATAATAATGTCCCTTCTTTTGACGAACTTACTAAAATGTATTTTGCTAAATAATCATGTTGCAATACGCTTTTAAAAAATTCATTTATGGATTTGCCGTTATGGCGGGCGTAATTGTAGTGGTTTTTGTATTGTTTAACGTATTGCCCGGAGATCCGGCAAGGATGACCATGGGGCAGCGATCTGATGTGCAGTCATTAGAAGCTGTACGTAAAGAGTTTGGCCTGGATAGGTCCAAACCAGAACAATTCTTTCTTTATTTAAACGATCTTTCGCCAATAGGCTTGCATGATAATAATAAGGAAACCAAAGATAAGTACCGCTATATAAAGCTGTTTCCCCTTGGTGATGATGTGGTTGCCTTTAAATGGCCTTATTTGCGGCGCTCTTATCAAACTAAGCGTGATGTTACAACCATTCTTACTGAAACTGTTCCTAATACGTTTATTTTAGCTCTTACGGCTATGATATTTGCTACAATAATAGGCGTTTTTCTAGGTGTGTTATCTGCTGTGCACAAAGATAGCTGGATTGACAAGCTTGCCAATGCGTTTGCTATTTTGGGGATATCGGCCCCATCTTTTTTTGCAGGGATTATTATAGCCTGGCTTTTTGGCTTTGTACTTAGCGATTATACCGGATTAAATATGTCTGGCAGCTTGTATAGCTATGACCCATTTGAGGGAGAGGTGACCACCTGGAAAAATCTGTGGCTGCCAATGTTAACGCTTGGGTTAAGGCCTCTGGCTATTATTGTACAACTTACGCGCAGTGCGATGCTGGATGTTTTAGCGCAGGACTACATTAGAACCGCGCGGGCTAAGGGTTTGGGTAGAAACGCAATCATCTACAAGCATGCACTTAGAAATGCTTTAAATCCCGTTATTACTGCCATTTCGGGGTGGTTTGCTTCGTTACTGGCAGGTTCATTTTTTGTTGAATATATTTTTGGTTATAATGGTTTAGGACGCACAACTGTGAGTGCACTGGAAATGTCGGACTTTCCGGTGGTGATGGGTTCCATACTTTTTATTGCCTTTGTTTTTGTAGTAATTAATATTTTTGTAGATATATTATATGCCTTTGTTGATCCGAGGGTAAAATTGGCTTAAGAATGAAGATATTTCTGATTGGATTTATGGGATGCGGTAAAAGTACTTTCGGTAAAAAACTAGCCGTAAAGTTAGGTTATGATTTTATAGATCTTGACCATGTGCTGGAAAACGAAGTAGGTTCTAATATTGGAGATTACTTTGCAAGCCATGGAGAGGCTGCTTTTAGAGCTCTGGAAAGCAAAGTTCTTAAAGAATATAATTATCCTGAAAACTGTGTTGTTGCAACAGGTGGGGGTGCTCCATGTTATTTTGATAACATGGATTGGATGAATAACAACGGAACTACACTTTATATAGAAATGACTCCGATTGCCTTAGCTAAGAGATTAGAAAAAGGTAAAGAGAAGCGCCCTCTATTAAAAGATATGAATGAGGAGCAACTGATTGGCTTTATCGAGTCGAAACTGGCAGAGAGAAATCCATTCTATAAGCGTGCTGCTTTAAGTATTGAGGGAATAAACTTAACCCCTGACAAGGCTGTAGCTCAGTTATTTTAAATCTTCCAGATATTGATTGGTTTGTTTTTCTACTTCTAATACCGCATACTTAATTGTCGAGCCTATTCTTGTAGTTTCGGTTTTTACAGGGATTGAAGAAATGGTGGCCAAAGCATCTGTATAATATTTACCCCAGGTTGATATAATGTGCCCCTCTTGCGAAACGTTAGATGTTCCATTATTGATGGCTTGCTTGCTTAAGTCAAATTCTGTTTTTAATCTGATTAAAGCGGCAGTTTTTACTTCATTAATGGTAAATAAAGCTGTGCTCTCATCTGCAGTTGTAAGTAAATAGGCTGTAGTTAAAGCACTAATGCCAACATTTTTCATGGTTACAGCAGATACTTTATCGATCCTGTCGTTATCAGTATGGTAAAAAACATCTGTAAAATGCCACAGGAGTAAGCCGGGGATTTTACTTTTCAGGAAGGGTGTATGATCGCTGCCACCTTCAAAAGGGTTGTAATTGACTTTCCAGTTTGCATGTTTACCTTGGTCGGTACAGATTTTCATTACCAGATCATTGTAGTAATGAGGAAAAAGGTCTTTTTCTTTTACATCACCTGCGCCCCACTCCGAATGTTTATCGTTGCCTCTTGTCCAAATTGCTGAAGGATCCGGCATTTTTTCTATAAGAAAAGATCCTCCTGTTTTCTCTGTGTTTTCGCCAACCATATCCAAACTCATTCCCCACATAATTCCTTTGGCTCTTTCATTATTCTCTTTGATATATCTTTGGGTTGATACAATTTCGTCACCCCATAAAAATGTTAAGGTTCTTTGAGGGATAAGTTTTCCTGATTTTACCAATGAGGCCGAGAGTCTTGCCATTTCGGCTAATGTTCCTACGCCCGATGCGTTGTCATTTGCCCCTGGCTCCTGAACATGAGCGCTATATACAAAACGTTCATTTGGGTTGGTTTTCCCTTTTATGTTAGCAACTATGGTTAACTCTTCAGAAGCATAACTGTTGGTTTGTATGGTAACGTTAAGTTTAACGGGGCCTTTTGCTAAGGCCTTCTTTAAGCGTTCCTTAGCCTTAAATGAAAGGTTAATAGCCCAGCCATTATTGTCGGGATTATTAATTCCGGAGAATTGAATGGAAGTTTGATGTTTTTCAGGTTGAGTGTACGCAGGCATAGCATACCCTAACACTCCCAAAGCCCCGGCATTGATGGCTACGTTGAATAATCTGCCCGAGCCAATTTCAGAAAATACAATTTTACCTTTAACATCCTTATCTTCAATTGAGCTGATCTCGGTGGGATTTATGTAAATTACCTCGGCCATAATGCCATCGGGAGGGGTTGAAGCGGAGTTTATTGTAATCATATTACGATTTGTTTTAAACTCTAAAAGCGGTTCATGTTCCCCCTCAATACTTATTGCAGCATTAACCGGCTCCCACGTATTTTGTTTCATGGGACGTTTTTCGATGCGGTAGGTTAATAAGCCTTCCGCCTCGTCATTTTGTTCCTTTACAAATCCGGCTTCTTTTAGTAGGTTTTCTACATAATAAATGCTCTCGTTAAACCCTTTGTTGCCGGGCAAACGCCAATACTGCTCCACAAAAGCTGCGGTTTTGAGTGCATTCTTTTCGTTGAACCCTTTTCGTGTAAGGTCAAAATAGGTAAATGTAGGATCCTGCGCAAAACTATGCGAAGTGTATAATAGTAATGCGATAAGCAAGAGTCTTTTCATGCATATAAAATATGCCGAAAGATACGTTTATCTATTAATATCTTGTCTCTTTTTCATAGAGTGGTCTACCGAATAGGGACCAGATCCAACAACCCAAAATAAAACTAATAATAGCAATACAATAATGGAAAGCCACAATTCAGAATTCAGAGCTGAAAAACCATGTGCCAGGTTTACAAAAAAAACTGCGCACAGTAGTATTGGGATTTGTATAACGGATGCAAATCGGGTAAGGAGCCCAATAGCTATTAAAAGACCCCCAACTAAATGTACAAACCCTACAATGTGAACGGCCAAACTCGCCATCATTCCAGAAAAACCAAATACGTTATTCTGTAGTAACAGGTCCTGAAGCGCAGCACTGTTACTAACAATTGCAATGCCTTTGCTAAAAATGAGAATACCTAAAGCAATACGGATAATGTCTAACCATTTGGCATGATGTACATCACCCCAGCGCTCGATTTTTTGAATAACAGTCATGATAATGCCTCCTATTTTTATATTGGTCTATTAAAGCTAACTAATTCTAACTTAATAATCAATAGCAAAATATTAACAATCAATACCTTATAATGTTTTCCAGGAAAGGTCGGCGTGATTCTGTAAAATGGCTGAAAAAGCGGTTCTGCGAGGCAAATTTAAGTATGGATAACTGACCTTTGATAAGTAAAGCCCTTGGGGATGAGCAGGGGTAATTAAAGCGGGAGTCTGTTTTGTAAAAAGGTAATTCTCAAATTCGTCTACACTTAAAACTCCTCTTCCTATTTTTAACAACTGACCCATAATGATGCGGATCATTTTGCTTAGGAAGCGATTTGAAGAGATATGGAAGCGTAACTTGTCGCCCGAGGGGTCTATTGCCAGATTTGCTTCCATTACATTGCAAATAGTGTGTTCGTATTTGTCGGGGCTGGTACAAAAAGCTCTGTAATCTTTATACTTTGGAAGTACATCAACCGCTTGTTTCATTTGATCAAAATGAAGATCTTTTAGTAAATAAAACGAGCTTAGGCCATTAAGAAACGGATCTTTATAGGTGTGGATAAAGTAGTCGTAAGATCTAAGTACGGCGTCGAACCGTGCATGTTGTAAGCCATCCATTGCAATGATATCAAATATGGCAATATTGGCAGGTAAGAGCTTATTTAGCCTGAACAAGAGGTCGAAATCCCATTCATCTTCAACATCCATATGAAAAAAGAACTGACTGGCATGTACATGTGCATCTGTACGCCCGCAGCCTATAATAAAAACAGGGGTTTTTAGCACCTGTGTTAGTGCTTTTTCGAGTACCCCTTGCACGTTTAATACCCCGGGTTGCTTTTGCCAGCCGTTATAATGCAGGCCATTATAGCCTATATGGACAAAGTATCTCAATATCTTATTTTCTAGATCTTCTGCTTAATTCATCAACCGGCATAGCAAGCATTCTGCCTACCGGTTGTTTTCCTTTGTAAGTAATCACTTTAAGTGTAGTGGCATCCTTAGGGGGCGATAACTTTTCTGTATACTTAGGATAAAAACGATCGGGAAATGAATTGTCGAAGCTGTAATAAATATCAAGCCCTGGCACTTCTGTGCTCAATTCAATCATAAGTTGCTTATCTGCCGATCTGCTTACGCTAAATATAGGATCATAAACACTGGGAGCATATTTTGTTTCAGCTACGTCGAGCCTTTTAAAATGCTGTTCAACGCGGTTAAAGAAATTATTCCAGTTTTTCTTTTCAATAGGAGACCATACAGATTCTGCTATTGCCATACCTCTTGGCCAGGTCATGTACTCTGCCTGACGGATATTATAAACTTGTTCAGTCCATAGGTTTGCCTGCCCTCCTTTAATGTATTTTTTGTCGACACCAGCAGGGATTGGGTCAAACTCATAAGATTTACTTAATCTTAATGAAGCATATACCTTAGGTTCTGTAATGACATCAGCCTGCATATAATCAAGGTAGGCATACGTAGTAGGGCTCATCACCACTTCATGTTTCCTTTTGGCAGCCTCAATTCCGTATTTCATACCCCTCCAGCTCATTACTGAGGTGTTTTGTGGCATATCTCCGTCGAGAATCTCATCCCAACCCATAAATTTCTTCCCTTTTGATTCTACTATCTTTTGCACACGCTTTTCAAAATAACCCTGAACCTGATGCATGTTTTTTAAGCCTTCTTTTTTCATTAAAGCTTTAATACTGTCGCTCTTTTCCCAAAAATTAAACGGTGCTTCATCTCCCCCCATATGGATGTATTCGAAAGGGAACAATTGTGCAACCTGAGTAATTACAGTATCTAAAAAGCTGTAAACTTTTTCATTAGCCGGACACAGTGTATTATCTACCAAAGCAATAGGAGGGGCGCCTCTTGACCAGTCCATAATTCTTTCGCCGGAACGTACACGATAGTTCTCTGCACCAGGTGTGCATGACAGTTCAGGATAAGATGCAATTGCCGCTAAACTGTGCCCCGGAACATCTATTTCGGGCATTATATCTACAAACCTGTCCTTCGCATATTGGACCAGTTCTCTTATGTCATCCTGCGTGTAAAAGCCACCATAATTACGAGGCTCATCAGCAGCTGGAGGGAAGAAATTCCCGAACTCACCTATTTTTTTTACATTCCAGGCACCTATTTCAGTTAGTTTGGGTAAGCCCTTTATTTCAATTCTCCAACCCTCATCATCAGTCAGGTGTAAATGCAAGATGTTGTATTTGTAGCGTACCATTGCATCTATATACTGTTTTACTTCTGCTTTGGTGAAAAAGTGACGGGCAACATCAAACATCAAGCCTCTCCATCCAACCCGCGGATAATCTGTTATTTCTACACAAGGGGCCTTCCATTCTATATTTTCAACAGCCTCTTTACTCTCAATTTCTTTAGGAAATAGCTGAATAAGACTCTGGGCGCCATAAAATAAACCAGCTGGCTTGTTTGCTTTAATGGTAATATGATTAGGTGTTACCGTTAATTGGTATCCCTCTTTACCTAATGCTGAATTTGTTTTTTCATTTAAAATGAGGTTAATGGTTGAGCCTGCAGCCGGAGTGCTTACCTCAGCAACATAACTTCCGGTAGGAATAGAAAGCCTTTCCTGTAAAAAGGCAACCACCTGTTTTAGTTCTGGTGTTGCCGGAGCTTGTATTACTACATTTGAGGGAAGTATAAAATATCCTTCACTTTTTATAACAGATACGGGCTCTGGTATAATTGCAATATCAGGGGCATTGTTTACTATAGCAACGGTTTCTGTGGTTGCTTCGGTATTTGAAATGGCATACTGACCGAAGACAGGAATGCTTAAAAGACTTAAAAAGAGCAGGTAAAGGGTGTTTTTCATAATTGCCGCAATTTATCACTTTACTTAAGGGCATCCAAAACCCTGAATAATTTTTTACTGATTCCGGAACCGGAATAGTTGTTTATGTTTATTACAATAATATATTTATTATCGTTCTTATCGGTATAATATCCGGCATATGCCGAAACATCGTTAATGCTGCCGCTCTTAAGTTTCATACCGTTGTTTTCAGGTAAAGATTCATAATAAGCAGGAAACCAGCTTTCTTTTTGACTTTGAAACAGAACGCTTGCCATTGCAGCAGTGGTAACTCTGGTGCCTGGCGATAAACCGCTTCCATCCAGAATATTTAAAGCCCGGCTATCTATTCCTTTTGCTGACCAGTAATTAATTTCAGTAGCGGCACCGTTTTGTGTAGTAGCTTCTTTGCCCGACTTCCAGGCAATAGTTTTTAATAAATGCTCTCCATACAAGTTCACACTTTTTTTATTGAACCAGTATACTATTTCACTAAGGTTAGGGGAGCTTATTTTTGATAGTTTTTTGGTAACTACCGGCATAGGTTTTTGTTCAGCAGTCAATTGTCTGGCTGTTGTAGGAGTTTCTGTTGCGCTTATGCCTATGCGTTGTAAAGTATCCTGTAGCCTAAAGGCCGCATCAAAAGCAGGATCGGGGAGTGCTGCAGATACACCAGATTTTGAAATGCCAATAGCCCAGCTGCCTCTTAAATAGGCTGTATTGCCAAGTGGTGGTAAATAAGCGTAAACCTTGTCTCCGGTGCCTTCAGCACCTGCCTTTAGTTCATTTACAAACCTAATGTAGGGCATTTCGGGTACGGCTTTTAAAACAGTTACTGTTCTATCGGCTCTATTAGCCCTTAAGTGAAGGTCAAATTGATTTTCTCTCCAGCTAAGTGCAGAGGCTCCTGCACCATAATAATTGCCTATGTCTTGCCAAATCCATCCATCGGGGGTTGTCTGACTTCCCCATAAACCATCATCGCCTATAACTTTTCCGTCAATTTTTTTAATTCCAGTAGCTTTAATGGCGCTTACCCATTGGTTTAAAACAACGCCCTCTTTACTGCTTTCATATCGCCATGAACCCAGTGTTGGGTCTCCGCCGCCCACGATAATCAGGTTTCCTTTTAATGTGCCATCTGGACTGATTGTACCGCTATATGCCAGGGTTGTCTGATATTGAAAATCTTTACCAAGTAAGCCAAATGCAGTAGCAGAAGTAATTGTTTTTAATGTAGATGCTGTAGCTACACCTATATTTTCATTTCTACTGAAAATGGTTTGCCCGGTTTTGGCATCAAGTACACACAAAGATGTTAATGCGTATTTTGCCTGAGGATCTGCAAGGAAATTATTAAAGGCTCGTTCCAGTTTTTGCGCAGGAGTTTGCGCATAAACAAAACTTTGAGACAATAAAAGCAGTAAAAGGAAAAATTTCTTTAGCATAGGCATTTAAAAAAAAAGTGATGTAAAAATAGCAATCCAGCTATTTCTACATCACTAACGTTTTTTACGGATATTTTATATCAGTTCTTTTCTTACCAGGAACTCTGCAATCTGAACTGCGTTGGTAGCAGCACCTTTACGTAAGTTGTCGGCAACAATCCACATGTTTAGTGTGTTTGGTAACGACTCATCACGTCTGATCCTTCCTACAAATACTTCATCTTTTTCATGAGCATCTTTAGGCATAGGGTATTTAAGGTTCGCTGTATCATCAACAACAATAATTCCTTCAGTTTTAGTTAATAAATCTTTTATATCAGCAAGGTCAAAATCGTTTTCGAATTCTATGTTAACTGATTCAGAGTGACCACCCATAACCGGGATACGTACTGTAGTTGCAGTAACTTTGATACTGTCATCGCCCATGATCTTACGTGTTTCAAGAATCATTTTCATTTCTTCTTTAGTGTATCCGTTGTCTGTAAACACATCAATTTGAGGGATTACATTTAAATCGATAGGGTAAGCATAAGCCATTGGTCCATCAGTAATACCTTTACGCTCATTCATCAATTGCTCAACAGCTTTTACACCAGTACCGGTAACAGACTGGTAAGTAGAAACTACAACACGTTTAATTCTATATTTATCATGAAGTGGTTTTAAGGCCACTACCATTTGTATAGTTGAACAGTTAGGGTTTGCAATGATTTTATCATCAATAGACAGTTCATTAGCATTAACTTCAGGAACGATCAGTTTTTTTGAAGGATCCATACGCCATGCCGACGAATTATCGATTACTGTTGTACCGGCTTCTGCAAAAAGAGGAGCATAAGTTAATGAAGTACCACCACCTGCAGAAAACAATGCGATATCTGGTCTCATTGCAATTGCAGTTTCCATATTTACAACAGCATATTTCTTACCCTTGAATGAGATTTCCTTACCAACACTCTTTTCAGATGCTACAGGGATCAATTCAGTTAAGGGGAAGTTACGCTCTTCTAATACTTTTAACATTACGGTGCCTACCAGACCGGTGGCGCCAACTACTGCAATTTTCATTTTTTTCTAATTGTTTTTTACTTGTTTTTAATTAATTATTAAGGTTTTATGTTTAATAAGTTCCCAAAGATGGGAAATATTTCAGCATTAACTAAATGTTTCTGCAAAGCTTGGGACTTATAAGCAAAAAAGGGAAGTGATTTTTGTAAACCACTTCCCTTTTGTTGTTAAGATATCTCTTCTTAAACCAGTTCGCGATTTACGTAATCAAAGCTTTGCTTGATGCTTACAAAAGGATCCTTTGAAAAATTCTCTTGCTCAACAATTAAGTGTTTAAGGCCTGATTCTTTAGCGTGCTTATAAATGCTCTTAAAGTCTATTTTGCCACTTCCTATTTCTGTGTTAAGGGTATTGTCAGTCTTATCCATATCCTTTACATGCCACATTACAAAACGGCCAGGATGCTTGGCAAATAATGCAAGAGGATCATTTCCAGATCTTACAACCCAGTATAAATCCATTTCAAACTGAACATTTTTCTTATCTGTTTCCTGAAGCAGGATTTCGTAACCTGTAGTGTCCCCTTGTTTTTCAAATTCAAAGTTATGGTTATGATAACCTAGTTGTAAACCAGACTTGGCACATAATTCTGCAGCTTCATTTAACCTTGCTGCTACTTTTTTATAGCCATCTGCATCAGGTCTTAACGATGCATCGAGATACGGACAGGTTAGGTATTCCATATTACAAGTTAAAGCACCTTCAATTAAAGGCTTAACCTCATCCAGGTTACCACTTTTAATAAAGCCATCTAAGCCAAAGTGACCACTAGGAGCGTTTAATCCATTGGCATCAAGTAAGCTTTTAAATGCTTTGGCATCCAGACCCCAGAATCCTGCATCAGCAGTATAGCCATAGGTCTCAACTTGTTTATAACCGGCCTTTGCTACCTTCTCTATTACGCCTTTAACATCTTTAGGTAATAGTTCCCTTAAAGTCCAAAGTTGTAACCCCACTGGACGAGCAACAGCTGCTGGAGTGCTGCTACATGCAAAAGATGGCAATAACGCAGCTCCTGCCACGGCAATACCCGCCTGCTTAATAAAATTTCTTCTAGAATTCATAGTTTTTGAATTATACATCACAAATATTTACTGCTTGCTGCAATGATTTTATAGCATCCTTGCTTTTAGGAATAAATTCCTGAGCAAGATAACCTTTGAAACCGGTTGCTACGATAGCTCTAATAACTGCAGGGTAAAATAGTTCCTGAGATTCATCAATCTCATTTCTTCCTGGTACACCAGCAGTATGGTAATGTGAGATGTATTGATGATTATTTTTTATAGTACTGATTACATTTCCTTCATCTATCTGCATGTGGTAAATGTCGTAAAGCAATTTAAAGTTTTCAGAACCTAGCCTTTTGCATAGCTCAACACCCCATGGAGTATTGTCGCACTGATAATCTCCATGGTCAACTTTGCTATTAAGCAACTCCATAACCACTACTACATTATGTTTTTCAGCAATTGGAAGTATTTGCTTTAAGCCTTCCACACAGTTTTTCAATCCTGTCTCGTCGTCTTTGCCCCTGCGGTTTCCACTAAAGCATATCAATTGCTTATAGCCGGCTTCGGCAACTTTCGGAATCATTTCTGAATAGTTTTTAATCAGTGTTGCATGAAATTTAGGGTCATTCCAACCATCAGGTATGTTGATTTCTGCACCATTACACATTGAAGAGTACAGGCCATGTTTTTTTAAAGTTGCCCAATCATTAGGGCCAACAAGGTCTATAGCTTTAATGCCGATTTTCTTTGCCTCGATACATAGAGTATCAAGGTCTATGCCTCCAAAGCACCACCTACAAACTGAATGATTTACATTTCCTTTTAACATAGTTGACTTATATTGCTCAAGTGCAAAAGCGGGTAGAGCTGCCGAAACACCTAAAGCGGCGGTTCCGGCAACAATAGTTTTCAGTGCAGTTCTCCTGCTTGATTCTGATTCCATTTTTTTAAATATCTAAATTTTGATTTGGTTCAAATAGATTAATGGCCAATTACTTCATCTTCAATTTTCTTATTATCATTGAAAGTTAGTGCAAATAATAGAAAAACAACTAAAGCAATACCAGATGGGATAAGCCATACCATTTTCCAGTCGGCAGCCCCGTTGGCACCTTTGTAGGTGTCTGTAATCCATCCTGCAACTTCAAAGCCTATAAGCATACCCACACCATATGTAGCTAAGGTAATTAATCCCTGAGCAGCACTCTTATATCTTTCGCCCGCTTTTGAGTTGGTGTAGATCTGTCCTGATACAAAGAAGAAATCATAGCAAATACCATGTAATGCAATACCAATAAGGATCATAAAGCTAAGCTCACCTGCATTTCCGTAGGCAAATAATAAATATCTGACAGACCAGGCTAACATACCCACAAGAATTGTTTTCTTGAATCCGTATTTTTTGAAAAAGAATGGAATTAATAGTAGGAATAATGCTTCTGAAATCTGACCTATTGCCATTTTACCTGTAGGCCCTTCAACACCAATATTCGATAAGAAAGGATGGGCATTTTGGTAATAGAAAGCCAGAGGGATACAAATTAGAATAGCCGAAATAAAGAATATAGCAAAGTTTTTATCCTTTAATAATTTCAGCGCATCAAGACCTAAGATGTCGCCAACCTTTACTTTTTCGCCTGCAGCTACCTTTGGCGGCGTTTTAGGAAGTGTGAAACTAAATAAACCTAAGGCTAATGAAGCGATACCGGCCATAAGGAAAGTATTTTTCAATAAACCTTCAGAAAGTGCCTCTGCTGAATCCCAAACAAATACGTAGCTAATAATTAATCCGGCTGCAATCCAACCAATAGTTCCCCAGATCCTGATAGGAGAGAACTCTTTTTCCGGATCTTTCATTTGGTTAAAGGATACTGAATTTACTAAGGCAAGCGTTGGCATATAAAGGATCATATAGCCTAATACATATGGATAAAAGACAGATATATCTGCTGCATTGTACATCTGATACATTAGTGCGGCTCCAAGAAGGTGTAAAACGCCGAGAATTTTTTCTGCATTAAAAAATCTGTCTGCTATCAAACCAATAATGAAAGGAGCCACGATAGCTCCCCAGGATTGGGTTGAAAAAACAGCGGCAGTTTCTGAACCTGAAGCAGAAAGATTCTTGTCCAGAAAAGTACCTAAGGTAACAAACCATGAGCCCCAGATAAAAAATTCCAGGAACATCATGATTGATAATTTAACGCGGTTAGTCGTATTCATATTGGGGTTTTCGTTATTCTTTAAAAGTTAAATTACAGTTCTTTAATCACTATGTTACGGTACCAAACAGCATCTCCATGATCCTGAAGGGCTATTTTGCCTGATTTGAATGTTCCAAAACCTTCCCATCCGGCAAATTTGCTTTTTGAGACCATGTTTTTCCAATTCTCATCCCAAAGTGTAGTAGTTACTACTTTTACACCATTGAGTCTTAATTCAAGCGCTCCATTATTGCTGATTATTTCAGCTGTATTCCATTCTCCAACAGGTTTTACCGGTTCAGAGTTACTTTTTACAAGATCGTATAAATCCCCTGCTCTGTGCTTTGTTATCTTTCCATCCGGATGACCGTCGTTATCCAGAACTTGCATTTCTAAGCCTGTACTGTATGTAGCACCATATTTTTTAGGATCTTCATGTACGTAGAAAATAATACCACTATTCGCTTTAGGAGCTACTTTCCATTCCAGTTTTAAGTGGAAATTGCTGTATTCCTTATCAGTCACTAAATCACCTCCGCCATCATTTTGCCCGTTTGGATCAAAGTGAAGTGTTCCATCTTCTACTTTCCATTTACTACCGGCGGTTGTTTTTCCGTAACTGTGCCAGCCGGTAGTGGTTTTACCATCAAATAATTTGGTAAAACCCTTTGCTCCTTTTTGATTCTTTGTACTACTGCAGCTCATTATTGTTGCTAAGATCAGCGCAGAGAAAATGTATTTTTTCATTATATGGTTTAAAATTGTTCTTTATGTTTTATGCGCCCAAAGTCCAGCCTTTGCGATATTCACGTTTCACGAATTGGTTCACATCATCAAGGTTAGTAACCTTCATCAGGTCATTATCCCAAAGTAATTTGATGTTACGGCCAGGATAAGAGATTTTTCCTTCGCTGTTTTTACGTTGAACATCAACACCGCGTATTGCAAGATTTGCCATTAATAAGGCTTCTGTCAGTGGGCCTGCAATTTCAAAAGGAGAACTTACTTCCTGCTTACCGTAACCGGCAATAGCGGCTTCTACCCATTGTTTGTAGTGACCACCTGCACCACCTTGAACGCGGGCAAATTTTTGTGCTACTTTGATATCTTTGTTTCTGCTTAATGGAAGTAATTTCGGATTTGCGCTATAGGTTTCGGCCATCATTTTACCTTTTGTACCAATAAACAAGGTTCCGTTACCACCGTCTCCAAAGGTTTCGTTGGCTTGTAATTCTTCAGGTCTTTCAGGTTGAATACCACCGTCCATCCAGTGTACTGTAACATCACCCTTAGTTTTATTTGTTTTAGGAAATTTCAATGTTACATGGCTTGATGGGGGACAGCTATCAGGGAAATATCCTCTTTTAAATTCATCAACATATACAGAACCAACACTAGCCTGTACTTCGCTTGCATATTTTAAATTTAAAACGCTAAACGGAGCTTCAAGCAGGTGGCAGCCCATATCACCAAGTGCACCAGTTCCGTAATCCCACCAGCCACGCCAGTTAAACGGGACCAATTTATCTACATAATCCTTATATGGGGCAGTACCTAACCAAAGATCCCAATCAAGATCTGATGGTACCTGTGCTTTATTAGCTGACCATGGAATACCCTGAGGCCATACCGGACGATCTGTCCATGCATAAACCGTGTGTACGTCTCCAATCAATCCTGCATCATACCATTCTTTCATTTGTCTCGGGCCGTCATTAGATGCACCCTGATTTCCCATTTGAGTAACCACTTTATATTTCTTCGCAGCAGCTGTTAAAGTTCTTGCTTCATAAATATCGTGGGTTAAAGGTTTTTGCACATACACATGTTTGCCTAATTGCATTGCTGCAAGGGCAATAATGGCATGGTTATGATCTGGAGTAGAAACAGAAACAGCATCAAAATTTTTAGCTTCTTTATCCATCAATTCACGCCAGTCTCTATAATATTTAGCTTTTGGAAAGGCTTTAACACTGTTCGCAGCTCTTGAATCATGCACGTCGCATAAAAAGCCTATATCAGCTTTTCCGCTTTTTGCAAATTCCGCAATATCAGACTGGCCTTTACCGCCTGCACCTATCCCTGCAACAATTAATCTGTCGCTTGGAGCTAAGAATCCTTTTCCGCCTAAAACATGACGGGGAACTATCATAAATGCAGATGCAGCAATAGCTGATGTTTTTAGAAAACTACGTCTGTTTGTAGCATTCTGATCTTTTTTTGTTTCTTCCATGGTTATATTTGGTTAGGTAGGTTGAATTATTTTTTAAGTGATAAAATATATTTTACCATTTCTTTTGCATCGTCTTTACTTAATGTTGGGTGAGGAGTCATTGGAATTGCACCCCAAACGCCTTGTCCACCTGCAATGATCTTATCCGCAAGATGCTCAATGTTCTCATCAGTTGCAGGATATTTTCCAGCTACGTTTACGTAAGCGGGTCCAACAAGTTTTTGGGTTTTGCTGTGACATGCAAGGCAGTCAGCTTTAGCAATTAATGCTTCACCTTTCGATTTTTCAGCTGCTGCTGCCGGAGCAGCCGGAGTGGTTGCAGCTGGTGCAGGGGTCGTAGCCTTTGCAGCTGTGTCTGTCGTGGCAGGAGTAGTAGCGGCCTCTGTTGCAGGAGCCGATGTGGATGCCTTAGCTGAATCTGCTGCTTTATTTGCCGCAGCCCTTTCTTCCGGACTTGCGCATGAGGCCATAAAGATTGCTAAACAGCCTAAAACAAATAGTGTTCTTTTCATTGTTGTATTATTTATCTAAACCTAAAATTCTGTTATTGAAGTCGTCATTACCTCCTGAAGCAGCAAAATCATCGAATGCTTTAGTGGTTACTTTAATGATATTCTTTTTGATGAATTCAGCACCTTCTCTGGCGCCAACTTCGGCATCCTTAATGCAGCATTCCCATTCCATTACAGCCCAACCTTTGTAATCATACTGAGCAAGCTTACTGAATATGGTTTTGAAATCTACCTGCCCATCACCTGGCGAACGATACCTTCCGGCACGGTTTGCCCAGCTCTGATAGCCTCCAAATGTTCCTTGTTTTCCTGTAGCATTGAATTCAGAATCTTTAACATGGAATGCTTTTATGCGTTCATGGTAAAAATCTATGTACTGGATGTAATCAAGCTGCTGTAATACAAAGTGAGATGGATCATAAAGCAGACATGCACGAGGGTGGTTGTTCACCTTTTCAAGGAACATTTCGTAAGTGATGCCGTCAAAAAGATCTTCACCAGGGTGTATTTCGTAACAAACATCTACACCACAGTTATCAAACTCGTTTAATATAGGTGTCCACCTTTTTGCAAGTTCAGTAAAAGCTGCATCAACAAGTCCTTCCGGGCGTTGAGGCCACGGATGGAACATATGCCAAAGCAACGAACCGCTAAAAGTAGCATGTGCATTTAAGCCAAGATTCTGAGAGGCTTTTGCAGCATATTTTAATTGCTGCACTGCCCATTCAGTTCTTGCTTTAGGATTGTTTTTATATTGATCAGGAGCGAAGGCATCAAAAGCAAGGTCATATGCCGGATGTACAGCAACCAGCTGACCTTGTAAATGTGTCGACAATTCCGTGATTTCCAGACCATACGATCTAACCTTGCCGGTTAACTCATCAGCATATGTTTTGCTTTCTGCTGCTTTTTGAAGATCGATAAACCTTGCGTCAAGGGTAGGCATTTGGATACCTTTAAAGCCTAAGCCCGCCGCCCATTCACAAATAGCATCTAAAGAATTAAAAGGAGCCTCATCACCAATAAATTGAGCAAGGAAAACTCCGGGACCTTTAAGTGTTGTCATGATATTTTTTATATTTTAAAATCTGTCCATTTTTGATCAGATTGGCTTGAATCCACTACTGTGTCAATAAATGCCATACCTCTTACACCATCTTCAACCCTTGGGAAATCCAGCATGGCTTCTGTAGGAGTTGTACCATGGATTTTAGCCGAAACCGTAAGTGCAAAATTTCTATAAATGTTTGCAAAAGCTTCTAGGTAGCCTTCCGGATGTCCGCCTGGAACACGTAAGTTGTGTTTTGCAATATCTGAAAGATAAGCTTGCCCTGCGCGGTAAATCTGAGCTGGTTCATTAAGCCATTTTAAAGTTAACGTATTTGGCTCTTGCTGGTTCCACTCTAATCCGCCTTTTTCTCCATATACTCTAATTTTTAGTGCATTTTCTTCACCTGCAGCAACCTGAGATGCTGATAATACACCGCTTGCGCCATTGTCAAATTTCAAAAGTACGTTGCCGTCGTCATCAAGTGCCCTTCCCTGAACTACAACGTTCAGATCGGCACATAGCTTAGTGATTTTTAAGCCTGAAATATACTCTGCTAATTGCGCAGCGTGTGTTCCTATATCTCCCATACAACCGCTTTTTCCACTTTTGGTTGGGTCGGTGCGCCATGCGGCCTGGGCATTTCCTTCTCTTTCGGTAAGCGTGCTTAGCCATCCCTGAGGATACTCAACCATAATTTTTCTAATGGCACCAAGTTTTCCTTCTTTTACCATTTGTCTGGCTTGTTTTACCATTGGATAACCAGAGTAGGTATGCGTTAAGCATAGAATTAAGCCAGTCTCCTGTACTTTTTGCTGTAATAACTTAGCTTCTTCAAGAGATAAAGCAATTGGTTTTTCAATTACTACGTTAAACCCATGATCCAAGGCCATCATTGCAGGAGCAAAGTGGGCAAAATTTGGGGTAACAATAGTTACAAAGTCGATACGTTTGTCAGCAGGTAATTTGCTTTCTTTCTCAATCATTTCCTCAAAGTTCATATAAACCCTGTCTTCCGGAAGGAATAACATTTCACCAGATTCTCTGGCAATTTCGGGGTGTATACTCAATGCTCCGCAGCAAAACTCTACCTGGCCGTCAATGTTAGCGGCAATACGATGAACTGCACCGATAAACGCGTCTTTACCGCCGCCTACCATGCCCATTCTAATTTTTCTTGTCTTCATTAAATGTTACCTTTTTTTAATTCACTAACTGCAAAATCACAAGCTCTTGCTGTTAAAGCCATATATGTTAATGATGGGTTCTGGCATGCAGCTGAAGTCATGCAAGATCCATCTGTTACAAAAACATTTTTTACTTCATGCATCTGATTCCATTTATTTAATACCGAAGTTTTAGGGTCATGTCCCATACGGGCAGTTCCCATTTCATGTATCGCCATACCTGGTGCAGATCCGTTATCGTAAGTTTTAACGTCTTTAATTCCTGATGCCTCAAGCATTTCTGCAGCATCATTCATCATATCAACGCGCATTTTCTGCTCGTTATCTTTAAACTCACAATCAATAGCCAATACCGGCTGACCCCACTTGTCTTTCTTGCTTTTGTCAATGTAAACGCGGTTTTCGAAATATGGAAGAGATTCACCAAAGCCTCCCAATCCCATACTCCATGCACCCGGAGTGGTCATTTGATCTTTAAACTCGGCTCCAAATGCCATTTCAGCAACATCAGCATGCCAGTTACCTCTGCTTGCACCTCCTTGATAGCCAAAACCTCTTACATAGTCGCGTTTATCATTGCCCATGTTTCTGTATCTAGGGATGTAGATTCCATTTGCGCGGCGGCCATAAGTATATTTATCATCAAAACCCTCTGCTCTTCCAGATGCACCACAACGGAAGTGGTGATCCATCAGGTTATGGCCTAACTGACCACTGCCATTACCTAATCCATCAGGGAATTCAGCAGATGTAGAATTAAGCAACAAGAAAGTAGAACCTAAAGTAGATCCGTTTACAAAAACGATCTTTGCAAAATATTCTATAGTTTCTTTTGTTTCAGAATCGATTACTACAACACCTTTTGCCTTTTGGGTTTCCTTGTCATAGATGATGGTGTTTACCAATGAAAAAGGACGTAAAGTAAGGTTGTTTGTCGCCATAGCAGCAGGCAGGGTAGATGATTGGGTACTAAAATAAGCACCGAACGGACAGCCCCTGCTACAAAGGTTGCGGTATTGACAAGAGCCCCTTCCGCCATGAGGTACAGTTAAATTGGCTGTACGGCCAATGGTCATGATCCTCGATTTTTTCCACTTATCTTCAATGCGCTTTTTTACATCCTTCTCAACACAGTTCATCTCCATTGGAGGTAAGAAATGTCCGTCAGGCAATGCTGGCCATCCTTCTACTTGTCCACTGATACCTGCAAATTTCTCTACATAATCATACCATGGTGCAAGGTCTTTATATCTGATTGGCCAGTCTACGCCATGCCCATCTTTAAGGTTGTCTTCAAAGTTAAGATCACTGAAACGGTAGCTCTGTCTGCCCCACATCAATGATTTTCCACCTACGTGGAATCCACGGTACCAATCAAAACGTTTAATTTCTGTATACGGACAATCATGGTCATTTACCCAATAGCTCTCGTTAAATTCTGAGTATGGATAATCTCTCTTTTGTACCGGGTGCGCTTCTTTTTGTGCTTCTGTTATTCTTCCGCGATGCTCAAATTCCCATGGCTTTTTTGTCGCGGTAGTATAATCTTTTACGTGCTCAATGTTTCTTCCTCTTTCAAGTAATAAAACTTTTAAGCCTTTTTCTGTTAATTCCTTTGCTGCCCAGCCACCACTAATTCCAGATCCTACAACAATTGCATCATATGTATTGTTAGCTGTCGCTTTCGTATTTAAATTGCTCATTTTAATGCTATATAAGGTTTATGCCCAAACTTTTTGGCCAGGTTTTAAATCCACGCAGCCATCATAGCGGCCAGGGATATCAACGTAAGCCATTGCTTTAGTTGCTCCAATTTCAGAAGTGAAATAACCCAGTAAGGTTAAGTCTCTGATGATAGAGAAGAAACGTGGTTCTGTTTTCGGCTTGTCCTTTGGTAGGATCGATGCGAAACCAGCATTTTCGGTTTGAGATTTTGCCTTATCAGGATCACTGTTTTGTTTATCAAGCGCTTCCTGTTCAGCTTTGGTAGCAGTAATGGTCTCTTCTCTTAATTTGCTAAGCAGCTGCGTACGCTGTTCAGGAGAAATTTCAAGGAAAGATTTTTTAAATTCGTCTTTAGATTGGCCTTCAAGAGCATCCAGTCCTTTTACAAATGCCTTTTGAGCATCTTCAGGATAGCAGTCTTTTACCATTAAGGCAATAAATGGACCTACTCCGGCCGCCTTTGCACCTGGCGAACTGGTTGTAGGGATAATGATGTCAGCAACTTCGGTGATCAGCTTAAGCTGGTTATCATCAAATAAGTTACCACTGGTTTTTGTAGATGGTGAGTTACAACTGTCAAGAAATACTCCTATCGTAGTTGCAGATAAAGCTCCTCCCATTAGGAAGGCCATATTCCTCACTGCTTCTCGTCTGTCCATATTTGGCGGTTTAGGTGTTTTGGTGTATTCTAAGTGTGTTTTGTTTTGTAATATTAAGAAAAAATAAACAGTTAGTGTTCTAAATACACAATTAAAGTAAATATATAATGTTTTTGTTACTTATTAAAGGGTACTAGGAAAATTAACGAAAATCCATCTCATTGAGTATCCGAGATATTGCTTTTTGCCACGTAAAATGTTCGTTGTAATAAACATTTTTGAATAGGTTCGTTCATTTATTTATTTTTGTCAAAATCCAAAGCAGTTATGGTTGAGAAAATAGTAGTATTAGGTTCTAATGGCCAGATAGGCACAGAACTGGTAACAGCTTTACGAAAAGTATATGGGGAGTTAAATGTCGTTGCATGCGACATCCGCCGACCTGATTATGACATTAAAAACTCCGGGCCTTTTGAATTTGTAAACGTATTGGAAAAGGATACTTTAAATAGTATTTTTCAGAAGTATAAACCAACACAGGTGTATTTACTGGCAGCACTTTTATCGGCAACAGGAGAGCAAAATCCTAAACTTGCCTGGGACCTTAACATGAATGGCTTGCTTAATATTTTAGATCTGGCAATAACCTATCAAACTGCAAAAGTTTACTGGCCAAGTTCTATTGCCGTGTTCGGGCCAAACTCTCCGAAGGATAATACTCCTCAATATTGTGTGATGGATCCGAATACTGTTTATGGAATTAGTAAACTCGCCGGAGAACGCTGGTGCGAATACTACCATCAAAAATATAATTTAGATGTACGAAGCATACGCTACCCGGGCCTGATAAGCTGGAAGGCTGCACCAGGGGGTGGAACTACTGATTATGCGATTCATATTTTTCACGATGCCTTAAAAAAGGGAACTTATGCCTCGTTTTTAAATGCAGCAACGGAATTGCCGATGATGTATATGGATGATGCTATACGGGGAACAATAGAGCTAATGGATGCTGACGCCTCAAAAATTACTATCCGCTCCAGCTATAATTTTGCCGGAGTAAGTTTTACCCCTGAGATTTTGGCAGCCGAGATCAGAAAGCATATTCCGGAATTTACATTAACTTACACCGAAAATGATCCGCGACAAAACATTGCGGATAGCTGGCCGAGGTCAATTGACGATAGCTTTGCCATAGATGAATGGGCATGGAAACCTGAATATGACCTATCAAAGCTTACAATTGATATGATTAAAAATTTAAAAAAATGAGTATTTAGATTTTAAATACTAACTACTAAAATAACCACCAAATAGAATAAAATGGGAAGAGCATTTGAGTTCAGAAAAGAAAGAAAATTTAAACGTTGGGCCAAAATGGCCGTACAATTTACCAGGATTGGTAAAGAGATTGTAATGGCCGTTAAAGATGGCGGAGCAAGTCCTGATACTAACTCTCGTTTACGTACAGCTATACAAAATGCTAAGGCAGTAAACATGCCTAAGGATAGAGTTGATGCGGCTATTAAACGTGCTTCAAATAAAGATGAAAATGGATACGAAGAGTATGTTTATGAAGGATATGCACAGCATGGAGTTGCCGTTCTAATAGAAACCGCTACAGACAATACAAACAGAACCGTAGCTAACGTACGTAGCTATTTCAATAAAACAGGTGGTACTTTAGGTAAAACGGGTTCTCTTGATTTTATATTTAACCGCAAGTCGATATTCAGGTTCTTACCGGGAGAGAAGGACCTTGAAGAACTGGAGTTTGAATTGATCGATTCAGGATTGGAAGAACTATATCTTGAGGCTGATGAAGAAGGAAATGACATTGCAGTAGTTCAAACTGCCTTCGAAGATTTCGGTAAAATGCAAAAAGCGCTCGAAGATCAGGGGCTTGAAATGAAAAGTGCCAAATTAGAACGTATTTCACTTTCTACTACTACAGTAACTGAAGAACAAGCTGCAGATGTATTTAAACTTATAGATAAACTGGAAGAGGACGATGATGTTCAGGCTGTTTATCATAATATGGCAGAATAAATTCTGCCATATTAGAATCCATTATTTCTGATTAGAAAATAGCCATGGCAACAGTTCCGGCTCTGCAAAGGCAGAGTCCCAACTGTTGTGATTGGCTTCGGGATAAAGTGTTATTTTTGGAGTTTTATCCAATATTTTTAGTTGATCAGCTATAGATGTAGAAAGTACCACAGGCACTACATCATCTTTCTCTCCATGAAAAATCCATAGCGGAACCTTTTTATATTTTTGAACATTAGCAATGTTATCGCCCCCACAGATAGCAAAAGCAGCAGCAAATGTTTTACGTTTACGTCTCAACAGTTCATAAGTGCCCATTCCTCCCATGGATAAACCACCTATGTAAACTTTTTTCTTATCCACGAAAGGTTTGTCTAAAAAGTTATCAATCATACCTATCAAAGCATGCATAGATTTTGTGGGTTTGCCGCCAGTTTGGAAATTAAATTCTCGCTGCCCTTCTTGATTTGTCTTGAACTCAACATTTGCCCAGAAGCTATCTTCACTGCATTGCGGGAACACTATTATTGCAGGGAATTTTTTACGAACACTGTCTTTCAAAAATAACTTGCCACCATGAGTAAGTTGCTTCTCATTGTCGCTTCCTCTTTCTCCACTTCCATGTAAGAAAAAAAGTATTGGATATTTTTGAGTTGGATCAAAGTTTTCAGGAAACAGAATTCTATAATAAATGCTGTCTTTTCCTTCAATAAAATTCCCTGAATCATATTTCTTAAAGTCCTGAGCATTGCTATTTAATCCAAACAGCAAGATCGTCAAAGCGGTTAATTTAATCCTGTTCATCTTACTAAAATAAACAAAATTGTAATCTTTTTAAAACCAGAAGGTCATCATGAATTTATTTCATGATGACCTTCTGGTTACTGGATGGTTGATTAACTTAATATCCTATAACAATGTAAACTGATTAGTCTTAACGTCTCTTGAATTTGTACCAATGAATACTTTAAAATCTCCAGGCTCTGCTACATATTTCAGGTTTGAATTATAGAATTTTAAATCATCAACAGTAATCTTGAAATTAACAGTTTTGCTTTCTCCTGGTTTTAAATTAATCTTTTCAAAGTGTTTTAACTCTTTAACCGGCCGGGTAGAGCTGCCTACTAAATCTCTTATGTAAAGCTGAACTACTTCTTTTCCTTCTCGTGTTCCGGTATTCTTAACAATAACACTTGCATTGATAACTTCACCGGCCTTAAATTTATTTTTGTCAAGTTTTACATCGCTATAATCAAATGTGGTATAGCTTAGTCCATATCCAAAGGGATACAAAGGCTCATTACTTACATCAATGTAATTAGAACGGAATTTAGAAAACCATTTACCATCTTCTAATGGACGACCTGTATTTTTATGACTGTAATACAGCGGAATCTGACCAACGTTTTGTGGGAAAGTGGCTGTCAATTTTCCGGAAGGGTTTACATCGCCAAACACAACATCAGTAATAGCCTTAGCAGCTTCAGTACCACCAAACCAAACATTAAGTATTGCCGGTACATTCTCATTTTCCCAGTTTAAAACCAGTGGGCGCCCACTAAACAAAACTAAAACCACCGGCTTACCAGTTTTAAGTAAGGCCTGTAATAAGCGTTTTTGAACTGCCGGAATTTTCAGATCCGTACGACTTGAACTCTCGCCACTCATTTCTGAACTTTCTCCTAAAGCAGCAATAACCACATCGGCTTGTTTTGCAACATCTACGGCTTCTTTGATCACCTGTTGTTCCGGACGGTTGTCTCTTGGAATATCGCGGCCGAACATTGTAGCTCTTTTTTGATACTCTTCATTGGCCAATAAATTGGAGCCCAAGCTATGTAGAATTTTAACATCCGATCCTAATGTAGCTTTCATTCCTTCTAAAAGGGAAGCGGTATTTCCTAAATCGCTGTTTACACTCCATGTTCCTGGCATATTAGGACCCGTGTTAGCTAACGGGCCAATTAATGCAACTGTACCTGTTTTTTTAAGAGGTAATGTCTGTTTATCATTTTTTAACAATACGAACGATTGCGTTGCCGCTTCACGTGCAAATTGTAAATGTTCAGGTTTAAGTATTTCAGATTTTGCACGTTCTTCATTGCAATAACGATACGGATCTTCAAACAATCCAAGTTTATATTTGGCCTCTAACACAAGGCGGCATGCGTTATCAATTTGCTGGGTTTTAACTTTACCTTGTTGTACTGATTTTTTTAGTGTAGTTAAAAACCCTTCACCAACCATATCCATGTCAACACCGGCATTTAACGATAAGGCCGATACTGCTTGTAAATCGCCTAAGCCATGATCTATCAATTCATTTATGGCTGTATAATCAGTAACTACGAAACCTTTAAAACCCCATTGTTTACGTAACAGATCAGTCATTAACCATTTATTGGCAGTAGCCGGCACACCATTTATATCATTAAATGAGGTCATTACACTTCCAGCACCAGCATCAACAGCAGCTTTATAAGGAGGCAGGTATTCATTGTACATCCTATCCAAACTCATGTCTGTAGTATTGTAGTCCCTTCCGGCCTCAGCAGCACCATATAAGGCAAAGTGCTTAACACAAGCCATCATAGTATTGTATTTAGAAAGATCATCGCCCTGATAGCCCTTAATCATTGCTTTGGCAATTTGGCTGCCCAGATAAGTATCCTCTCCAGATCCTTCAGAGATTCTTCCCCAGCGCGGATCTCTTGAAATATCAACCATAGGAGAGAAGGTCCAGTTAAGCCCATCGGCAGTAGCCTCAACCGCAGCAATGCGAGCAGTTTTTTGTATAAGAGACATATCCCAGGTGCAGGATAAAGCCAATGGAATGGGGAAGGTAGTTTTATATCCATGAATCACATCCTGACCAAAAATGATAGGTATTTTAAGTCTGCTTTCATTTACAGCAATCTCTTGTGCCTTACGGATTTTTTGAGGTGTGGTAAAACTGAACATACCACCTACCTGTCCATTTTTTATTTTACTTTCAACATCCGTACTTACTACTGATCCTGTGGTCGCTTCGCCACCGGTTAGTAAATTAAGTTGCCCAATCTTTTCATCTAAAGTCATCTTAGATAGCAGATTGCTGATAAAAGCATTCATTTTTTGATCAGCTGCGGGAACTTTTTTTTTCTGCTGTGCAAAAGTGGCACTGCTGCAGAAAAATGTAAACAATAATAGTAAGTGAGATATTTTCATTTTAATGTGTTATTTTTTTAAGTAGGGTGTTATTTCCTTTATCCAGATGTCATATCCGGCCGGTTTCATGTGCAGCATATCTTCTACAAATAAGTCGGGTCTTGGCTCACCATTAGCATCCAGCATTTTGGAATTTACATCAATGAACCTTGCATTCTTTTGCTTACTGATGTATTCTTTTATCATGGTGTTTGCTTTGTTCACATTGTCTGCAAACTTCATTCTTGATGGGCTTAGCTTCATTGAAATGTACAGGATATTTGCTTTTGGCAAACCTTTACGGATGTTGTTAAAAAAGGTGGTAAACCGGCTAAAAGTTTCATCGGCACTGGTGCCTTCGGCAATATCATTTTCGCCACTATAAATCACTACCTGCTTAGGCTTATAGGCAAACACAAGCTCATTAATGTAGTCATTTGCCTGTTGCAATGTTGACCCGCCAAAACCACGATTAATAGCATGATAATCTTTATAAACAGTTTCAAGATCATTCCATCTTGTAAATGATGAACTCCCTACAAATACTACCTTTTTTTTGGGAGGCATTGATAAGCTGTCTTTGTGTTTAAATTTTTGAATATCGTTCCAAAAGGGCTTGCCAGACTGAGCGTATGAATTAACAGATAAACTTACAAGTAGAATAAAAAGAAGACGGAAATAAAAATTTTGTTTCATAATTTGATTTTTCTAGTTAACAGTGGCAACCTTTGTTTTTTGAGAAACCCCGCTCTCGTTGATTGCTTCAATGCTAAAATAGTAAGTTTTATTTTTGTCCATTCCTTTATACCAGTATTCATTTGCATTATATATCATGATACAGTTGTAAAGCTTATCAGGTTCGGTACCTATATAAATGTTGTAAGCATAAGCATCTTCAACAGGTGCCCATTTTAACCATGCACTTCGTTTGTCTTTCTCGGTTCTTAGTACAACAAAATCTTTAACACTTTTCGGAACAGCCTGATTGCCATTTCCAAATACCCTTAACCCGCTAATAGCAAATTTACCTGTAGGCATATGTATGTTTTCGAGTTTTATAAACCGCGCTTTAACAGGTTGTTCTAACTCAATATAATCATGAGGTACATCGGTTTTATTGGCGCTTTTATCTTTTAGGATTTTCCATTTAACGCCATCTGTAGAATACCACAGTTTGTATTGATGATAAATGTCTTGTCGTTTACCCAGAAACTCAGCATCCTGATCGGCATAATTAATTTGTACCGCATTTACTGTAGACAGGCCACCAAGATCAGTTTGAATCCACTCGCCCTTGTCGCCTGTTTTTGCACTCCAGTAAGTTTTAATGCTTTCATCAACAGCACTGTTGGCATAGAATGATCCAAGCGTTGATGATACTGTTACAGGCTTATTGTAGTTTAATAACATCCATCCCGTAAAACCGCTTTTTAAATGATCCTGCGCTGCAGTAGGTAAGTAATGAGGATAATCGCCGAAGGCAGCATCCATATACATCACATCGTCTTTATCAAAGCCTGCTGGCCAGATACCCAGGCGGCGTTCAAAGTTGTTTTTAACAGAGATTGCTATAGTAGAAACATGCCAGTAATTATTCCATTTATCCTGATAAGTAGCACCATGACCTGCACCACGGGCAAAGCCACCAGGTTTCCATGAAAAAGGAGTAGATTGATGTTCAAATGGCCCCAACGGGGTAGACCCAACAGCTACTCCATCTGCATAGCCGCTAAATTCAGTGCCTGGCGCACCATATTGAAGGTAATACTTACTATTGTGCTTGGTTACCCATGCCCCCTCCATAAAAGGATCTAAAAAAGTGTTGTCTAAATATTCTCCAAATCGTTGCCATCCAAATCGATCCGGATTTAACAGCAGTAATTCTTTACGTGTGCCAATTGGTTCAAAAGTTTTTCTGTTTAACTCAATGCCATATAACGGATAGCTATTACTGCTACCATTATACATGTATAGTTTGCCATCATCATCAACAAAATGAGCAGGATCCCATCCGCCAATTTCAAATTCATGAACCGCTTCTTTCCATTCATTGTTTTTAGGATCAGTACTCATCCATATTGGGAAGTTTTTAGAGTAGGTAGAACCAAAAACAAGCATGGTATCTCCTTGTACCCAAACAGATGGGGCGCATAGGTCATCATACACCTTATGCTCTGGTCTTAAAAAGTTTTTAGAAACGAACTTCCAGTTATACATGTCACTGCTCCACCAATACCCCCATTGGTTGGTCGAGAAAAGATAGTAGTCACCTTTATACGTTACAATAACAGGATCGGCAGTAGCCCTGTGTTTTCCTTGTTCAGAGAAATTTGGAATAGGAGTGTAGCCATAATCCAGATTAATCGGATTACAGTAGGTAAGCTGCTTTTTTTGAGCAAATGCACCTGTGCTTAAAAGAAGCATCAGGAACATTGTAATGTATTTTTGCTTCATCATAATCTACAAATTAGGACTGGTGAAACCTAAGGTTTTAAGACCTCGCTTAACATCAGGACTGCTCATGAATAATTTCCACAGTAAGCCGCTGCGGTAATTTTCAATCATCACAATGATTGGACCCTGATCTATAGCAAGGTGAGATTTTGCATACCAGTCTTTTTCATCGCTAAAGGCATCAACAAAGCCATATTCACTCCACAATTTATCGCCTTTATCAAAATAAAAATGTTTTAGCGCTTCCATTGAATATTCAGGAGTATAAGGAAAAGCAGATAAGGCGGCAGTTGGTGTAATTACCCCTAAATCTTCTGTTGGTGAGTGAGCTGCATAACCGCCCCAGCTATCACTGGCAGTTAAGCCCCAGCTATTGGCACCATAACCCTTATATTTTTTAGGGTTTTCTATACAGTAAGCCCTGTTAATAAGCGTATGATTTTTATTTTGTTCCCAGTAATCGGCATTATTATCTTTTAAACCACGAGGGTCTAAGCCCAGAAAAGAGTAATGTGAAAAGAATAAAGGACCGCCATAGTCAAAGCCTAACGGCAATGTAATACCATTAAATTTACGGCCGTTAAAGAAAGTATTGTTGTTTGCGTAACCATCGTCATAAACGCGTTTGCTAATGGGGAATTTTGGAGATGCGGCAGCCATCACATATGTGATTAAGCATTCGTTCCACCCTTTAATCTGATGGTTCATACTCCATCCGTTATTTGGGCTCCAGTGCCAGTAAAGAACATTTTGGTTTTGAGTAAACCAATTCCATTCAATACCTTCCCACATCCAGAGTATTTTATTTCTAATGTCGTTTTCGACAGGATTGTCTGCAGTATAATATTGACGGGCAGTTAATAAACCTTGAAACAGCAATGAAGTTTCAACAATATCTGCACCATCATCTTTAGGGCTAAAGCGAATTACTTTTCCAGTTTCGCCATTTAGCCAATGAGGAAAAGCACCATGAAACATATCTGCTTTCCATAAAAAGTCTACTATTTTTTTTGTGCGTTCAGCAGCTTGTTCACGTGTAATGAATTTGCGTTCAGCAGCTACTATCATAGCCATAACACCAAAGCCTGTACCACCTGTTGTAACTACTTCATCACCATAGTCAAATGATTTGTTACTACGTTCGCGTGCCATACCACTAACAGGATGCCCAAAATCCCAGAAATATCTGAAAGTTTGTTTTTGTACCAGATCAAGCAGCTGGTCATCAGTAAGGTTTTTTTTAATTGAGAGATCAGGCTTAATTCCTGCATCCGTCTTCTTGCTTTGAGCTAAAATCTTTGAAGTCGACGACAGGATGAAAAAAGAAAGGAGAATTGCAATTAGGTGTGTAGTTTTCATAATAAAGGGTTTCATTTGAGTGTTATGTCTTATATATTATTTTAAAGATTAGGCCCGGTAAAGCCTAAATCCTTCATTCCTGTTTTTACTTCCGGACAGCTCATAAATAGATCCCATAATAGCTTGCTCCTATAGTTTTCAATCATGATTATAATCGGACCCTGGTCTATTGCCAAAGTAGATTCGGCAAACCAGGTGTCGTGTAAAGAAAAAGCATCAGTAAAGCCATATTCTTTAAATATTTTATCGCCAAGTTTATAATAAAAGAACTTAAGAGCCTGCATAGACTCAACCGGGGTATAAGGAAATGAAGAAAGCGCAGCCGTTGGCGAAATCACACCATTATCATTCGTTGGTTCGTGTGCCAAGTATCCATTAATATCATCACTGGCAGTAAGCCCCCAGCAATCTTCTCCGTACCCGTAAAAATTCTTGGGGTTAGCTTTTGCATAGTTATAATGGATTAAGGCATGAGCCTTATTTTGTGTTTCATAATTGGCATAAGCATCACTAAGCCCTGTCGGATTTATACCAAGAAAAGAATAATGAGAAAAAAATAATGGGCCACCACTGGCCGGACCAAGAGGAAGCTGAACGCCATAATAGCTATTCCCATTTTTTAAATTGCCATTATTTGCCCAGCCGTTATCATAAACAGATTTTGGTATAGCATGTGTAGTAGAGGAGGCAGCCAGAACATAAGTAATTAAGGCCTCATTCCAGCCTCGTATAGGCATATTCATGTCCCAGTTATAATTAGGGCTCCAATGCCAGTATAAAGTGTTGCTGTTATCCTTCCTGTACCAGTCCCACTCAACTCCATTATAAATGCTATTGATGTCTGATCTTAAAGAAGATTCAGCCTGATCCGATCCGTTAAAATATTGTCGTGCAGTAAGTAATCCCTGTATTAAAAAAGATGTTTCAACAAGGTCACCGCCATTATCTTTAGTGCTAAAAGCAATTGCTTTTCCCGTATTTCCATCAATCCAATGAGCATATGCCCCATGGAAACGATCAGCAGTTTTTAGAAAGGCAACAATTTTTTGAATTCTTGAAAGACCCTCGGCTTTTGTAATAAAACCTCTGTGAACTCCGGTAATAATAGCCATTATCCCGAAGCCTGAACCACCTGAAGTAACTGTATTCCCAGATGTATTCCTTTCCCGTGCCATGCCACTGGCAGGGTGAGCGAAATCCCAAAAGTATTTAAATGTTTGTCTTTGAATTTTTGTCAATAATTCCTGATCCGAAATCTCGGGAAACTTGTTCGCAGGGTCAATAGTGGTTACAAGATTTATGGTGATTGGACTTAATAACTTATTGCCACTGGTTGATTTAAGATTTGTTTGAGCATCCAGGAAATACATTGTAATTGCCTGTAGGCTAGACGCAGGAGAAAGTACTATTGTTTTATCGTCATTTTCAAAGGCGACGTTAAGTGCCACCGAATTGTTTCCCTTATCTTTCATTACAATTCCATTTACAACAGAACTCTTATCAATTGCTGCCGAAAAGGAAAGTTTTATAGTAGGTTTCAGATTCACCGAATAATAGCTAAAGCCACTAAACAAATCATTTACTTTTAATTCGTTAAAGGTAAATGATCCGGTTGGTGGTTCAACTGGAGGGTCAACTGGGTTGCCTTGATCACTTTTTTTACAAGAAGATCCTGCCAAAATCAAAAGAAGTAAAACCAGATAGTATTTAGCCGTCATAATAAAATCGCAAGGTGATGAAAAAGCTTACCGGTGTTAGTTAGACCGGTAAACTTTCTGTTCTAAACTTAAAGTAATGCTTATCTGCCTTTTGTTTCAAGTTTATAAATAGCACCTACCTCTTTTGAAGTTAGTGCTTTATTAAATATGCGCAATTCATCAAGCACACCTGTGTATGGCAGCATCCATCCATCTGGAGCTCCCCAAGGCGCACCTAATTGCTGTTGGAATGCACCAATCACAAATTTTGATACATCAGGCATATTTAAATTCCCAAGCGGATTGCTTCCGTTTTTTCTATCAGTTATACTTGCCGGAAGTGTTAAAGCAGCTCCGTTTACGTACATTGCAAACTTTGATGTTCCAGCATCGTATGAGAAGGCAAGATGTGCCCATTTACCATAAATGCCGTTAACCCTAAGGTCGCCAGTCAATTCAGCCCACTGACCTGCATAGCCAACTTTGATCAGCATTTTATCTTCTGTGGTATTGTTCCCTTCAATCATAACAAACATATTTCCCCAGAAATCGCTTGTCCTTGGCAACATAAATACACATTGAGCACCACCATCATGTTTTTCGGTTTTTATCCAAAGCGTTGTTGTAAAGCTTTTCAAGTCTTTAAGGTTAGTGCCCGGCGTGGTTTCGTAGGCCACAAAGCCAGTTGAACTTCCTTTGTAGGCTTGTCCTTTAATACCTGCCGCGAATGAAGTATTTGTTGCTGTTCCTTCCAATCCACTTTTGTCTTCTTTCAAATCTCCTTCAAACCCCCAGTGAGCAACTAAACTTTCAGGAGCAACATCTTTTGAAAAAACGTAACCATCAATTGCTGGTTGTTGCGGAGCATAATCATTCTCCTTTTCCTGGCATGAAGATATAGCTACCGTTAATGCTAATCCAGTCAGCATTAGTTTTATATTGTTTTTTAATACTTTCATGATCTTATAGTTTAATTGTATCCTGGATTTTGGGTTAACACTCCGCCACTAAGGTCAATTTCATCAGATGGAACAGGCATAAGTTCGCTTCTGCCGGCTTTAAAACCTTTTGTTCCAAAAACTTCTACTCCTCGTCCCTGACGAATTACATCAAAGAAACGATCAAACTCCATTGCAAGTTCAACCTGTCTTTCATGCCATATTGCTGTTCTCAAAGCGGTTTTATCTGTTGTAGTTACAGCAGGCAAAATAGTGGTGCTACCTTGTCTTGCACGTTTTCTTACTTGTTCTAATGAAGATAATGCCTGAGTGGTATTACCTAACTCATTTGCTGCTTCTGCGTTCATTAACAGGATGTCAGCATAGCGCAATACGCGGATATTCTGATCAGCTCCTTCTGAGAATCCAGACTGCCAATAGGTTGATGGAACATATGATTTCTGATTATACATTCTTGGATTACCAGTTATGTCTGGAACTACATCACCCTGAGGGGTAGTTTCTCCGGCAAAAAGAATAGTTGCATCTCTTCTTGGGTCTCCCGGTTCAAAAGCATTAGCTAAGGCCTGGGTAGGTACATTGAAGCCCCATCCACCCCAGGAAACACCTTTAACACCTTGTATCTGGGAGTACTGACTTGTAGTTGCTCCCGCTATAGAAGGTATTTTTTGACTTTGAATTTCAAATACCGATTCTGAATTGTTTTCATTTGGTACTCTGAACAGCGCTTCATAGTTAGGGAAAAGGGCATAACCCATGGTCATTACCTCGTTAGTTAACGATAAAACCTGATCCCATTTTTTCTGATACATTGCTACTTTTGCATGTAAGCCTTTTGCAGCACCTTTGGTGGCACGGCCAACATCAGCTGGACCATATGTTTGTGGCAATACGGCTGCTGCTTCATCAAGATCTTTTTCAATAGCCGCCCAAATCTGTGCAGCAGGTGTGCGTGGCAGGTTATATTCACTTGGATCTTTTGGTACATTTAATCTTAATGGAACATCACCAAATGCGCGTACCAATCTGAAATAAGAATAAGCTCTAATGAATTTTGCTTCAGCTAAATATCTGTTTCTTAACGTGGCATCCATATTAATATTAGGGATGTTGTCTAAAACCTGATTAGCTAAATTGATGTTCTGAAACTGGCCTTTCCAAAAATCTTTAACCTGACCTTCGGTAGATGAAAGTGTGAAATCATCAAAAGCATTAAAAAATGTTGCATCTCCGGCTGTACTACCTTTCTCGGCCTCATCTGACCCCAGGCTTTCTACTCCCATAGGCGCAAAAGCAGTATTTTGCCAGGAGCGAAGATTCGCGTACATAGAGTTTACCCCTTTGGTTGCATCCTCAGGCGTTTTCCAGAATTCTTTAGCTTCCTGCTGACCTTGAGGGGGTACATCTAAGAAACTTTTTTTACATCCTTGAGTGGTTATTAATGCAGCAATTAGCAGTAAACCAAAGGACTTATGTATGTTGATTTTATTGTTAGTTATCATCGCTTTAAGTATTAAAATGAAACATTTAAACCAATTCTGTAAGTGGCTGAAAGTGGATAAATGCCATTGTCAATTCCAGATTCAATAGGACTAGTATTGGTGATCTCAGGAGTAAATCCTTTGTATTTGAAGAAATTAAAGGCGTTTTGTGCATCAGCAAAGATTCTTATCCTTTGCGCACCCCATTTGCTAAGCAATGCTTTATTTATGGTGTAGCCTAATTGAATATTTCTAATACGCAGGTAGCTGCCATTCTCTACATACCATGAATTTGGTTTGTAGTTGTCTCCACCTCCTATATTGGCCGAAGGATAGGTATTTGAAGTGCCTGCTCCATGCCATCTGTTATCATAGAAATCTTTACTGTAGTTTTCGGAACCAAATCTTAAGCCTTTGTTGGCATTATAAACCTGTACCCCTGCAACCCCCTGAAGATCTACTGCAAGATCAAAGTTTTTGTAGTTGAAAGCTGTATTTAAACCAAAAGTATATTTAGGGTTTGGATTACCTAAAACTACACGGTCTTTAGCATCAATTGCACCATCATTATTGGTATCAACATATCTGAAATCACCAGGTTTAGCACTTTTTTGTAAGGATGCAGCTACTTCCTCTGGTGTTTGGAAAATTCCCGCTACCTGAAGGCCAAAGAACTGTCCGATAGGCTGGCCTACAATTGTTCTGGTACTTAGCTGACCACCAGTTGAGGATGCACCACCTGAATATATAGGATTGGCTCCTGTAACTGTTTTAGTCACCTTGTTGTTGTTTATACTAAAGTTTCCGCTAACATTATATCCAAAACCACTTTCGCTTTTATCTCCATAACCAAGGGATAGCTCAAAACCTCTGTTGCGATAGGTGGCCTGATTACCAATAATTACCGCATCATCCAATCCAATTGATGTTAAAACAGGAATGCGGAAAATACCTTGCTCTGTTCTTTTTTCATAAAAGTCCAACTCAAAATTTAATTTATTGTCCAATGCAGTACCCTCTAATCCTATATCAGTACCGACACCTCTTTCCCAATAAGTAAGGGGAGGTACAATAGAAGTAATGTTTGCACCTGGCTGTGGTTGTCCACCTATAATTGCTGTAAATTTAGGGTCCTGATTGATTAACAATGTTGAAAGGTTTGCCGGAACACCTGCATTACCAACTTTACCCCAGCTGGCTTTTAATTTTAACGTATTGAAAGCCTGTTGGTCTTTCATGAAATCTTCCTGACTGATTACCCAACCAGCTCCTATAGCAGGGAAATAACCCCAACGCTGATCACCCGAGAATTTTGAAGATCCATCTGCACGAATTGATGCATTTAATAAGTATTTACCTTTAAAGGCATAGTTAACCCTACTAAAATAAGAAGTATAGGTAGCCAGAGCACCTTTATCTGTTATAGTCCTTGGATTAGCCGCATCAATTGGACCTAATGAAAGATAAAGATCTCCATCACTATTAAATGGTACATTTCTGGCGCTGGCACTTAATTCATAAAATTTCTGACGTTGAGCAGTTTGACCAGCCAATACAGTTAATTTATGGTCGCCAAATAACTTGTCAAATGTTAATGTATTCTCAACAATCCAGTTTCTGGTATCGCCACGTGTTATGTTTAATTGGCTAATATCATTTCTTTGGGCTACAGTAGCAACATAAACCTGGTTGTAACCTAATACCTCAGCTTGTCCAAACTCACCACCAAAACTTGTTTTAAATGTTAATTCAGGTAAAATTTTCACCTCAGCAAAAACATTTCCAGTCACTCTGTAATTTTTAGAGTTCTGTTTAAAGAAGTCTAATTGTGCGCGAGGGTTATTCGTAGCGTTGCCAATAGGGAAATCATTAGGATCTCCATAAGTCCCGTCTTGATAGAACTGTGGTACAACAGGAGCAGCAGTAAAGGCCTTGTAAATTATTCCGCCTGGCATATCTGCAGTGCTGTTTTGTTGAACTGCTGCATTATATCCAAGTTTAAGAAAGTTTGTAGCCTGATAGCTTCCATTGAACCTTGCCGAAAGACGCTCAAAATCATTGCGTTTCACAACACCTTCCTGTTTAAGGTATCCTAATGAAAAATTATAAGTAGCCTTCTCGGTTGAACCGCCAACAGTTACATTGTGGCTGGTTTGTAAGGCATCTCTGAATATCACATTGAACCAGTTTGTGCCTTCGCCAAATTGTGAAGGATCAGGAAACTGTGTTGTACCCGCCTGCTCATTAACAAGAGTTGCGTACTCACTTGCATTTGCCATATCAACCTGATTGGTTACTTTTTGGTAACCAACATAGCCATCATAACTGATATTGATATTCCCTTTACCTTGTTTAGTTGTAATTAATACAACTCCATTAGCTGCTCTTACCCCATAAATAGATTGACTTGATGCATCCTTAAGGATAGACATACTCTCAATATCATTAGGATTTAAAAAGCTGATTTCATCATACCAAACACCATCTACCACATAAAGAGGGTTTACACTACCATAAACAGAACCTACACCCCTGATTCTTATGGTTGGAGAGGCACCCGGCGAACCCGAGTTTGTAATTTGAACACCCGCTACTTTACCTTGTAGTGCGCTTAAGGCATTGGTAGATGCTTGTTTCGAAATTTCTTCCCCTTTAACGGTTGCTACCGATCCGGTAACGTCAATTTTTTTCTGTGTACCATAACCCACAACCACAACCTGTTCTAGTAGTTGTGATGTAGAGGTTAGTTCCACATTGATCACTGTTCTGTTGTTCACTTGCATCTCTGTCGGATTATATCCAACGTAAGAGAAAACAAGAGTCGCATTGGCCGGAGCACTTATTGCGTATTTTCCCGTTGCATCTGTTTGTGTAGCAATTTGTGTTCCCTTAACTAAAACGCTTACACCCGGAAGGGTGGTTTTATCTGCGCCATCACTTACTACACCGCGTATAGTAATATCCTGCGCAAACGCTGAATTAATAAAAAGAAAACATAAAAAAGTTAAAACAGAAAGTTTTGTAAAGATTCTTTTCATGCTGTTTAAAATTTAGTTGTTAGTTGTATAAATCTCCGTGAGTATTTGAGTTAAAACAAATAAAACACCTCTACATTAATACATCACTACAGAAATCTATACTTTCTCAAACAATCAAAATAGGGTTCTTGTTTCGTTAAAAACGCCATTCTATGCGTACATAACAAAATTATGGGCTACAACATGGAGCCAAAAGAATTGTATAAAATCAATCTTAAGAAAAGGGGGATGAGAGGTAATGATGTAGTGCTATAGCTCCATCAGAAACTCTACGAGGTTCTTGTCGTGGGGGACTTCAAGCTTTTTACGAAGCCTGTAACGACGTATTTCAACACCTCTTAAAGAAATGTTAAGTAATGATGCAAGTTCCTTGCTACTCATATTCATGTGCAGATAGGCACATAGTTTTAAATCATTGGGAACAAGATCCGGGTGATTGGCCTTAAGCTTTTTAAAGAAACTTTCATGGGCCTCATTAAAGCTGCTTTCAAATAAGTTCCAGTCACGCTCATCGTTCATGCCATCATCAATTACTTTCTGAATTTTTCTAAGCTGTTCTTCGGCCAAAGGCTTTCCACTTGAGTCTTTAATCTTCAGCATCTCTTGACTAAGTTTCTGAAGTAATTCATTTTTATATACCAAACTCATCGCTGAATTTGCCAGTTCCCTGTTCTTACCGGCCAGTTCGCCCTGCAGTTTCTCAGTTTGCAATTTAATGATCTGTCTTTCCGTAGCCTCAGCCTCTTTTTTAAGGAATTCTTCTTTCTCGGCCTGTAATTTATCAGAAATGGCCTGCTGATCTTTCTTTAACTTTCTTTCATAAAAGCGCTTAGAGGCAATAAGTAAAAGCACAATGCCTATAAGGTACAAAGCAAACGCCCAGTTACTGGCGTAAAAAGGAGGGAGGATGGTAAATTCAAACTCAGTATCCTTACTTACATTTTCATCGTTAATTTTTGCCCTTACAAGGAAAGTATACGTGCCGGCACTAAGGTTAGTGAAATCTTTTTGCGAGGCTGCGCTCCAATCAGACCATTGCTTTGAATAGCCCTTTAAAAAGAATTGAAACTTAATACTGCTTTGCCTGTAATAAGGCAGGGCAAATGATATTCTGATGTTATTTCTGCTAAAAGGTATTTCAATTTCCGAGTCAGTATTTCCTACCTCACTAATTGTGGAATAAGTATCCGTAATATCTTCTACTTTCCTAATTAAAACAGATGGTAAGGTTATCTTTTTACGCTTTAGTAAATCTATTTCATTATAAATAACAAATCCATCATCAACACTAATCAGGTAAATATGGTCGCTTATCTTGCTAATGTTCTCATAGTACTGAACCATTCGGCCATCTAAAGAACTGAACCGGTTAGAGTCTATTTCAATTTTTCCTGGCTGAGAGAAATTGATCAACGCCATTTTACCATGGTTAATAAACCAATATTTCTTTTCGTCAGCTTTAATGATCTTATTTGATTTAGCAAAAGAGCCAAGCTCCTTATTCAGGGTGGTGTACTTACTAAAGGCATTACTAATCTCATCGTAGGTTAAAAAACCTTCATTTGATGAGTAGATCAATCTGTTTTCAAATGTAAAAAGATTAATGCCATAAGTGCTTGGGAGTCCATTATGCTCATCGTAATACTTAACATTGGTAACTGTTTTAAAATCTGGACTTAGCACCAGTTTATATAAGCCTCTGTAAGCATGGCTCACCCAGATATCACCTTTTGAATCCTGTTCAACATATCTTGATGGCTCATCGAAGCCTTTGATTCTAGAGTCAAATTTCCATTCACCGGCAGGGTCTTTTTTAAACAATACCAATCCGTTATAAGTGCCTTGAATAAGGTAATTGTCATTTAATTTTTTTATTACCCAGCCCCCGCTTATACCGGTAACTTTTTCAATTGTGTTGCCGGTAACACTAAAGGTGCCATCGTTATGGCCGCAAAGAAGTTGCCCATCAATCATTCGCAAGTCCCAAACCTGACCCTGTGATTTTGGGATCAGTTTAAAATCAAAAGAACTGAATGAGTTGTCTTTACCACCTACCCATGGACTATAAAAAAGGCCCTGATTGGTTCCTAAATAAATAATATTCTTATAAATAATGCTTGAATATACGGTTCCAAAAAGGCCGGTTTTGTCAAAATAAAAGTAAAGCGGAGAGTTTAATTCTATACGGTCTATACCATTATCCAGCCCAGTCCATAAATTCTGGTCATCATCTGCATAAATACTAAGCACGGTATTATTCTGTAAACCGCTTGATTTATTGATTCGTTGTACAATGTTTCCATTCTCATCAATAATAATCAAGCCATTTAAAATTGTACCATAAGCATAATATTTGCCTAATACCTTAACCCCGTTATTTAACTGATAGGTTTGCAGAAAAGTGTTTGCAGGCGTGGCAAAAGGGGTGTATTTCTCTCCATCGTACAAAAACAAACCATCCTTGCTGGTGCCAATTAATAAACTGCCATTTTTATAAGGAAGAATAGAAAGTACACTTCCTGGCAGAGGTGCCCCAATGTTTTTAAGCTGTATAAGTTTATCGCCATTTAACTCGTACAAGCCTTTGCCCAGGGCCTCAATAATAAAACGCTTATCAACCTTATGCAGAAACAGAAAGAAGGCAGGGATTTTTACAACACTTATTTTATTGTTGCTGTATATATATATACTCGAAAAAGACTGAAAGATAACACGTTTGCCATCAACATGGATCTTCCAAATCTCATCGGTCATTTTAAGCCCTTTTGGAATGAGGTTGATTAGCGAGGTGTATTTTAAGCGTTTGTTGTCTATTTTCCAATATCCAAATTCACCAAAACTTCCGGTATAAATTATCCCATTATCATCTGCCGCAACCGACCGAACAATCTGGCGGTTTGGCATTTCGTACTGTTGCCAATATTTGCCATCGTAAGTTAAAAGGCCTTGTGTATTTCCGAAATACATAATGCCATTCTTGCCTTTGGCAATAGACCAATTTTGGTTACCGGAAAGGTAAAGCGATTTGGGATAATTTTGAATGTAAGGAACCCCAATGCTTTTGATATCATCCGCTAAACTTGTAACGGAGAAAAAACAAAAGATTAAAAATATAAAGTATTTGAGGGGTCTGTTGTTCATCAACAGCTAAGATAGTTGTTTACTTGAAACGTTTATCGGCTGTGGCACTTTTACATAATATCCTGTTCCATCATAAGTACGTTTACGAGGGTTGGTAGTACATGCAACCGAGCAGCATCCTTGCAGGGTTTCTCCACATTCATCACATTGTGTGAAATGCTCATTGCACTCAGGATTAGCGCAATTGATCATTTTTGGAGTAGTTTTGCCGCAATTTAAACATTTAGACACTACCGTTGGATTTACTGTATTTACATCTACAGCAATACGGTTATCAAAAACATAACATTTACCTTCAAAATCTTCGCCACCAACTTCTTTGCCGTATTTAATGATTCCACCATGCAACTGATAAACATCATTAAAACCATGATGTAATAGCAAAGCTGATGCTTTTTCGCATTTTATACCACCGGTGCAATAAGTAAGTACTTTCTTATCTTTATATTTAGCAAGCTCATTTATTTTATCGGGAAAATCTCTGAAATTCTCAATATCTAAAGTTACGGCATTTTTAAATTTTCCTAAATTATGCTCATAGTTTGAACGTACATCAAGAATTACAACATCTTCCTGATCAAGCATCTTATGGAAATCTGCAGGTTCCAGGTGCTTGCCTGTTTGCTTGTTCGGATCTATAATATTTGGATCTCTTAATCCTGAGTGTACAATCTCGGCTTTGTAGCGGCAATGCATTTTGATGAATGAAGGCTCTTCAACATCATCAATTTTGAAATCGGTTTTAGCAAAACGCTCATCAGCCTTTAGGGCTTTCATATATGCTTCGCAGGATTCTTTAGTTCCTGAAACGGTACCGTTTAAACCTTCATCGGCTACGATAATACGGCCAACGAGATTTAATGATTTGCAAAATGTAAGGTGATCAGCAGCAAATTGTTCTGCCTCGGCTATGTGACTATAGCAATAGTAAAGTAGTGTCTGGAATTTTTTCATAATTCATTGATACCGATGCAAACGGCGTTTAATGCGGTGCAAAGTTAAGAAATTAAGTGATGTTGTACAATAGATGGCTATATGCTAATGTATTGGCGGGATCTTGTCAGTGCTTTTCTAGGGCAATTAGCCCTACCAAGGCCCCATAAAGGCTCTATGAAAGTCCCCTCAACGCCCCCGCATCTAGAGTTTTATGTAACATTCTTGTAAACCTACCACCTTAGTTAGATTATTGTTAAGTTTGTATGCGTTAATTAGAAACACAAATAGAACTAACTTATTATTTTTATAAAAATGACTAACACTACGATGAGATCATTGTGGCTGACTACAAGTCTTCTACTTGGATCAACTGTTGGATTTGCACAAGACAACCTTGTAAATTCATTAAAAAACAACCAAAGCGAAAACAGCGCAACCAGTTTTAAATTTACACCTGTTATAAATACTGAAGCTACTTCTGTTAAAAATCAAAAATCGTCTGGTACTTGCTGGAGTTATAGCACTAACTCATTTTTAGAGTCGGAAATGATTAGAATGGGCAAAAAACCTGTAGATCTTGCGGATCTGTTTACTGCACGTAATGCATATGTTGAAAAAGGAATTAACTATGTGCGTATGCACGGTGCCTTAACATTAGGCGATGGTGGTGCTTGCCACGACGTAATTAATATGTTTGCTAAATATGGTGCTTTGCCTCAAGAAGTTTATAATGGTAATGATTACGGAGCTCCGGGATCATCTGACAGAATGAATAACCTTACAAAAGCTATTTTGGAAAAAGCAGTAAATGCTCCGGGTGGCAAGTTTGACCCTAACTGGAAAACCAAATACATTGCAACAATTGATTCTTGCATGGGTGCAGTTCCAGAAAAATTTACTTACGAAGGAAAAGAATACACTCCAAAAACTTTTGCTAAAGAAGTTGTAGGTATCAATCCTGAAGATTATGTTGAGCTTTCATCTTTCAATACTGCTCCTTATTATAAAAAAGCAGTTTTAATGGTGCCTGATAACTGGTCGTACGATCAGGTGTATAATGTACAAATGGATGATATCACCAAAATTATTGACAATGCATTAAAAGGTGGTTATAGTGTTGCATGGGCAACAGATGTTAGTGAAAAAGGCTTTAGCTGGAAAAATGGTGTTGCATACGTTCCGGAAAAGAATTTTGATGACATGTCTGACGATGAGAAAAAAACAATGTTCAATGGTCCAAAGGCTGAGAAAGAAATCACTGTTGATTTGCGTCAGGCGGCATTTGATGATTATCAAACTACCGATGATCACGGCATGCAGATCACTGGCTTAGCTAAAGATCAGAACGGTAAAGAATATTACATCGTTAAAAACTCATGGGGTGCTACAAACGATTATAATGGTTACTTATATGTAACTAAAAACTTTGTGAAATATAAAACCACTGCGTTTTTACTACACAAAAAAGGTATCCCTTCTGATATTCGTAAAAAGTTAAGTATATAACAGCAAAAAAACTTTGTTTAAAGGGCCTGCATCACAAACTATGATGCAGGCCTTTTTTATTTTACTCAAACTGTGATATTTCGATTCCAAGAACGAATAATTGTGTGGATTAAAAAAGTATAACTTTATTCAAAGCATATGTATTAAAATGAATACTCAGAAGGAGCAGTTTGTAACTGTAATTGAGCAGAACAAGGGTATAATTTACAAAATAGCCAATTCGTTTAACACAGATGAGGAGGATAGAAAAGATTTGGTGCAGGAAATTATATTTCAGCTATGGCGCTCGTTTCCTGGCTACAACAATAAAAGCAAATTTACTACATGGATGTATCGCGTTGCTTTAAATGTTGCGATTACATGGTACAGAAAGGAAAGAAAGAAAACGGCATTGATGAGCCCGATCTCAGAAAATGTAATTGAGGTATTAGAAGATGATGTGTCAATTGATAACGAGGGCAATTTAAAACTTCTGCAGCAGTTTATTAATGAGCTAAAAGAATTGGACAGGGCATTGATGCTGCTTTACTTGGAAGAAAAGACCCAGAAAGAAATGGCCGAGATTCTTGGGCTATCTGAAACAAACATCGGTACCAAAGTAAACAGGATTAAAGAAAAGTTAAAACAAAGATTTTTAAAGATTATTAACAATTAATAACCGGGAAACATGGAAGAACTGGATATAAAACAACTGTGGAATAGCTATGACGCAAAGTTGGAAAGATCATTGGCGATTAATTTAAAAGTTATAAAAGAATTGCAGACCCAAAAGGTTGCAAATAAGCTTGGTTCTTTTCGTAGAAATCAGGTGACGGGGGTAATTTTAGGTGTAATATGGATTGCCTTTTTAGTGTTTTTGCTGATCAATACCTTACACAATATTTTCTTTGTGATATCTATAGGCTTTATTATATTGTTTAATGTGTTTGCCACGGCAGCCTATATCAGGCACCTTGTAATGCTTGCTGAAGTAAATATTGAGGACAGTGTTACGGAATCTCAGAGAAAAATAACCGAAATCCAATCGTCGTTTACTAATGTTGGCAGAATATTGGTTTTACAAGCTCCGTTTTACTGTACCTTTTGGTACAATAGCGACCTTGTTGCAAATGCCGGTATGGGCTTTTGGCTAATACAGCTCGTGATTGTTTCGTTTTTTGTCTTTATATCAATATACCTATTTAAAAAGTTGACCTATAAAAACAGGCACATTAAGTGGGTTAAAGCTGCCTTGGAGAGCTTTGGTGGTAAAACGCTAACCAAAGCAATGGACTTCCTTAATGAAATAGAGGAATATAAAACCGAACAATCATAAAGCGTTAGAATCCATAGAATAGCCTAAAGCCATGATTTACCCTTTTGTTGCCGTCGTAAGCAAAACCATAAGTGGCTTTGAAAATCAATCTTTGTAAGCCAAAGTAAAACTCGGTGTAATTTCTTTTTATTGGCTGGCTCAGATAGCTAACCCCAATAAGCTCCTCGAGCTTTAACTTGCGCAGCAATGGAACTTTGTTTGTAAAAAGACCAGAGAAATTGTGTTCAAAATGAGCCTCAAGATACTGGCGATCCGTACTGAAAAGATAAAAGTCTAGAAATAAGAATTTTCTTAAGTTAGGTTGCCCAAGTAATGAGTTATTGCCTCTAAAATGTTTAGCCTCGGGGTAGTACACCGTATTGTTGTTGATGAATTTACCTGCTCCAATTACAAAGGACGAATAACCCCATAAACCTGCGCTAATGCGATTCTGCGAAACTTCTAATGATAAGAGGTCGTAATCTACATCGCTATTAAATAGTCCGTTTATACCTTTTTTATAGGTAAGGTTAATTATCGGATATTTAGATCCCTGGTAAAACTTGCCATCCGGGCGGGTTATGTATTTCTGGTCGATGGTGTAATTTAATGACGCCGTTATTGTTAATGATTTATATGTTGGAAACAAAGGTGTCTCCGTATCGGGTGTAAAAGGATTGTTTGACGTAAAAGTTTCGCCTTTTAGATCTTTGATTTTGAATGTTGTAGTATTTACAAGATTGGTATGGCGTGCATAATCGGCAGTAAGGGCTGCCTGTAATCCATTTGTTAGTTCTCTTGTAGTGCCAATGTTTGCAAACTCTTTTTTATAGAATTTGGAAAAGTTGGTTTCGAAAAATAAGGAGTTAATAGAGTTACCCAACAGGCTCATTGTGCCCAGATCATTCAGATCATAGATGCCTGAACCTGCGCTTATGCTAATGTTTGCTCGTTTTATTGGGTTGTAGTAATAATTTGCCGACAGGGTTCCGGTTAAAGTTTTATTAGAAAACCCGTACCTCAGCTCTGGGCGAACGCTGTAATAACGGCTATCCTGAAGGCGTTTTACATAGGTTACCCCGTATTTAAGAGCAAAACCTTCAACCGTATTGTAAAATATGGAACGGTATAGCGGGTCAAAACTGTAATACTTTTGGGCGTACCTGTTATTTATGGTGTACCCTGTTACCACTGCTTTTACAATTCCGAATTTGTTGTTTTCCCGCTCAAGTGAATCAAGATAACGTTTTGAAACTTTAAGTGCGGCTATACTGTCTTTTCTGACATAGTCACGGCTCTCTTCTTTTGTAAGTGGGATAGGCCTGTTATTAAGCCAAAACAGGGAATCTTTTTTATTCACCGCTTTGGTAATTTTCAGAATTTCTCCTGTAAAATAGTTTTTAGGGAAGTTTGGGTGAAGGTTGTAATTGCTGTAAATGCCAACATAGTAACCCTCGAACTTAAAACCAAGTACATTTCCATTAAACTGGAAATTGATGTTTGATGGCATGTAAGTATTCTCGGTTTTAATAAACTGCTGCGAGATATTTAAAGTGTCGAGCAGGTTAACCCCTGAGTTGCTGGTTAGGTATACATCGGCATTAACCAGATGCCATGTGTCGTCTGTTATATAGATGGTACCCCTAAAAACAGGATCGTGTTCCCTACGTGGAATGATCTGGATTTTATTAACTGTTTCTCCGTTTTCTGTAGATACACCAAGCAATTTGTAACGGTAATAGAGAAAGGCATTGTCGGAAATTGGAGATACAAAGCCCCTGGCACTCAGTTTATCTTCTAATAAGATGTTGTCGTAAAAATTTATGATCAGGTCTGATGCCTTATTGAAGCTAAAGGCATTGTTGCGGCCGGCAATTTTAGAAGATACCATTTCTTCGTGAATCTTATTTGGCCGTTCGTACGAAAATGTGGAAGTCGACTCTGATAGATACAAAATTCCTCTTCTGTTGGTATCCAGGTCAAGTGTTTTTTGAATGTCTCTTCCAAAGAATCGTTTTGGGGCACCTACAAGTTTTTGTACCCCTTTAATATATACATCTGCTTTATATGCCTTTACTTCGTTTAGATGAGACTTTCTTTTTTTTATGGCTTGCCTGATAATTTCGTAAGCCGGATCTTCAGCATTGCCATCTATTGTAACTCCGGCAAGAGTATAAGTTTCGGGTGTGATAACTACATCTTCTGTAAGGTTATCATTCATGGTGATTTCTTTTTCTAACGCTTTATAGCCAATAGCTTTATAGATAATGGTAAAAGAGCCTTTTTCTATATTTAGCGAATAAACACCATCAACATTGGCAGATGTTCCAATGGTTGTATTTTTTATGTAAACTGAGGCAAAAGGAACAGTTTGTCCTTCTGTATCTTTTATTGAACCACTAAGTTTAAGCTGCTGTGCTGATAGGCCAACAGTGCTTATTGAAAGAAATAGCGTTAAAAAAATATTCTTCATTAATTGGGTTTAAAGCTTAAATATCGGATTAGTTGTTAATACTAAACAGATTTTTTATGTTAAAGTTTGCAATGGCCCTCTAATTGCCTTACCAACACAAGATGATATTTTTATAACTTTGGTTGCACTAATTATTTTTAAATATGTACAAAACTTTAAAACCCGTTCTGGAACAAGAACTGGAGCAAATAGAAAAAGACGGTTTATTTAAACGTGAACGTATCATTGTAACCCCTCAGGGAGCTGATATTAAGATCAGCACTGGGCAAGAGGTGATTAACTTTTGTGCAAATAATTATTTGGGACTATCGTCTCATCCGGCTGTTATTGAAGCGGCAAAAAAAGCCATAGATAAACACGGTTACGGAATGTCGTCAGTACGCTTTATATGTGGTACCCAGGATATTCATAAAGAACTGGAGGCAAAGCTTTCTAAATTTTTAGGTACAGAGGATACAATTTTATATGCTGCTGCATTTGATGCTAACGGTGGTGTTTTTGAACCTCTGTTTAATGATCAGGATGCAATCATTTCTGATGAACTGAATCATGCTTCAATTATTGATGGTGTACGTTTGTGTAAGGCAAAGCGTTTCAGATATAAAAATGCTGATATGGCTGATCTTGAACAGCAATTAATTGCTGCTAAAGATGCCAGGCATCGTATTATTGTTACTGATGGTGCTTTTTCTATGGACGGAGTTGTTGCGCCATTAGATAAGATATGTGACCTGGCAGATAAATATGAGGCATTGGTAATGATAGATGAGTCGCATTGTACAGGCTTTATGGGGAAAACTGGACGTGGTACTCATGAGCATTTCAACGTGATGGATAGAATTGATATTATTACAGGTACTTTGGGTAAGGCACTTGGTGGTGCATCCGGAGGATTTACTTCCGGTAAGAAAGAAATTATTGATATGCTACGTCAAAGATCTCGTCCATATTTATTCTCCAATACACTTGCTCCTGCAATTACGGGCGCTTCTGTTGCGGTTTTAGATCTTTTAAGTGAAACAACTGATTTAAGAGATAAACTGGAAAGCAATACATCTTACTTCCGTACAAAAATGACTGAAGCTGGTTTTGATATTAAAGATGGCGTACACCCGATTGTTCCGGTTATGCTTTATGATGCTAAACTTGCCCAGGAATTTGCTGCAAAAATGCTTGAAGAAGGTATTTATGTAATTGGTTTCTATTATCCGGTGGTAGGACAAGGCAAGGCCAGAATTCGTGTGCAGTTGTCTGCAGCTCATGAGCAGCACCATTTAGATAAGGCTATTGCGGCATTTACTAAAGTTGGCAAGGCTTTAGGTGTAATATAAAAATAAGTGGCTGAGTCTATTTTCTTTATGGATTGATACTTCATGACGATTTTTGGACTCAGCCATTATAAATATATTGTATAAATAGCTGTATATTTGCGCCATGTTACAAGACAAGATAACACAGTATACCGCAGAAATAAATGCTTTCTCCACCGATAAAGCAGATGAATTAGAGCAATTCCGTATAAAATTCCTTGGTACTAAGGGAATTATCAAAGATATTTTTGATGAGTTTAAAGCCGTTTCACCAGAGGAAAAAAGAACTCTGGGGAAGGTTTTGAATGAATTTAAACAACTGGCAGAAACAAAATATCAGACACTTAAAGATCAGGGTGGGGTAGCAGAAGTTTCAACAGATGCCGGTATAGATTTAACCTTGCCCGGCGAAGGCTTTGAAGTTGGAGCCCGCCATCCTTTGGCATTGGTTAGAAGAGAAATTATAGAGATTTTTAATAAACTGGGTTTTATTGTAGCAGAAGGCCCGGAGATTGAGGATGACTGGCACAATTTCTCTGCCTTGAACTTTCCTGAAGAGCACCCGGCAAGAGATATGCAGGATACTTTCTTTATTAAAAAAGGAGGAGAAAAAGGGGACATCGCTTTGCGTACCCATACTTCATCTGTTCAGGTAAGGATGATGGAGGCTGGTAAGCCGCCATTCAGAGCAATTATGCCGGGTCGTGTGTATCGTAATGAGGCCATTTCGGCCAGGGCACATTGCTTTTTCCATCAGGTAGAAGGCTTGTATGTTGATGAGAATGTTTCATTTGCTGATTTAAAGCAAACCTTGTTCTATTTTGTTCAGGAACTTTATGGTGAAGGTACAAAAGTTCGTTTCCGCCCATCTTATTTCCCTTTTACAGAGCCATCAGCAGAAATGGATATTTCTTGTACAATCTGCAAAGGTGCAGGCTGTCAGATGTGTAAGTATAGTGGTTGGGTTGAGATTTTAGGTTGCGGTATGGTAGACCCTAATGTTTTGGAGAATTGCAGTATTGACAGTAAGAAATATAGTGGATTTGCATTTGGAATGGGTATTGAGCGCATTGCCAACCTAAAATTCGAAATTAAGGATCTGCGCTTGTTTTCTGAAAATGATGCCCGCTTTTTAAAGCAGTATAAAACATCATTAATATAATGATTAAAAAAATACTCGGAATATTTCTCTTGGTGATCACTTTTTGGGGATGTGGCAAAGAAAGTGAAATGATTCCGAATGTTTTTGTTGAATATAATATTACCGTTCAGGAATTTAAGATTAAGCAAAAGAACAATGTACTGCTGGTAGATAATCAGGGAGTTAAAGGCCTGATGATTGTAGCTATTGCTGGTGGGTATAGGGCTTTCGATAGGGCTAGTTCTGTAAATCCTCAGAATGGTGGATGTGCAGTTGTTCCGGATTCAACCGGAATTACAGCTACAGATCCTTGTACAGGAGCTAAATTTTTATTGTTAGATGGAACCCCTCAAAAGGCTCCGGCTGTACGCAATTTAAAATCTTATACTACGTCACTTCGTGGTGGCCTGACTATAAACGTAAGTAATTAATGGAACCAGAGAAAATAAAGGAAAGTATAATCAGGTCTGCAAAAGAACTATTCAGAAAGTACGGCTATCATAAAACAAGTGTTAATGAAATTGCCAGAAAAGCGAGAATAGCTAAAGCAACTATATACAAGTATTTTGAAAGTAAAGAGCAAATTCTGGATGCTATCCTGATGAATTATCTGGACCTGAACCTTCATGAAATTTTAAAAAATAAAGCTCAGTTTGCTGATGAGGAAGAACACCTTAAGGCGCTGGTAATGAAAACATGCAGGCTTACTTATACTGTTTGTAATGAATTTATAGGCTGGGATTTTGTTAGAGAAAATGCAAACTCTCAGGACTTTTTAAAACATCTATCTGATCAGTTAGAGTCCTTATTGCTTTCGGCTTATCTGGAACTTGATCATTTTAAGAATAACCCATCACGCAAAGAAGGCCTGGCATTTCTGTTAAAAGCAAGTAAAAGCATTGTTTTCTCTTTCGCATTTACATCCGTAAGCGACTCAGATGTACGTAAGAACTTTGTAAGTTTTCAGAAAGAACTTCTTCCATTCTTAGTTAAAGCGGCATTATAGTTTTCTTTACAAAACCTTAACGTATACCGTTTTGGTATCCGGTATAAAAACCTGTATATTTGATTTAATTGTCAATATATTATGAGTAAAGAGGTTTTGGAGATTTCTGTAATGGTTGATGAGAAGTTTGATATGAGCTTTAATCTGGTTGATGGCTTTTTTGGTTTAATCCTTAAAGTTTTTGGTAAGTAGAGTTTGATATTGAATTTTCTTTTCTCTGAAAGGTGTTTGATTACCTGATGGAGACGGGTATGTCTGAAATTTTATCTAATTTTGCGGCATAATGAGTAGAAATAGAAAAGCCGGAACAGTAACCATCATTCCTAATCTTAGTATTATTGATATTGCCGAAGAGGGCAAGGGGGTTGGTAAAGCAGATGAGTTAGTTGTTTTTGTTGATAAAGCCGTACCGGGCGATGTGGTTGATGTTCGCGTAGTAAAGAAAAAGAAAAATTTTGCTGAAGCAGTAATTGAAAACTTAAGCAAGGCTTCTGATTTAAGAGTTGATCCTTTTTGTGAGCACTTTGGTACTTGTGGTGGTTGTAAATGGCAGCACATGGGCTATGATGCTCAGTTGAAATTTAAACATAAAAATGTTGAGGCTGCTTTACAGCGCCTGGCAAAAATTGATACTTCTGCAATGGAGCCGATTTTAGGTTCTGCAAAAAATAAGTATTATCGCAATAAGCTTGAGTACACGTTTTCTAATAAGCGATGGTTGAACAAGCAGGATATGGCAGATAGACCGGAGGATTTAACAGGCCCAAATGAGGATTTGGAAATGAATGCCCTGGGTTTTCATGTGCCATTAAGGTTTGATAAGATTTTAGATATACAACATTGTTATTTACAGGCAGAGCCTTCTAATACTTTAAGAAATAGTGTTAGGGCATATGCTTTGGAAAATGGTCTGTCTTTTTATGATCTGCGTAATCATGAAGGTAATCTAAGGAACCTGATTATCCGTACTTCTTCGACAGGAGAGGTAATGGTGGTGGTTGTTTTTGCTTATGCAGAACAAGAGCAGGTAGATGGGTTGATGGAACATTTGAAATTAAACTTCCCTGAAATTACTTCATTACTTTATATCCTTAACCAGAAAAAGAATGATACTATTTTTGATCAGGATGTAATTACATACAATGGCCGAGATCATATTTTTGAGGAAATGGATGGCCTGAAGTTTAAAATTGGGGCAAAGTCTTTTTATCAGACCAATTCTGATCAGGCCCATGAATTATATAAAATAACTAAAGAGTTTGCAGGTTTTACCGGTAATGAGCTCGTTTATGATTTATATACTGGTGCAGGTACCATTGCTAATTTTGTTGCCAGAAGTGTAAAAGAGGTAGTGGGGATTGAGTATGTGCCAACGGCAATTGAAGATGCTAAGTTTAACTCTGACCTGAATAAAATAGAAAATACGATTTTCTATGCAGGTGATATGAAGGATATATTAACCAGAGAGTTTATTGCAAGTCATGGTAAACCTGATGTGGTGATTACAGATCCGCCAAGAGCTGGAATGCATGCAGATGTTGTGGAAAGGCTGCTTGAAATGGAAGCCGAAAAAATTGTTTATGTGAGTTGTAATGCAGCTACACAGGCAAGGGATTTGGCCCTGTTAAAAGAAAAATATGAGGTTGTTCGCATTAAACCTGTTGATATGTTTCCGCATACACAACATGTTGAAAATGTAGTGCTGCTTAAATTTGTAGGTAGTTCATTGAATGATACTTTAGAGAATAATTAAGATGGATATAGAAGAATTATTGCCGCAGGAACCAGAAGGAGGAAAGGCTGAAGAGAAAAAGCAAAGCCCTTTAGTAAGCCTTGAAAAGGATTTAGATTTATATGCCGACTCTATTAAAGAGGTTGCGGTAGAAATAATGGTTGAAGGAATTTCTGCTAATCCTATTTTTATAGCTCATCAGTATGTGGTGAATATTGGAGAGGTAATTTTAGATAGAAAAGAACTGAATACCGAATGGACTATACAGGCTTCTACTTTCGAAGAGTTTGTAGAGAAAGGCATAATTCAGCAGGATAAAAAAGCATTGTTCCTAAAGAGCTACAAAAAGCCGGAAGACTTTATGTGTGTTTTTGTTATTGTACCTGAAGGGGCTAATTTTATTTATTACCCTTATAAAAATAAAGGGTAATTATTCTTTTAAAAAAAGCAGATTTGCTACTCTGGTATGATTTAAAATAAGGCCATCAATTTGATGGCTTTTGTTTCTTCTGAAGTTGAATTCCATGCCTGTATCCGGAAGATAATAATAGTCCTTGTTGCCGGAAGCGCTTATTTGCTGTGTGCTGCCCATTATCTTCAGATTGAGTTCCCCTTTATTTGTTAATAATATTGTATAGTGAGCATCAATTTCACGGTTGTAAAAATTTCCGCAGTATTGGCTTAATGTATTAATGTCTTCTTTTTCAGGGTCAATTCTTTTTGCCAACGTAAGTTTTCCTTCCTGAGTGATTAACATTTTTTGGGAACGATTATCTTGGATGTGACTAAATTCAAAGGTGATGTCTTTTTGCCCTTTTATATAAAATAAAGAATCGTTAAGTGGTAAAATAGGATACCCCTGCTGGTTCCATTTTTGAAGAACAGTTAAGCTGTCTTTACTGCTGATATCAAAAACCATGTTTTGGCTTCCTTCTACCAGATAACTCCCTGCATAAGGTAAAGTACTTATATTGAGCTTAAATTCGCTAACCGCTTGTTCTTCAATGGGTTTTTCTGATTCTTGCTTTGCTAATGTTGATTTGGTATCGGGATAGAGATCATTGTAGATGCTCGTAAATATATTGTAGCCTGAGAAAGTACCATTGTTGCTCATGATAATAATACCGAGATCCTTTTTGGGGAAATAAGCCATGTAACTATGGTAACCTGGTAAATCGCCGCCATGAGAGATCAATTTTTGATTTTGATAGGTGGTGATTCTCACTCCGCCAGCATAGTTTATTGGTTTACCATCGTTGTTTACGGCCGGTGTTAGTATTTTTTCCCATACTTTATTACCCAAAACCTTGTGGTTTTTCATTTCGTTGAACCATTTGTCCCAATCTGTGATCTGGCTATAAACATTCGAATGACCTATTATTGAAGTCTGAGGATTGTATTTTACGTATTGATTATTATCAAAAATATATCCGTTGGCTTTATTTTGTACCTGGTGAGTACGTGAAAAACCTGTGTTGGTCATTTTTAGGGGTTTAAAAAGATGCGTATTAGCAAATTGGCTAAGATCCTGGCCGGTTACAATGGTTACAATTTTAGAAAGTAAAAAATAGCCTGAATTAGTATAGCTTTCCTGGTCGCCAGCCGGAAAGTTTAATGATGGCTGGCGCGAAAGTGCCGCGTAAGCCTGCTGATCGGTAGTTTTACCATTCTCCTCCATATCCTTAAGCCAGAGTAATGTAGTAAAATCTTTAATGCCACTTTGATGGTGAATAAGTTGAGCAATGGTAATGGTATCTGCGTAAGCAGGAAGATCTTTGAAATACGTGGAAAGATGGTCACTTGTTTTCAGTTTTCCTTGTTCTTCGAGCAAATAAATGCAGGCTGCAGTGAATTGTTTGGATACTGAGCACATATTAAAACGCGTTTCTGATGTGTTTTTACGTTTTGTAGTCAGATCTGCCAATCCTGCCCCATTAGCGTAAACGAGCTTTTCTTTTTGCACAATACCAACCGCCAGTCCTGGCATATTGCTCTTAGAAATATTAGCTAAAATGCTGTCAATCTTTTTTTTATGGATAAATTGACCATTAACAATATTTGCGAAAAAAAGTAAGGTAATGATTAAGGGCGCAGAGGAGTTCTTCATAAATGTGGCGTCTATATGATTATAGACGATAGAGCTGAAATAATGGTTGCAGGCAAAAATAAAAAATCCTGCCAAACATCCATTTGGCAGGATCAACTAAAAACTAAACTAAAATTTTATTATAATCGGTTGACATCTCCGCTTTTGCCAGAGTTGTTTTTTACAGATGCACTTCCTTTGTAGTTTATATCACTACCTCCACTGGCACTTGCTTCTAATGCCTTATTTACATGGATGTTTGCATCAGATCCACCGCTTGAACTTACTTTTGCATAATCAACTACAAAATTCAGGGCGTTAACATCGCTTCCGCCACTGGTAGATGCCTGCATATTTGTAGCACTTCCTTTTAAATCAATATCAGAGCCGCCACTTGCATGTATTTCAATATCTTTTGTAATTACTTCCATTTTTAGATCTGAGCCTCCGGAAGCACTTAGCGACAATCTATCTGTTTTGAGTGTATTTTCAGTATATACGTCACTACCTCCACTTGCTGATAAACCTTTAAGTGTTTTGTAATTGATGTAAACCTTTATACTTTGGTTTTTAAATAATCGGCCCCAGTTAACTCCGTCTTTATACCTGATTCTTAAAGTACTGTTTCCTTCTTTTTCGATAATAACATCTTTAATAAGGTCGGCATGAGCATTGATTCTAATGTTCTCTGAATTACTTTGGGTTAGGTATAGATCTATGCCACTTGAAACCGAAATTTCAGTAAAATTGGTAATAGAAATGTCTTTATTTTGCTGGGCTTTTAATGATATTGCAGATACAGAAAATACAAGGAGCGTTAACGCTAATTTGAGTATAGATGATGTTTTCATATCGGTTTTAGGTTGAGGGTTTATTGATTAGACGCAACAAAGGTGTAAACGTTGCAAGATTTGTAAACTTTTTTTAAACCCATATAAAAATATTTTTATCTAAGTTTGAATATGAGCCTTAAAATGGTTCTTTTTGTAGCATAAACAATGTGATACCAGATGGCAGAATCTCAATTACTTATTCTAGATAAAAAACAGATACAGCAAAAGATCAACAGAATTGCATACCAGATTCTGGAAGACAATTTAGACGAGAAGGAAATTGTGTTGGCCGGAATATGGGATAGGGGCTATAAATTAGCCTTGCGCCTGAAGAAGGTTTTGACAAAGATTTCTGGTCTGAAAATTACAATGCTTAGAATTGACCTTGACAGGCTGAATACTAAATTGGTTGCCAATACTGATTTAGATGAGTCGCACTGGAAAAATAAGGTGATTATAATTGTTGATGATGTGTTAAATAGTGGTAAAACACTTGCTTACGGACTTGGGGTTTTCCTGAATACGCCTCATAAAAAAATCCGCACTGTTGTACTGGTAGACAGGAGCCATAAAATTTTCCCTATTGCTACAGACTTTGTTGGACTTCAACTGGCTACTGTTTTAAAAGAACATGTTGATGTGGTTATGGATGTTGAGGGTGAGGAAGACAGGGTTTATTTAAGCTAACGGTTTGCATTTGAGGCTAATTTTTCTCATTTTAGGGGATGTACCAGTCCCAAAAAAGCCCTGTAATTTTTAAGTTCTTTTCCTGGTATGTTACATATATCATAAGGAAGGACTTTTCTTCGTACAATTTTAATACACTTCAAATTAAAGAAAATGAAGCTGTACTGTTATTGGCCAATCATTTTAGTTGGTGGGATGGCTTTTTGATGTTTTATTTAAATAAAAAGTTGTTTAAAAAGCAGTTTCATGTATTGGTTACAAAAGAAGATTATGAGAAATTATGGTTTTTAAAATATTTAGGGGCATTTGCTGCTGAAACAAAAGGGAAGGATGTGGTGCAAACATTAACATATGCCGGTGAATTACTGGATAACCCGGATAATTTGTTACTGATGTTTCCTCAGGGAAAGCTTTATACAAGTTATATTGGTAGTGTTACTTTTGAGAAAGGAGTGATGCAGGTTGTAAATGCCTCGAAGAAAAAATTTCAGACTATATTTTCGGCTAATCTTACAGATTATTTTGGACAACGAAAACCAGAGGCCAGAAGTTACCTGGCAGCCTGGGAAGCGGAAGAATATGTGAGCCTTCAGTTACTGAAAAGCGAGTATAATAAACATTATGGGTACGCAGTTAAAAGTCAGGTTAAGGCAGTATGATCACTTTTGTTTATGCTGTTCTTGTGTTTCTTGTGCTGCGGTTTTCTGTTACCCTGTTTAATTTCCTGTCCAATCCAAAACTGGGCTATTATGGAAAGCATTTTACAGATAAGGTTTCAATTATCATTTCCTTATCAGATGTAAATGATGACCCTACTTTATTAATTACTTCTATCAATGCTCAGGACTATGCTGATGTAGAAATTATTGTTAAAAGATATGAGGAAACGTTAGAGGTTGCTACAGCTAAGGCAATAGGGAGTTTTATTCTGTTTCTGGATGTAAATGCTCTGATTAGTAAGGGTTTGATAAATAATCTTATATGTAGAGCTAAGGTGTTTAATCTTGATCAGCTAAGCATAATTCCTACTCGCAGTTTTAACAGTTTTATTAGTCGTTTGGTTTATCCTTTAAGTGATTTCGTGCTGTTAAATCTTTTGCCATTAAGGTTGGTAAGGCTAACCAGGAAGCAAATATTTGCAGCTACCAATACCGGGTGCATGTTATTTAAAGCAAGCAGCTACATAAAGAACGAAGATGAGGGTAGTATTGGCCAACTTAAAGCCGAAGTTTTGTTGGCAAATAAGTTCATTTGTATTGATGAAAAGGTGAGTTTTGATAAGATCTCATCGCAGTTGCTGGTAAGTCTTGGTAACAACATTTTGGCTGTATTTATTTACCTGTTGCTGGTTATTGCAGGCCCTGTTGTTGTGTTGGCTAATTTTGAACCGGTATTTTTAGTTTTACCGGTTGGCCTGATTTTTTTAAGCAGGATAATGATATCATTCCTTACTGCACAAAACCCTTTTGTTAATGTTTTACTACACCCATTTCAAATGATAATGCTTTTGTTATTGTTATTAAAAGGGCTTTGGATTAAGGTATTGACATCAGTTAGACATAAGTTGTAAGGATATAAAACTCTTTTTGTGTAATTTTGTATATTATTAGTGTCAGAAAAGGATGAAATACGATTTAACCGTTACTATAGATAAAGCTTCGGGCTTTTGCTTTGGGGTAGTTTATGCTATTGATATGGCTGAAGATATTTTAGATCATGAGGACTACCTGTATTGTTTGGGCGACATTGTGCACAACGATGAGGAAGTTAAGCGATTAACTGATAAAGGTTTGAGGATAATAGACCATGAACAGTTACAGGAGTTAAGAAATGAGAAAGTTCTGATCAGAGCACATGGTGAAGCTCCATCAACCTATGAGCTTGCTTTGAAAAATCAACTAACACTTATTGATGCTTCTTGTCCGGTTGTTTTAAAATTGCAGAACAGGATTAAAAACTCACATGATGATGAGGAACAAATCTTGATTTTTGGTAAACACGGACATGCAGAGGTAGTGGGCCTACAGGGACAGACTGATGGAAAGGCAATCGTTTTTCAGGATCTGGCTGAATTGGATCAGGTAGATCTGCCTTCTAAATTCACTTTGTATAGTCAAACTACTAAGAGTACAGATAAATTTTATCAGATAAAAGATGAGCTTTTAAGCAGGGGATATGATGTGAAAGCAAATGATACGATTTGCAGACAGGTGTCGAATCGCTATACTGATCTGGAAAAATTTGTAGTAAACTATGACAAGATCATATTTGTTTCGGGTAAAAAATCATCGAATGGGAAGGTTTTGTATGATGTTTGCAAAAAGTACAATAACAACTCCTATTTCATTTCAAATATTGAGGAAATAGATTTCAGCTGGTTTTCTCCTAAAGATAAAGTTGGAATTTGCGGTGCTACCTCTACGCCTATGTGGCTTATGGAAGAGGTTAAAAGCTTTCTTCAGAATCATTAAAAAGTAATTATTGTTTTTACCGAAGATTATAAAAGTATAATAAGTTAATTTTGGGCCATATTATGGGAAAAAAGGGCGTTTTATTGGTGAATTTGGGAACTCCGGACAGTCCGGAAGTTAAAGATGTACGAAAGTATCTTGATCAGTTTTTGATGGATGAGCGTGTAATTGATATTAATGCTTTTAAGCGCACATTGTTGGTTAAAAGTATAATTGTCCCATTCCGTAGCCCTAAAACCTCAAAATTATATAAAGAAATCTGGGATGAAAACGGGTCGCCATTACTGTATTACAGTAAAATACAAGCAGCCTTAGTTCAGGAGAAATTGGGTGATGAATATCATGTGGAACTGGCAATGAGGTATCAGAATCCTTCCATCCAATCTGCTTTAGATAAAATGAAGGCTGGCCTGGTTGAAAGTATAAAAGTAATTCCTTTATTCCCTCAATACGCTTCTGCCAGTACAGGTTCCGTTATACAAAGTGTGATGGAAATTGTGAGCAAATGGACCACTATACCATCCGTCTCGTTTGTGAATTCTTTTCATGATAATGAATTGATGCTCGAGGTTTTTGCAGAAAATGCAAGAAAGTATCAGCCTGAGACTTATGATCATGTATTGTTTAGTTTTCATGGACTTCCTGAGCGTCAGCTTTTAAAGTGTGATCATACCGGTAATTATTGCCTGAAAAAAGACAATTGCTGTGATACTTTAAATGATACTAATAAATTCTGCTACTCTGCCCAAGGACATGATACAGCAAGATTGCTTGCAGAGAAGTTGAACGTTTCTAAAGAAAATTATACGGTTTGTTTCCAATCTCGTTTAGGTAAAGAGCCATGGGTGCAGCCATACACAACTGATGTGTTAAAGAAACTTGCAGCTGAAGGTAAAAAACGCCTGCTGGTATTTAGTCCTGCTTTTGTTGCAGATTGTTTAGAAACACTTTATGAAATTACAGTTGAATATCATGAAGAATTTAAAGCGTTAGGTGGTGAACACGTTCAGTTGGTTGAGAGCCTAAATGATCATCCGAAGTTTATTGATGCACTTGTAGAATTAGCGGTTAGCTAGAAGTTTTGTGCTATGTATTTAATGATCTGATCTGTGGATCCGGTTTTAGAATTTACATAGTTTTTTGCTTCAATTCCTGCTGTTTTATGCGTAGCAAATTTGTTAAATGCACTGGTTAATTCCTGCGCGCTATTAATGCTGATTGCGGCATTTATAGAGATCAGGTCTTTTGCTTCCTGAAATTTATCGTATTTAGGGCCAAAAATTACTGGTATCCCATATGCTGCGGCCTCAAGGGTATTGTGGATGCCTACACCAAAACCACCTCCTATATAAGCCATTTTACCATATTGATAAATAGACGATAGTAGACCAATGTTATCTATTATTAACGTTTGGGTATCTGATGGCTGATCTGTGAGTGCCGAATATTTAACAGCATTTGGAATAAGTTTTACAATCTCGTCAATATGACTTTTGTCTATTTCATGTGGCGCAATGATGAATTTCCAATCCGGATTGCTGTTAATAAGTTCCGCCAACAAACGCTCATCAGCTGGCCATGTACTTCCTGCTATAAGAGTATTCGTGTTGCCACAGAATTTTCTGATCGTTTCAAATTCCTTTGGTGATTCTGCATTCTCTGCAACGCGATCAAACCTGGTGTCGCCACTAATACTTACGTTCTGTAAGTTTATTTGACTCAGTAGCTGCTTACTTTCTTCGTTCTGGACAAAGAAGTGAGTGACAAAACTTAAAATTTTGCGGTTAAATGAGCCATACCATTTAAAAAAGATCTGGTTTGGCCTGAAAATGCCGGATATAATATAAAGTGGAATGCCGGATTTGTGAAGAGCCTCGAAATAATGATACCAATATTCGTATTTAGTAAATACCGCTATTTCAGGATTTATTGCAGCAATAAGTTGTTTGGCATTGCTGGGAGTGTCAAGTGGTAAATAAAATACCCCGTTGGCCAGGGCATAATTTTTCCGGATTTCATATCCCGATGGAGAGAAGAAAGTAATTACAATTTGCTTGTGCGGATAGGTGCTTTTAATCTTTTCTAATAAAGGCCTCCCTTGCTCAAATTCACCGAGCGAAGCAAAGTGAAACCAGATGCTAGACCGTACAGGGTCAACCTTTTCTTGTATTTTTTTGAAAATATTCTTCCTTCCTTGAACAAAAAGTTTAGCTTTATTATTGAACAGGGAGAATATTTTAATAATTAAACCATAAAGTTGAATCGCGCTATTATAAAGCAAAAGCATTTTGTGTTTATTTCTTATCTTAGCCGAAGATACTTCAATAAAATTAAAACCGAATTAATATATGAAAATAGCCGTAATAGGAACAGGGTACGTAGGTTTAGTTACCGGTACCTGCTTGGCAGAAACAGGTAACGATGTAATATGCGTAGATGTTAATGAAGCCAAAGTACTCAAAATGCAAAAAGGTGAAGTTCCTATTTATGAACCCGGACTAGACGTTCTATTTCACAGAAATATTGCTCAGGGAAGATTGGTTTTTACTACTGATCTTGCAGCCGGGATTAAGGATGCCCAAATTATTTTTATGGCTTTGCCAACGCCTCCAGGTGGCGATGGTGCAGCAGATTTGTCGTATATTTTAGGAGCAGCAAAAGATATTTCTAAGCTGGTTACTGAATATAAGGTGATTATTAATAAATCAACAGTTCCCGTTGGAACTGCTGATAAGGTTCAGGCAGTATTTAAAGCAAATACTTCAGTTGAAATTGATGTGGTTTCTAATCCTGAATTTTTACGCGAAGGTGTTGCGGTTGAAGATTTTATGAAACCTGATAGGGTGGTTATTGGTACAAGCAGCGAAAGAGCAAAGAAATTGCTTATGGAATTGTATGGTCCATATGTTAGACAGGGAAATCCGATATTATTTATGGATGAGCGCTCGTCTGAATTAACAAAATATGCTGCCAACTCATTTCTTGCTACCAAAATCACATTTATGAACGAAGTGGCTAACCTATGCGAAATTGTAGGAGCTGATGTTGATGCAGTTCGTAAAGGTATTGGTTCTGATGCCAGAATTGGTAAAAGATTCTTGTTCCCTGGTATTGGTTATGGCGGAAGTTGTTTCCCTAAAGATGTACAGGCATTAGCTAAAGCTGCAGATGAGCATAACTACGATTTTCAGATTCTGACAGCAGTAATGAAAGTGAATGAAAAACAGAAAATTGTTCTGGTTGATAAGCTTTTAAAATACTATAAAAATGATTTGAAAGGTAAGCATTTCGCGTTATGGGGCTTAGCTTTTAAACCTGAGACGGATGATATACGTGAGGCACCGGCATTATATATTATTGATGAGTTGGTAAAACATGGAGCAACAGTTACTGTATTTGATCCCGAAGGTATGGCCAACGTGAAAGCATTGGTTGGAGATAAAATCCAGTATGCAAGCAATCAGTATGAAGCCTTAGAAGGTGCTGATGCTTTATTGATCGCGACAGAATGGTCTGTTTTCAGAAATCCTGATTTTGAAAGAATGGAACAATCTTTAACTAATAAGGTTATTTTTGACGGGCGTAACTTATACGATCTGGAAAAGATGATTGAATTAGGTTATTACTATAACAGTGTAGGCCGTAAGCTTGTAGACTAATGGGACGGAAAAAAGTTTTAATTACCGGGGCAGCCGGTTTTTTAGGATCGCATTTGTGCGATAGATTTATAAAAGAAGGTTATTATGTTATAGGTATGGATAACCTGATAACAGGGGACCTTAAAAATATAGAGCATCTATTTGGGCTGGAAAGTTTCGAGTTTGCACACCATGATGTTTCGAAATTTGTTCATGTACCCGGTAAATTAGATTATATCTTGCATTTTGCTTCGCCTGCAAGCCCTATAGATTATTTGAAAATTCCTATTCAGACTTTAAAGGTTGGATCATTAGGGACACACAATTTATTGGGTTTAGCAAAAAATAAAAAAGCAAGAATGCTGATTGCTTCTACTTCTGAAGTATACGGCGATCCAAATGTAAACCCACAGCCTGAAGAATATTGGGGTAATGTAAACCCCGTTGGGCCAAGAGGTGTTTATGATGAAGCCAAACGTTTTCAGGAAGCAATGACAATGGCTTACCATACCTTTCATGGTGTTGAAACTCGCATTGTAAGAATTTTTAATACATACGGCCCTAGAATGCGATTAAATGACGGACGTGTTTTACCTGCTTTTATCGGTCAGGCATTGCGAGGCGAAGACCTAACTGTGTTTGGAGATGGTTCTCAAACCAGGTCGTTCTGTTATGTTGATGATTTGATAGAAGGTATTTACAGGTTATTGTTAAGTGATTACGCGATGCCGGTCAATATTGGAAACCCGGATGAGATTACCATTAAACAATTTGGTGAGGAGATTATTAAGCTAACAGGAACAAGTCAGAAACTTGTTTTAAGAGATTTACCTGTGGATGATCCAAAACAACGCCGCCCGGATATCACAAAAGCAAGAGAGATTTTAGGCTGGGAGCCAAAAGTTAGCCGTGAAGAAGGACTAAAAATTACTTACGAATATTTTAAATCGCTGCCTACCGAAGCTTTAATAAATAAAGAACATAAAGATTTTACAACATATAACCGTTAACAAGAATGTCTAAAATATTAGTAACTGGAGGAACCGGATTTATTGGTTCGCATACAGTAGTTGAATTACATAATGCAGGATATGAGGTGGTCATTATTGATGACCTCTCTAATTCCAACCCTAAAATACTTCAGCAAATTGAAGCAATAATAGGAATTAAGCCGGAATTTGTTGAGCTTGATTTATGTGATGAAGCAAAGGTGAATGAGTTTGTAGCGAAAAATACAGATATTGATGGGGTGATTCACTTTGCAGCTTTTAAAGCAGTTGGAGAATCTGTACAGAAGCCATTAAAGTATTATAGAAATAATTTTTATTCATTAATTAACCTGATTAATGCTTTTAATAGTTCAGTTAACCTGGTATTCTCGTCGTCGTGTACTGTTTACGGACAGCCAGACATATTGCCGGTAACAGAAGAAGCGCCTACAAAAAAAGCCGAGTCACCTTATGGTAATACTAAACAAATTGCTGAAGAAATTTTACAGGAAACCTGTGCAGTTACACCTTCTTTAAAGGTTACTTCGCTTCGTTATTTTAATCCGGTAGGTGCACACCATACTGCTTTAATTGGCGAGTTACCAATTGGTGTTCCTCAAAACCTTGTTCCTTTCATTACACAATCGGCCATCGGCAAACGTGGTCCTATTACAGTTTATGGTAATGATTATGATACCCCGGATGGAAGTGCAATAAGAGATTACATCCACGTGGTAGATTTAGCAAAAGCACACGTTGCTGCTATTAAGCGTTTGGAAAGTGGTAAAGCTGATTCAAATTACGAAGTGTTTAACTTAGGTACCGGAAAGGGATCATCTGTGTTACAAATTATTGATGCTTTTGAGCAATCAACCGGGCAAAAACTAGATTACACTATTGGTGCCAGAAGAGAAGGCGATATTGAAAAGGTTTGGGGTGATGTAACAAAATCTGCAAGAGATTTGAACTGGAAGGCAGAATTGGATATTGATGTAATGATGTCGTCGGCCTGGAACTGGGAAAAATACCTGAAAGACAACCCTTTTTAAAATGCTGTTAAGTGAGCATAAGGATCTTAAAGAGGAGATAAAGTCTCTTCCTGAAAAGGAAAAGGATAAATTATTGCTCAGACTAATTGCAAAGGATAAGGTTTTAACAGAGCATCTGCACTTTAAATTGCTTGAAGATGAGCATGATCTGGTGGAACGCCATGAAAAACTGATGGCGGCAATAGATGAAACAACGAAAGGACTTTTATCTGATAAAAAGCTTACTTCAAAAGATACGCTGTTGAAAATGCGCAAATTAAATGGAAGCATCAGCCACCATTTTAAGGTAACAAAAGATATTACCACAGAAATGGAGTTAAGAATTCATTTGTTAAACCAGATTCCAATAGATTTTAAAGAAAGCGTTTTTTCACCGCTGCATAAGTTTAACGAAAAGCTGTCTGTATATTTTGTTAAGTCGACAGTTTCAGTATTAAATAAGTACAATAAGCTTCATGAGGATCTGCAATTTGATTTAAAGGATTCGCTAAATGCCGTACTTAATAAAATATACCAAAATAAAACATCTGCGGTAGCACAAGAGCTTGCACTACCTAAAGAATTATAAGCTATGAAAAAAATATTAATTACCGGAGGAGCAGGATTTATTGGCTCTCATGTTGTAAGAAGATTTGTAAATAACTATCCTGATTACATGATTGTAAACCTTGATAAGTTAACCTACGCAGGTAATCTTGCAAACTTAACCGATATTGAAGACAAGCCTAATTACCGTTTTGTTAAAGCTGATATTACGGAAGCTTCTGTAATAAATGAGCTGTTTAACAAAGAAAACTTTGATGCTGTTATTCATTTAGCCGCAGAATCTCATGTTGACAGGTCAATAGCTGATCCAACAGCTTTTGTTATGACCAATGTTATTGGAACTGTTAATCTTTTAAATGCTGCCCGTGAATATTGGAAGGGAAGTTATGATAAGAAAAGATTTTATCATGTTTCAACAGATGAGGTGTATGGAGCGCTTGGTGAAACCGGTATGTTTACAGAGTCAACATCTTATGACCCTCATAGTCCTTATTCAGCTTCAAAAGCTGCTTCTGATCACTTTGTAAGGGCATATCATGATACTTATGGGTTAGATATAGTGGTGTCTAACTGCTCAAATAATTATGGCTCTCATCATTTTCCTGAGAAACTGATACCATTGGCAATCAATAACATTAAAAACGCACAGCCGGTACCTGTATATGGTAAAGGAGAAAATGTTCGTGACTGGTTATGGGTAGAGGACCATGCACGTGCAATTGATGTAATTTTTCATCAGGCTAAAACAGGTCAGACCTATAATATTGGTGGTCACAACGAGTGGAAGAACATAGATTTGATCCATTTACTATGTAAGATAATGGACAACAAACTTGGCAGGACAGAGGGAGAGTCGGCAAAGCTGATTACTTTTGTAACCGATAGGGCAGGTCACGACTTACGCTATGCTATTGACTCTACCAAGCTTCAAAATGAATTGAACTGGGTGCCTAGCTTGCAGTTTGAAGAAGGATTGGAAAAAACAGTAGAATGGTATTTAGAAAATGAGGGGTGGCTTTCGGATGTCACTTCTGGGAATTACCAGGCTTACTACGAAAATCAGTATGAGGGAAGATAGCTATCTTCCCTTTTTTTATTCATATCTTAATGCTTCTACCGGATCAAGTTTAGAAGCTTTTTTGGCTGGATAATAACCAGAAAGAATACCTACGCCAACACACAATACAAAACCTCCGATAATCCATTCCCATGGTATTATGAACGAGCCCCCATTGCAAATGAGATTAAGTTGCCTATGGCTATTCCCAGGAATATGCCAAATGCACCTCCTATAAGGCAAATAATAACCGCTTCGATTAAGAACTGTTTGCGAATTACAGCAGGGTTGGCCCCTATGGCCTTTCTAATTCCTATTTCTCTAGTCCTTTCTGTTACAGAAACAAGCATAATATTCATTAGACCAATAGACGCGCCAATTAAAGTAATGCCTCCAATGGCAATTCCTCCTAATACAACATATCTTAATTGTTCGAATAAAGTTTGGGCAAGTGAATCACTTTTTGTGATTTCAAAATTATTAGGTTCTGATACTTTTACCTTTCTTATTTTTCTCAGTTCCGAGGTAGCCTCACCAATGATGTTATCCATCTGGTCGTTACTCGGTACCATTACCGTTATGGTGTAAGATGGGTTTGAGTTGGTGTTAATTAATTTGGCTTTTAACAGAGGTACATAAACGGACCTGTCTCCACTAAAGCCCATACTTTGCCCTTTAGATTCAAGTACTCCAATAACCTTTAACCTGTTATTGCCAACGTTAATGATTTTATCTATCGGGCTCTGATTTTTGAAAAGCTTAGTTCTGATCTCATTACCTATGATGCAAACATTATTTCCTGATACTACTTCAGCCGGACTAAAATTACGCCCAAGGGAGAGGTTAAGACCTTGCGAATTCAATCCATTTTCATCTATACCCTGAATATTGATGTTGGGATTAGTTTTTTCTGCGTCGAACTTAGCTGTTGAACCACCTGTGGCAAATACACTGATGGCCACTGTCGCAGGCGTATTTAGTCGTTCTTTAAAGCTTACAGCATCTTCATATTTGATAGACCTGAACGGTTTAGGCCTTTGGCCTGAACCACCCACCCTTATACCGGATCCTCTGTTTCTTATAGTAAAGGCATTGGCTCCCATGCTGGAGAAAGCCTCAGTCATACTTTTTTTAACAGCATCAAGCGTTGTTAATATACCTACTAATGCAGATAAACCAATTGCGATGATCAATGCGGTAAGCATGGTACGCAACCTGTTGCTTTTAATTGATTGAAGGGCTAGTTTTACGTTTTCGGTATAGGTCATTTCAGATGAAATATATTCTTTTATGGGATAAAAATAAAAAGTCCCGCTGTTAAGACAACGAGACCATGTATAATGTTACAAAAGAATAGGAACTTAAACTGAGAAACTTGTTCCGCAACCGCAAGTGCTGCTTGCATTCGGGTTGCTGAAAGTAAAGCCTCTTGAGTTTAATCCATCCTGCCAGTCAACCTGCATCCCCATCAAATACATTTGATGAGCTTTATGCATGTAAACCTTAATGCCATCAATAATAAATTCCTGATCACCTTCTTTTTTCTGATCAAAACCCAGCACATAATTCATTCCAGAGCAGCCTCCACCTTCAACTCCTACGCGTAAGCCGAAGTCCTCAGAAATTTCTTGCTGATCTTTTAATTTAAAAAGCTCCTTTACAGCGCCCTCTGTAAAAGTTACCGGTGCAAATGCTGTATCAACTGTATTACTCATATTATTAAAAAATTAGGAAGTACAAATTTAGTTATTATTGTTTATAAAAGTAGTATAGTTTGCTCTGCTAGAGCCCTCTATCCCTTTATCTAAAAAATCAAATAGTGGGGGTAAATATAAATAAAATGTACATTTTTGCTGAGACTCTATACTAATTATTACTGTATTCAAACAAAGCTGAATGAACATACAAAACTTTTTAACGGAAGTTGCCATATTGGCCACAGGTGGTATTATAACTGTTGTGGCAGGATATTATCTTTTTATAAATGATCTTAGAAAGTATCTGGTATCAAAGTCTGTTGAAACAAAACCATCAGACCCTAAAAGAAACGAACAGTTACAAATTCTTCCGCTGCGGTTGCAGGCATATGAGCGACTAGTTGTTTTTGTGGACAGGATAAGCCCGTCAAACTTGTTGATCAGGGTGCATCAGCCTGGTATTTCTGTTGTCGACCTTCAATCGGTTTTACTTAATGAAATAAAATCAGAATATCAGCACAATATTGCCCAGCAGTTATATGTGAGTGCTTCGACCTGGGAAGTTGTTAGGAAACTTAAGGATGATACTTTAGCCATGATCAGTAATGCCGCCAGAGGATTGCCAACCGAAGCAGAAGGCGTAGATTTAAGCAGAAAGATACTGCAACATATGGCAGGTATTGCCGACAACCCTTATGATTTAACGCTAGATCTTATTAAAAAAGATATTCATTTGTTATTTTAACTATGAAAGAGAAAAGTTTTACCACCACTTCAGGTATCGAGATTAAAGAGTTATATACTACTGCGAAGCCGTTAAATGAGGCGCCAGGAGAATTTCCTTTTACCAGGGGGATCCAAAAAGATATGTATAGAGGTAGGTTATGGACCATGCGACAGTATGCAGGGTTCTCTACAGCCGAGGAGTCTAACCAGCGTTATCATTATTTACTTAAGCAGGGCACAATGGGCTTGTCGGTTGCATTTGACCTTCCTACCCAGATTGGATACGACTCAGATCATGATATGGCCGAAGGGGAGGTTGGTAAAGTTGGCGTTGCAATTGATTCATTAAAAGATATGGAAATACTGTTTGATGGAATAGAACTGCAAAAAATTACCACCTCTATGACGATTAATGCTACGGCTTCTATTTTATTGGCTATGTATATTGCACTGGCTAAAAAACAGGGAGCTGATATTAAGCAAATATCGGGTACCATACAGAACGATATTTTAAAGGAATATGCTGCCAGAGGAACTTATATCTATCCGCCAAAGCCTTCAATGAGGATTATCACTGATATTTTTGAGTATTGCAGTAAGGAAGTGCCTAAGTGGAATACAATTTCTATTTCGGGATATCACATCAGAGAGGCTGGATCAACAGCAGTTCAGGAGCTGGCCTTTACATTGGCAAATGGAAAAGCATACCTTAACGCTGCATTAGAGAAGGGATTGGATATTAATATTTTTGCCAAACGACTTTCGTTCTTTTTCAATTGTCACAATAATTTCTTTGAGGAGATAGCCAAGTTCAGGGCAGCAAGAAGAATGTGGGCAAAAATAACGAAGGAACTTGGGGCAACAGATGAGAAAGCCCAAATGCTTCGCTTTCATACACAAACAGGAGGATCTACATTAACAGCACAGCAGCCGCTTAATAATGTAATACGGGTTACAAATCAGGCCCTGGCTGCGGTGTTGGGAGGCACACAGTCTTTACACACAAACGGTTATGATGAGGCACTTTCTTTGCCTACAGAGGCAGCAGCAAAAATCGCGTTGCGCACACAACAAGTAATTGCTTTTGAAAGTGGGGTTACAGATACGGTTGACCCATTGGCAGGTTCATTTTTTGTGGAAACATTAACTGATGAAATTGAAGCAGCAGCGCAATCCTATATAGATAAAATAGATGCGATGGGCGGCTCAGTAAATGCAATAGAAAATGAGTATATTCAAAATGAAATTGCAGATGCAGCTTATCGCTATCAGGTAGAGGTTGAAGAGGCCAGCAGGATTATTGTTGGGGTAAATAAATTTGTACAGGAACAAGAAGGGATAACGGAAGTGTTTACTATAGATGAATCAATCCGTGCCATACAAACTGACAAGATAAATAAGCTAAAAGCCGAAAGAGATAACATTGCTGTTGAAAAAGCGTTGAATAACCTATTGGATGCTGCGAAAGGAACTGAGAATTTGATGCCGTACATTTTAACAGCGGTAGAGGCATATTCAACCCTTGGTGAAATAGCCAACACACTGCGTAATGTTTTTGGAGAATATTAAAAAGGATGTTAATAAATAGTTATTAACATAAAAAATTCAGGTTAAGAAGGGTAGGTTATTGCTACCTAAGCAGTTACCAAATAAATGAAAATTAAGTTTTTTTTGTTGATAATTTTTTGAATATTCGATCTCTCGAAACAGCAGTTTTTTATTGCTCGTATCGTTACTGTAAACCAACAAATTATAGAATAACAATGGAAAAAACTTGTACAGAAGTGTGGAAAAACTGTCTCCAAATCATAAAAGATAACATACCGACCCAAAGTTTCAAGACTTGGTTCGAACCGATATCAGCTTTGAAATTGGAAGGCAAAGTTTTAACCATACAAGTGCCTAGTTTGTTCTTCTATGAATGGTTGGAAGAACACTATGTAGGGCTGCTTCGTAAAACAGTTAAAAAGCAATTAGGAGATGAGGGAAGGTTAGAGTATAACATCGTTGTGGATAAATCTTCTAATACAGGATCGCCATATACCACTAACATGCCAAGTAATGGAAATGGGGCAGAGGCAAAGGTTCAATCAATGCCAATTCCTGTTTCTATAAACAAAGACATTAAGAATCCTTTTATTATTCCGGGTTTAAAGAAACTTAATGTTGATCCTCAATTGAATTCTAATTATACGTTTGAGAATTACATAGAAGGAGATTGCAACCGCTTAGCAAGATCAGCAGGTTATGCAGTAGCCGCAAAACCGGGAGGTACGTCCTTTAATCCATTAATGATTTATGGAGGAGTAGGATTAGGAAAAACACACCTTGCCCAGGCTATTGGTAATGAAATTAAACGTAACATGCCAGACAAACTGGTAATTTATGTTTCGTGTGAGAAATTCTGCCAGCAATTTGTAGATTCATTAAAGAACAATACGATCAATGATTTTGTGAATTTTTATCAGGCAATGGATGTTATCATTATGGATGACGTACATAATTTTGCAGGTAAGGAAAAAACACAGGATATATTCTTCCATATCTTTAATCATCTTCACCAATCAGGTAAACAGGTTATCTTGTCTTCAGATAAAGCGCCTAAAGACCTAGCAGGACTAGAAGAAAGATTGTTAAGCCGTTTTAAATGGGGGCTTTCTGCAGACTTGCAGATTCCTGATTTTGAAACAAGAATAGCAATTCTTAAAAAGAAAATGTATGCAGATGGGATTGAACTGCCATCTGAAGTAGTGGAATACGTAGCCCACAATATTGATAACAACGTAAGGGAACTAGAAGGTGCAATGGTTTCCCTGTTAGCACAATCAACATTGAATAAAAAAGACATCGATTTGGCATTAGCTAAGCAGATGTTGAAGAACTTTATTAAAAATACTTCCAAAGAGATCTCTATGGAATACATTCAGAAATTGGTATGTGAATATTTTGAAGTTCCTGTGGATATGGTTAAATCACAAACACGGAAACGTGAAATTGTTCAGGCCAGACAGATTTCTATGTACCTTTCCAAGAGTCATACCAAGTCATCATTAAAAACTATTGGAGCTTTCTTTGGAGGAAGAGACCATTCAACAGTAATTTATGCATGCCAGACTGTTGAAGATTTAATTGATACAGATAAGAAATTTAAGGGGTACGTACACGACATACAGAAGAAACTAAAAATGAGCTAAAACATTAAAGCTCAGTTATTAAGGCATAAAAAAAGGTTGCATCATATGTGCAACCTTTTTTATATTGCAGAATTTACTTTATAGCATCAAGCTTCATTAAGCCATAAAATAAAGCTGCCGAATGTAGGGCCTGTTCAATCTTATTGTCTTTCAGGATTTGTTTAGCCTCTTCTATAGTATATTCTTCTACACTAAGAATTTCATGTTCATCTAAATGCTGATCATGAGTTTTAACGCCTCCTTTTAATAAATAGGTGTAAGTAACATTTGTAGATGTTGCCGGATTAGGGTATAACGTAGCTATCAGCTCTGAACTTTTAAAAGAATAACCTGTTTCCTCTAGTAGTTCTCTTTTAATGGCCGTTTCAGGTAATTCATCACCATCAATAACACCGCCAGGAATCTCTAAAGAGATAATATCAGCCCCATGGCGATATTGGCGAACCAGAATTATTTTATTGTCTTCAGTTACTGCAATAGCATTAACCCAATTTGGATATTCAAGTACATAATAGTCGTCTTTTATAACTCCATTCTGTAAATCACAAGTATCCACACGTAACGTAGCCCACTTTTCCCTCACCAGATATCTGGATGAAAGTTTTTGCCATTTTTTTATTTCCATATTAGCTGTTAAGATATCGATTGACCATTTTTTGTCGGTCCAGATTAGTGATGTTTATGATGCGATGTTTTGTTTCCAGTAAGTGGTATATTAAATATAGCTTCTCGGCAAATGAATCATTCCTCGGATTAATAGCCGAAGGATCAAACTGAGAGTAAAGAAACTGGCTTAGCATTTCCAGTTTTTCAGCAGGGAATTCCTTTTCAGTTAACAGCACTTGAAATTCGGATGAATTAACGGAAAATAACTCTTGAGGGGTAATTCCAAAATTATTAACCAACGATTCTATAAGTAAATCATCTGCCTCAGCAAGCTTTCCTTCTAATTTTAAGCCCATAATTCGGGCTAAAACCTGGGCAAGTTTTTGAATTTCTGCTGTAATTAAGTCTCTTCTTAACATATTATTTACCAGCTACCACTACTACCACCGCCTCCAAAACTACCACCTCCAAAACCTCCGAAGCCACCGCCTCCGCCGCTGCCTCCACCCCAGCCGCCACCGCCAGAGCTTCTGCCACCGCCTAACAACATACTCCAGAAAAGAGCGTCAGCAGCCCCACGGCCACTTATAACCTGGCCACCGCCACCACTACCACCACCTCTTCGAAGAATAACGATAATGACAACAATGATAATGATGATTGCAAGCATACTGCCACCTCCACCGGCATCGCCTTTCTTTTTCGGATTTTCGTTCTTGTATTCGCCTTTCGTGTATTTTATAATCGCATCGGTTCCTGCCTCAAGTCCCTGATAATAATTACCGGCTTTAAAATTTGGTTTAATTTCATTTTCAATAATACGCTTGGCATAAATGTCAGGTAAAACACCCTCCAAACCATATCCTGTCTGGATAGAGATCTTCCTGTCGCCAAGAGCTACCACAATCATTATCCCGTTGTTTTTGCCAGAACTACCCACACCCCATTTTCGGCCAAGTTCAAGCGCATACTCGTTAATATCATAGTCGCCTACCGATTTCAATACTGCAATTGCAATTTGCGTAGAGCTTGAATCGTCAAAAGCTACCAGTTTTTGTTCCAGTTGCTGTAATTGTGCCGATGAAAGAGTTCCGGTATAATCATTTACCAGCTTGTTTGGTTTTGCCGGAAAATCCTGCGCAAACCCAATCATGGATGTTGTAAGTAAGAATAATGCTACGATTAATTTTTTCATAGCCTATATTGTTTTATTCTGATCCATAAAAATAATGTCATTTGGCAGTTCATTTATGTCGTCATTTTGCGAAGGGAAAAACGTTGCGAGTTTTTCTCCAGCTAAAATTACACCTGCTATTACGCCTTGGGCTAAATTGCCAGAGGCAAAATGAGCTCTCATTGCAACTTTAGTTGTTTCCCAGAAATCTGCCGGTACAACCTTATTAATTCCACTGTCGCCTACTATTGCAAACTTATGATCTACATAAGCAAGGTAAATCAACACACCGTTATGTCTTGAGGTTTTATCCATCCCAAGTTTTGAAAAGTAGGATGTTGCTTTTTCAAATGCATCGCCACTGCAATGTTTATCAATTGCAATTCTGATCTCGCCTGAAGTGGCTTTTTCAGCATCTGATATGGTTTGGGAAATTAGTTCTTGTTCTTGTTCTGTGAATGGCCCCATAATTGGATCGCTTTTATAGAGATAAGGGTAATGTATGTTTATTTCATTTAAACATACATTACCCTTAAATGTTGTTATGGTATATTAGAATTCTACTTTTGGTGCATTTTGTGCACCAGCATCAGCTTTAAAAGCTGCCTTTTGGCTAAATCCGAATATGCCTGCAGTAAGGTTGTTAGGGAATGATCTTACTTTTGTGTTATAAGTTTGTACCGACTCGTTAAAATCTTTACGTGCTACTGTGATGCGGTTTTCAGTACCTTCAAGCTGAGCCGATAATTCACTAAACTGTTGAGTAGCTTTAAGCTCAGGATAGTTCTCAGTTAAAACCATTAATTTACCTAATGCCTGAGATAACTGGCCTTGTGCAGCCTGATATTTTTGCATATTCTCTTCAGTTAATTTATCAGGATCGATGGTGATCTGGCTTGCTTTAGAACGTGCTTCAATAACCTGAGTTAATGTACCCTGTTCAAACTTCGCTGCACCTTTAACTGTGCTTACAAGGTTAGGGATCAAATCAGAACGGCGTTGATATTGTGTTTCAACCTGTGCCCATTTGGTTTTTACATCCTCATCTAGCTTAACAAGACCGTTGTAACCACAACCGCTTACTGCCACTAATAAGACTAAGATTCCTACAATTACTAAAACTACTTTTTTCATATTTTTCTGTTTTGTTTTTCAGTGTTAATTTACGCATTAGAACTCAATTTCTGTACCTTTGTTACAGTTCAGAAGAAAAACCTGACAACAATAACGCAAAAAGACATATAAATTACAAGAAACGTTATTTTCTAACAGTAGAAGAGGTAATCCTGCCTTCATAAATTACTGACATAATTACAATTCTTATACTGCCAAAAGGAGACTGTAATGAAAAAAGGTGGTTTGATTTTTTTACTTTTGTAGCAATTCGGGATAAAAACCCGACGATAATTATGCAAAAAGACATCGAAATAACACTGGCTCCAGAAGATATTGACAGTGTAACAGCCATTAAGAAAAATCTTTCAACAGCATTAAAAATAGACCTATCGCGAATTGGGGGCTATAAAATCCTTAAAAGATCTATTGACGCACGCTCCAGAAAAGTAATATATAGGTTGCAGGTAAGGGCGTTTATTGATGAAGCTCCATTGCCAGAGTCACTTGTTGTTAATTATAAAAATGTTAGCAAGGCACAGCATGTAATTATAGTTGGTGCCGGCCCAGCCGGATTATTTGCCGCACTTCAATGCATCGAAAATGGATTAAAGCCAATAGTACTTGAACGTGGCAAGGATGTGAAACAACGAAGAAGAGATTTAGCAGCAATAAATAAAGAAGGAATTGTAAATACCGAATCTAATTATTGTTATGGCGAAGGCGGTGCCGGAACGTATTCTGATGGAAAATTGTACACCCGATCTAATAAGCGGGGTGATATTAACAAAGTACTTCAAATCTTTGTTCAGCACGGCGCATCAGAAGATATTCTTGTTGATGCCCGTCCGCATATAGGTACAAATAAACTGCCTCATATAATTACTGCAATAAGAGAAACAATTTTAAATGCAGGAGGGGAGGTTCGTTTCGATCAAAAAGTAACCGATATTTTAATCGATTTTGGGAAAATAAAAGGGGTAGTGGTCAATGGAGAAGAGAAATTATTCTCAAATTCAGTTATTCTGGCCACCGGACATTCAGCGCGGGATATTTATGAATTGCTTAACGAAAGGAATATTCTTGTTGAAGCCAAGCCCTTTGCACTGGGGGTAAGAATAGAACACCCTCAATCCATTATAGATGCTGCGCAATACCATTGCGATATCAGGAGCGAATTTTTGCCGCCTGCTTATTACAGCCTGGTTGAACAAGTTGGAGCCAGAGGAGTATTCTCATTTTGCATGTGCCCCGGTGGAATTATTGCCCCCTGTGCCACTTATGCTAATGAAATAGTTGTTAATGGCTGGTCTCCATCGAAAAGAAATAATCCATTTGCAAATTCAGGAACAGTAGTTCAAATAACGCTTGATGATGTTAAAGGTGCTGATCCTTTAAGGATGATGCATTTTCAGGCCGAAATTGAGAAAACTGCTTTTAGGCTTGGAGGAGGAGATCTTGTTGCGCCTGCGCAAAGAATGGTTGATTTTGTAGAAGGCCGTGTTTCAGTTGATCTGCCAAAAAATTCTTATTTGCCCGGAACCCGAAGCGTAATGCTTAAAGATACGCTGCCTGATTTTGTAACATCAAGCTTGAAAAATGCTTTGCCAATGTTTGGAAAAAAAATGAGGGGATATTATACCAATGAGGCTATTTTAGTAGGCGTGGAAAGCAGAAGCTCATCGCCTGTGCGAATTCCACGGGATAAGGAGACCTTTCAGCACCCTCAGGTTGCAGGGCTATTTCCATGTGCCGAAGGTGCTGGTTATGCCGGGGGAATCGTGTCGGCTGCAATTGATGGTGTAAATTGCGCTAATGCAGCTTTAAAGTTTAGCTAAACACATTTACCTTTTATTTGTTGTTGTCGTATGATTGATTTCGCAAATGAGTTAAGAAAAGGATATAACGGTGATGCCTGGCATGGGAACAGCTTGTCGGCTATTATTTCATCGGTAAGTAAAGATCAAATATTTAAACGGCCCATCCCCAATGCACATACCATTGCTGAACTGGTATTGCACTTAACTTCGTGGACAGAAGAAGTGTTTTCGAGGCTGGAAGGTAATTTGGCTAAGGAACCTGAAAAGGGCGACTGGCCTATGGCTAAAGAAGAAACCATGCAGGAATGGGATGCCATTTTAAGTGATTTTCGTTTAGCTAATGAAAAACTGCTTAATCTTGCCATGGAAATGTCCGAAGATCAATGGAAGAAGCCCGTTAACCAGGTGTTGGGATCGAGAGTGAATTATTTTGAATTATTTAATGGTTTGGTGCAGCATCATGCTTATCATGCCGGACAAATCTCTTTATTATTAAAATTTTAGCTTGTGAAAAAAACATTAATTATAGGCGCCAGCCCTAATCCAGAAAGATATTCTTATAAAGCTGCACATATGCTTAAGTCAAAAGGCCACAGTATTATCAATGTTGGTATAAAAAAAGGAGCGGTGGCTGGCGAGGAGATTGAACAACCGGGACATGTGCATAATGACATTGATACAATTACACTATATATAGGACCCCATTTACAAAGTAGTTACTATAATTATATATTAGAAACAAAACCTAAACGAGTTATTTTTAATCCCGGTGCTGAAAATCAGGAACTGTGGGAACTGCTGTTGGCGAATAATATTGAACCAATAGAAGCCTGCACTTTAGTGTTATTAGCTACTGGCCAGTTTTAGTGTATAAAAAGACGACTTTGATCGACCCCTGATCATTTTTCAGGCCATTAAAGGTGTGATGTTGGTTGATGGGAAGCCGTTCGTGTGATAGGGCGAAACCTTAGCTATAGGATATAATATATACGCCGATGTTACCCGTGTTTTAAGCTGCTGTTATTTTTTCTTGTTGTTTTTAAGGGTGTTATGGATTGTTGGGGTAAAAAAGGGTTGTTTAAGTTTGGATAGTGGCTGGATTTTTCTACTTTTGCATCCCGCTTCGGAGGAAGGGCGGCATTGAGAGAGGGAAGGTATAGGAGAGAGAAAAAAGCTGCAGGAAATTTGAAAAAAGATTTGCGAAGAAGAAAAAGATTTCTACCTTTGCAGTCCCAAACAAAACGGGAGTTATCAAACGGAGTTTGTTAACGATAAAAAGAAGCTTGAAAAGCGTTAGTGGTTAAACAGCAAGCGGGGAACAATACGACCTTGCAGCCAACATAAGCCATTAGCGATTAGATATAAGAAAGGGGATCCGTGAGGTGACCCGCGAAGTTCATTAAAGAGATGTCATTTATCAACGTAGCGAGGTAAGAAAGTACGATTTCAAAGTACATGAAACCGTTGCTATTATTTTAGAGTCAGGTTCTGACAGACAATACAAAAACAAGAATACAGACTATTATTAACAAGTTAAGAATGGTCAGTGATTCAAACTATAACATTTTACAATGGAGAGTTTGATCCTGGCTCAGGATGAACGCTAGCGGCAGGCCTAATACATGCAAGTCGAACGATACCATCTGGCTTGCCAGATGGGAAAGTGGCGCACGGGTGCGTAACGCGTATGCAACCTACCTTAATCAGGGGGATAGCCCGAAGAAATTCGGATTAACACCGCATAAAAACACAGGATAGCATTATCTAATGTTCAAATATTTATAGGATTAAGATGGGCATGCGTGTCATTAGCTAGTTGGCGGGGTAACGGCCCACCAAGGCGACGATGACTAGGGGATCTGAGAGGATGACCCCCCACACTGGTACTGAGACACGGACCAGACTCCTACGGGAGGCAGCAGTAAGGAATATTGGTCAATGGAGGGAACTCTGAACCAGCCATGCCGCGTGCAGGAAGACGGCCCTCTGGGTTGTAAACTGCTTTTATTCGGGAATAAACCACATTACGTGTAATGTGCTGAATGTACCGAAGGAATAAGGATCGGCTAACTCCGTGCCAGCAGCCGCGGTAATACGGAGGATCCAAGCGTTATCCGGATTTATTGGGTTTAAAGGGTGCGTAGGCGGCTTATTAAGTCAGGGGTGAAAGACGGTGGCTCAACCATCGCAGTGCCCTTGATACTGATGAGCTTGAATGGACTAGAGGTAGGCGGAATGTGACAAGTAGCGGTGAAATGCATAGATATGTCACAGAACACCGATTGCGAAGGCAGCTTACTATGGTTTTATTGACGCTGAGGCACGAAAGCGTGGGGATCAAACAGGATTAGATACCCTGGTAGTCCACGCCCTAAACGATGAATACTCGCTGTTAGCGATATACAGTTAGCGGCTAAGCGAAAGCGTTAAGTATTCCACCTGGGGAGTACGCCCGCAAGGGTGAAACTCAAAGGAATTGACGGGGGCCCGCACAAGCGGAGGAGCATGTGGTTTAATTCGATGATACGCGAGGAACCTTACCCGGGCTTGAAAGTTAGTGAATGATCTAGAGATAGGTCAGTGAGCAATCACACGAAACTAGGTGCTGCATGGCTGTCGTCAGCTCGTGCCGTGAGGTGTTGGGTTAAGTCCCGCAACGAGCGCAACCCCTATGTTTAGTTGCCAGCACGTTAAGGTGGGGACTCTAAACAGACTGCCTGTGCAAACAGAGAGGAAGGAGGGGACGACGTCAAGTCATCATGGCCCTTACGTCCGGGGCTACACACGTGCTACAATGGATGGTACAGAGGGCAGCGAGCTGGCAACAGCAAGCGAATCTCAAAAAGCCATTCACAGTTCGGATAGAGGTCTGCAACTCGACCTCTTGAAGTTGGATTCGCTAGTAATCGCGTATCAGCAATGACGCGGTGAATACGTTCCCGGGCCTTGTACACACCGCCCGTCAAGCCATGGAAGTTGGGGGTACCTAAAGTATGTAACCGCAAGGAGCGTCCTAGGGTAAAACCGATAACTGGGGCTAAGTCGTAACAAGGTAGCCGTACCGGAAGGTGCGGCTGGAATACCTCCTTTCTGGAGTAGGCCAGACTACTCGCTACGTAAATGATATAATGACAGAAGATCTCAAAAAGAAAACCCATAGGATGAAGCATCGTTTAGTGCTCCATACTGCAGTATAGACATCAAGTCCCGTAGCTCAGTTTGGTTAGAGCACTACACTGATAATGTAGGGGTCAGCAGTTCAAATCTGCTCGGGACTACAAGATTAATCTTAAGGGGGATTAGCTCAGCTGGCTAGAGCGCCTGCCTTGCACGCAGGAGGTCAACGGTTCGACTCCGTTATTCTCCACCATCACCGTTACCTGTTATAAAAGGTAAGGAAATAGGATATCCTAAGGGGTATCCCGGGCTAGAAAAGTTCTTTGACATATTGGAAGAAGTTAAAAAAGAAGAGCAAACAACAATAGAGACGTTGTTTGACCTGAGGAATACCAAAAGCAAGCAATTGCATGAGGTATACTAAAGAGATAACGACAATCAAAAAAGCATTTCCATAGGCGCAAAAGGCTATGGAGAGAAGAAAGTAAATAAGAGCACACAGGGGATGCCTTGGCTCTCAGAGGCGATGAAGGACGTGATAAGCTGCGATAAGCACTGGGGATTAGCAAATATGACTTGATCCGGTGATTTCCGAATGGGGTAACCTGGCTGGTTGAAGACCAGTCGTAATATACGCAAACCTGCCGAACTGAAACATCTAAGTAAGCAGAGGAAGAGAAAATAATAATGATTTCCTGAGTAGTGGCGAGCGAAAGGGAAAGAGCCCAAACCAGCTATGTTACGGCATAACTGGGGTTGTAGGACTACGATGTGATTATAATGCGATGAAGTGGAACAGGATGGGAAGCCTGGCAATATAGAGTGAGAGCCTCGTACACGTAAGTACCATTAGTCTAGTAGTATCCTGAGTACCGCGAGGTCGGAGACGCCTTGTGGGAATCAGCCGGCACCATCCGGTAAGGCTAAATACTCCTGAGAGACCGATAGTGAACCAGTACCGTGAGGGAAAGGTGAAAAGAACCCCGAACAGGGGAGTGAAATAGAACCTGAAACTGTGTGCTTACAAGCGGTCGGAGCGTCCAGGTGGCGTGACGGCGTGCCTTTTGCATAATGAGCCTACGAGTTACTCTTCTCTGGCAAGGTTAAGTGTTTCAGACACGGATCCGAAGCGAAAGCGAGTCTGAATAGGGCGTATAGTCAGGGGAGGTAGACGCGAAACCTTGTGATCTACCCATGGACAGGTTGAAGGTGCGGTAACACGTACTGGAGGACCGAACCGATAAACGTTGAAAAGTTTCCGGATGATCTGTGGGTAGGGGTGAAAGGCTAATCAAACTGGGAAATAGCTCGTACTCCCCGAAATGTTTTTAGGAACAGCGTCGTGGTAGAGTTAAATAGAGGTAGAGCTACTGATTGGGTGCGGGGGAGTCAAATCCTACCAAATCCAGACAAACTCCGAATGCTATTTAATATACACGGCAGTGAGGCGCGGGGTGCTAAGGTCACGCGCCGAGAGGGAAAGAACCCAGACCATCAGCTAAGGTCCCCAAGTTACAGTTAAGTTGAACTAACGAGGTCCGATTGCATAGACAGCTAGGATGTTGGCTTGGAAGCAGCCATTCATTTAAAGAGTGCGTAACAGCTCACTAGTCGAGCGATCGGGCATGGATAATAAACGGGCATAAAATTGTACACCGAAGCTATGGGTAATATTAATATTACGGTAGGGGAGCATTCCAGCGGCAGCGAAGCTATGACGTAAGTTGTGGTGGAGCTTCTGGAAAAGCAAATGTAGGCATAAGTAACGATAAGGCGGGCGAGAAACCCGCCCACCGAAAGGATAAGGTTTCCTGATCAACGCTAATCGGATCAGGGTTAGTCGGGGCCTAAGGAGAACCCGAAAGGGAAATTCGATGGACAACGGGTTAATATTCCCGTACTTTTTATAACTGCGATGTGGGGACGGAGTAGTGACACTGCCGCGATCTGACGGAATAGATCGTTGAAGGCTGTAGGTATTGTACCGGTAGGCAAATCCGCCGGTGTAGCTGAAGGCTGATAGTACCGCAAACCTTCGGGGGCGTGGATAGTGCAGGTAATCAGACTTCCAAGAAAAACCGCTAAGCTTCAGGTTATAAAAACCCGTACCGCAAACCGACACAGGTATCCGGGAAGAGAATTCTAAGGTGCTCGAGTGAATCATGGCTAAGGAACTCGGCAAAATGGCCCTGTAACTTCGGGAGAAGGGGCGCTGGTAGCAATATCAGCCGCAGTGAAAAGGCCCAGGCGACTGTTTAACAAAAACACATGGCTTTGCAAAATCGAAAGATGAAGTATAAGGCCTGACACCTGCCCGGTGCTGGAAGGTTAAGAGGGGATGTCAGTCGTAAGGCGAAGCATTGAATCGAAGCCCCAGTAAACGGCGGCCGTAACTATAACGGTCCTAAGGTAGCGAAATTCCTTGTCGGGTAAGTTCCGACCTGCACGAATGGTGTAACGATCTGGGCGCTGTCTCAGCCATGAGCTCGGTGAAATTGTGGTCCCGGTGAAGACGCCGGGTACCCGCAACGGGACGGAAAGACCCCATGCACCTTCACTACAATTTAACATTGACATTGGATACAGGATGTGTAGGATAGGTGGGAGACTATGAAGCGGCGTCGCCAGGCGTCGTGGAGTCAACGTTGAAATACCACCCTTTCTGTATTCGGTGTCTAACTCCGCTGGTCGGAGGACATTGTTTGATGGGTAGTTTGACTGGGGTGGTCGCCTCCAAAAAGGTAACGGAGGCTTTCAAAGGTAAGCTCAATACGCTTGGTAACCGTATGAGGAGTGCAATAGCATAAGCTTGCTTGACTGTGAGACAAACAAGTCGATCAGGGTCGAAAGACGGATATAGTGATCCGGTGGTTCTGCATGGAAGGGCCATCGCTCAAAGGATAAAAGGTACGCTGGGGATAACAGGCTGATCTCCCCCAAGAGCTCATATCGACGGGGAGGTTTGGCACCTCGATGTCGGCTCGTCACATCCTGGGGCTGGAGAAGGTCCCAAGGGTTCGGCTGTTCGCCGATTAAAGTGGCACGCGAGCTGGGTTCAGAACGTCGCGAGACAGTTCGGTCCCTATCTGTTGTGGGCGTTGGAATTTTGAGTGGGGCTGACCTTAGTACGAGAGGACCGGGTTGGACTAGCCTCTAGTGAATCTGTTGTTCCGCCAGGGGCATTGCAGAGTAGCTACGCTGGGAATAGATAAGCGCTGAAAGCATCTAAGTGCGAAACTAGCCACGAGATGAGAATTCCATATAGGACCGTAGCAGACTACTACGTTGATAGGTTACAGATGTAAAGATGGTGACATCAAAGTCGAGTAATACTAATAATCCGAAGCTTTCAAGAGCAGTAAACTGTTGTTTGTTCTTCAAAACTTAACTTCTTTCAATAATATGTCATTTGTTAGATCAGAGCTGGTAGTTACCACTTATGATGTGAACAATTAAAAATATTTAGGTGCCTATATCGGTGGTGTCCACCTCTTCCCATTCCGAACAGAGAAGTTAAGCCCACCAGAGCCGATGGTACTGCGGTAACACGTGGGAGAGTAGGTCGGTGCCAAATCTTAAATCTAAAACCCTGTAATTTAACATTACAGGGTTTTATTTTAAATATAGAAAAGAACTTTATTAAAAGATATTAAAAATATTTAGGTGCCTATATCGGTGGTGTCTACCTCTTCCCATTCCGAACAGAGAAGTCAAGCCCACCAGAGCCGATGGTACTGCGGTAACACGTGGGAGAGTAGGTCGGTGCCAAATCTTAAAGCTAAAGCCTGTAGTTAATCACTATAGGCTTTTCTTGTTTGGAAGCATAGGAGTCTCAGTAAAAGTTTTTATTTCGGTCAGACCTCTTAAACTCATAAGCACAATCGAACAGGTAGGAAATTAAGTTAACTAAAATTATAAAAGTTAACACTGAATAAATTATGTTTTTCATTTTAGTCGGATCTTTCAAATCGTTTTAATTGGGATAAAGTAAAATTACAGAACAATGTTATTAGACCCTATTTCACAGCTTTTTGTATTGATACTCTATTGGTGTAAAAGAAAGAACTTATTTATTTCCTTCCAAAGAGCTGCTTGACCCTTGAATTTCAGTGAAATTTTAAAGGAGATGCACTATGAGATAGCTAAGATAATTACCGAAAATTAGCTTTTGAAAAAACACTAGTATTATTTATTTTATTTTTTCTTGTTGTTTTTAAGGGTGTTATGGATTATTGGGGTAAAAATGGGTGATTTAAGTTTGGATAGTGGCTGGATTTTTCTACTTTTGCATCCCGCTTCGGAGGAAGGGCAGCATTGAGAGAGGGAAGGTATAGGAGAGAGAAAAAAGCTGCAGGAAATTTGAAAAAAGATTTGCGAAGAAGAAAAAGATTTCTACCTTTGCAGTCCCAAACAAAACGGGAGTTATCAAACGGAGTTTGTTAACGATAAAAAGAAGCTTGAAAAGCGTTAGTGGTTAAACAGCAAGCGGGGAACAATACGACCTTGCAGCCAACATAAGCCATTAGCGATTAGATATAAGAAAGGGGATCCGTGAGGTGACCCGCGAAGTTCATTAAAGAGATGTCATTTATCAACGTAGCGAGGTAAGAAAGTACGATTTCAAAGTACATGAAACCGTTGCTATTATTTTAGAGTCAGGTTCTGACAGACAATACAAAAACAAGAATACAGACTATTATTAACAAGTTAAGAATGGTCAGTGATTCAAACTATAACATTTTACAATGGAGAGTTTGATCCTGGCTCAGGATGAACGCTAGCGGCAGGCCTAATACATGCAAGTCGAACGATACCATCTGGCTTGCCAGATGGGAAAGTGGCGCACGGGTGCGTAACGCGTATGCAACCTACCTTAATCAGGGGATAGCCCGAAGAAATTCGGATTAACACCGCATAAAAACACAGGATAGCATTATCTAATGTTCAAATATTTATAGGATTAAGATGGGCATGCGTGTCATTAGCTAGTTGGCGGGGTAACGGCCCACCAAGGCGACGATGACTAGGGGATCTGAGAGGATGACCCCCCACACTGGTACTGAGACACGGACCAGACTCCTACGGGAGGCAGCAGTAAGGAATATTGGTCAATGGAGGGAACTCTGAACCAGCCATGCCGCGTGCAGGAAGACGGCCCTCTGGGTTGTAAACTGCTTTTATTCGGGAATAAACCACATTACGTGTAATGTGCTGAATGTACCGAAGGAATAAGGATCGGCTAACTCCGTGCCAGCAGCCGCGGTAATACGGAGGATCCAAGCGTTATCCGGATTTATTGGGTTTAAAGGGTGCGTAGGCGGCTTATTAAGTCAGGGGTGAAAGACGGTGGCTCAACCATCGCAGTGCCCTTGATACTGATGAGCTTGAATGGACTAGAGGTAGGCGGAATGTGACAAGTAGCGGTGAAATGCATAGATATGTCACAGAACACCGATTGCGAAGGCAGCTTACTATGGTTTTATTGACGCTGAGGCACGAAAGCGTGGGGATCAAACAGGATTAGATACCCTGGTAGTCCACGCCCTAAACGATGAATACTCGCTGTTAGCGATATACAGTTAGCGGCTAAGCGAAAGCGTTAAGTATTCCACCTGGGGAGTACGCCCGCAAGGGTGAAACTCAAAGGAATTGACGGGGGCCCGCACAAGCGGAGGAGCATGTGGTTTAATTCGATGATACGCGAGGAACCTTACCCGGGCTTGAAAGTTAGTGAATGATCTAGAGATAGGTCAGTGAGCAATCACACGAAACTAGGTGCTGCATGGCTGTCGTCAGCTCGTGCCGTGAGGTGTTGGGTTAAGTCCCGCAACGAGCGCAACCCCTATGTTTAGTTGCCAGCACGTTAAGGTGGGGACTCTAAACAGACTGCCTGTGCAAACAGAGAGGAAGGAGGGGACGACGTCAAGTCATCATGGCCCTTACGTCCGGGGCTACACACGTGCTACAATGGATGGTACAGAGGGCAGCGAGCTGGCAACAGCAAGCGAATCTCAAAAAGCCATTCACAGTTCGGATAGAGGTCTGCAACTCGACCTCTTGAAGTTGGATTCGCTAGTAATCGCGTATCAGCAATGACGCGGTGAATACGTTCCCGGGCCTTGTACACACCGCCCGTCAAGCCATGGAAGTTGGGGGTACCTAAAGTATGTAACCGCAAGGAGCGTCCTAGGGTAAAACCGATAACTGGGGCTAAGTCGTAACAAGGTAGCCGTACCGGAAGGTGCGGCTGGAATACCTCCTTTCTGGAGTAGGCCAGACTACTCGCTACGTAAATGATATAATGACAGAAGATCTCAAAAAGAAAACCCATAGGATGAAGCATCGTTTAGTGCTCCATACTGCAGTATAGACATCAAGTCCCGTAGCTCAGTTTGGTTAGAGCACTACACTGATAATGTAGGGGTCAGCAGTTCAAATCTGCTCGGGACTACAAGATTAATCTTAAGGGGGATTAGCTCAGCTGGCTAGAGCGCCTGCCTTGCACGCAGGAGGTCAACGGTTCGACTCCGTTATTCTCCACCATCACCGTTACCTGTTATAAAAGGTAAGGAAATAGGATATCCTAAGGGGTATCCCGGGCTAGAAAAGTTCTTTGACATATTGGAAGAAGTTAAAAAAGAAGAGCAAACAACAATAGAGACGTTGTTTGACCTGAGGAATACCAAAAGCAAGCAATTGCATGAGGTATACTAAAGAGATAACGACAATCAAAAAAGCATTTCCATAGGCGCAAAAGGCTATGGAGAGAAGAAAGTAAATAAGAGCACACAGGGGATGCCTTGGCTCTCAGAGGCGATGAAGGACGTGATAAGCTGCGATAAGCACTGGGGATTAGCAAATATGACTTGATCCGGTGATTTCCGAATGGGGTAACCTGGCTGGTTGAAGACCAGTCGTAATATACGCAAACCTGCCGAACTGAAACATCTAAGTAAGCAGAGGAAGAGAAAATAATAATGATTTCCTGAGTAGTGGCGAGCGAAAGGGAAAGAGCCCAAACCAGCTATGTTACGGCATAACTGGGGTTGTAGGACTACGATGTGATTATAATGCGATGAAGTGGAACAGGATGGGAAGCCTGGCAATATAGAGTGAGAGCCTCGTACACGTAAGTACCATTAGTCTAGTAGTATCCTGAGTACCGCGAGGTCGGAGACGCCTTGTGGGAATCAGCCGGCACCATCCGGTAAGGCTAAATACTCCTGAGAGACCGATAGTGAACCAGTACCGTGAGGGAAAGGTGAAAAGAACCCCGAACAGGGGAGTGAAATAGAACCTGAAACTGTGTGCTTACAAGCGGTCGGAGCGTCCAGGTGGCGTGACGGCGTGCCTTTTGCATAATGAGCCTACGAGTTACTCTTCTCTGGCAAGGTTAAGTGTTTCAGACACGGATCCGAAGCGAAAGCGAGTCTGAATAGGGCGTATAGTCAGGGGAGGTAGACGCGAAACCTTGTGATCTACCCATGGACAGGTTGAAGGTGCGGTAACACGTACTGGAGGACCGAACCGATAAACGTTGAAAAGTTTCCGGATGATCTGTGGGTAGGGGTGAAAGGCTAATCAAACTGGGAAATAGCTCGTACTCCCCGAAATGTTTTTAGGAACAGCGTCGTGGTAGAGTTAAATAGAGGTAGAGCTACTGATTGGGTGCGGGGGAGTCAAATCCTACCAAATCCAGACAAACTCCGAATGCTATTTAATATACACGGCAGTGAGGCGCGGGGTGCTAAGGTCACGCGCCGAGAGGGAAAGAACCCAGACCATCAGCTAAGGTCCCCAAGTTACAGTTAAGTTGAACTAACGAGGTCCGATTGCATAGACAGCTAGGATGTTGGCTTGGAAGCAGCCATTCATTTAAAGAGTGCGTAACAGCTCACTAGTCGAGCGATCGGGCATGGATAATAAACGGGCATAAAATTGTACACCGAAGCTATGGGTAATATTAATATTACGGTAGGGGAGCATTCCAGCGGCAGCGAAGCTATGACGTAAGTTGTGGTGGAGCTTCTGGAAAAGCAAATGTAGGCATAAGTAACGATAAGGCGGGCGAGAAACCCGCCCACCGAAAGGATAAGGTTTCCTGATCAACGCTAATCGGATCAGGGTTAGTCGGGGCCTAAGGAGAACCCGAAAGGGAAATTCGATGGACAACGGGTTAATATTCCCGTACTTTTTATAACTGCGATGTGGGGACGGAGTAGTGACACTGCCGCGATCTGACGGAATAGATCGTTGAAGGCTGTAGGTATTGTACCGGTAGGCAAATCCGCCGGTGTAGCTGAAGGCTGATAGTACCGCAAACCTTCGGGGGCGTGGATAGTGCAGGTAATCAGACTTCCAAGAAAAACCGCTAAGCTTCAGGTTATAAAAACCCGTACCGCAAACCGACACAGGTATCCGGGAAGAGAATTCTAAGGTGCTCGAGTGAATCATGGCTAAGGAACTCGGCAAAATGGCCCTGTAACTTCGGGAGAAGGGGCGCTGGTAGCAATATCAGCCGCAGTGAAAAGGCCCAGGCGACTGTTTAACAAAAACACATGGCTTTGCAAAATCGAAAGATGAAGTATAAGGCCTGACACCTGCCCGGTGCTGGAAGGTTAAGAGGGGATGTCAGTCGTAAGGCGAAGCATTGAATCGAAGCCCCAGTAAACGGCGGCCGTAACTATAACGGTCCTAAGGTAGCGAAATTCCTTGTCGGGTAAGTTCCGACCTGCACGAATGGTGTAACGATCTGGGCGCTGTCTCAGCCATGAGCTCGGTGAAATTGTGGTCCCGGTGAAGACGCCGGGTACCCGCAACGGGACGGAAAGACCCCATGCACCTTCACTACAATTTAACATTGACATTGGATACAGGATGTGTAGGATAGGTGGGAGACTATGAAGCGGCGTCGCCAGGCGTCGTGGAGTCAACGTTGAAATACCACCCTTTCTGTATTCGGTGTCTAACTCCGCTGGTCGGAGGACATTGTTTGATGGGTAGTTTGACTGGGGTGGTCGCCTCCAAAAAGGTAACGGAGGCTTTCAAAGGTAAGCTCAATACGCTTGGTAACCGTATGAGGAGTGCAATAGCATAAGCTTGCTTGACTGTGAGACAAACAAGTCGATCAGGGTCGAAAGACGGATATAGTGATCCGGTGGTTCTGCATGGAAGGGCCATCGCTCAAAGGATAAAAGGTACGCTGGGGATAACAGGCTGATCTCCCCCAAGAGCTCATATCGACGGGGAGGTTTGGCACCTCGATGTCGGCTCGTCACATCCTGGGGCTGGAGAAGGTCCCAAGGGTTCGGCTGTTCGCCGATTAAAGTGGCACGCGAGCTGGGTTCAGAACGTCGCGAGACAGTTCGGTCCCTATCTGTTGTGGGCGTTGGAATTTTGAGTGGGGCTGACCTTAGTACGAGAGGACCGGGTTGGACTAGCCTCTAGTGAATCTGTTGTTCCGCCAGGGGCATTGCAGAGTAGCTACGCTGGGAATAGATAAGCGCTGAAAGCATCTAAGTGCGAAACTAGCCACGAGATGAGAATTCCATATAGGACCGTAGCAGACTACTACGTTGATAGGTTACAGATGTAAAGATGGTGACATCAAAGTCGAGTAATACTAATAATCCGAAGCTTTCAAGAGCAGTAAACTGTTGTTTGTTCTTCAAAACTTAACTTCTTTCAATAATATGTCATTTGTTAGATCAGAGCTGGTAGTTACCACTTATGATGTGAACAATTAAAAATATTTAGGTGCCTATATCGGTGGTGTCCACCTCTTCCCATTCCGAACAGAGAAGTTAAGCCCACCAGAGCCGATGGTACTGCGGTAACACGTGGGAGAGTAGGTCGGTGCCAAATCTTAAATCTAAAACCCTGTAATGATAAATTACAGGGTTTTTGGCGTTATAACCTTCCTGGTTAATTAAACTTGAGCTTTAACTGTGCATGATGTTTATAGTGATTTCTGAAATATCTTTCTAAAGCACACTATGTTAAAAAATGCTAAATCTTGTTCAGAGATACAATAAAACCGTATAATTGTATTTTACGTTAATTCTATAAAAGGCACTTTTGATGAAATTGAGATATATATTGCTTTTTGCATTTAGCTTTATCTTAAGCAACTCTGCGTTTTCGCAAAGTAAAGATGTGAAACTTCCTGCCAATTGGTATAATTTAGATTTAGTTGCAGATGGCTATTTTGGGATAAGTACGGAGAAAGTGTATAAGGAATTACTTAGTAATAAAAAGCCAAAACAAAATGTGATTGTTGCAGTAATTGACGGAGGAGTGGATATAAACCATGAGGATTTAAAAGATGTTCTGTGGACTAATAAAAAGGAGATTCCAGGTAACGGAATAGATGATGATGGTAATGGATATGTTGACGATATACATGGCTGGAATTTTATAGGATCTAAAAAAGGCGACCTGGCCTATGATAATCTGGAATTGGTACGGATACTTCGAGTATATGGCCCTAAGTATGTGTCAACCATTCGATCTACAGTATTAGATAGCACTCAAAAGGAAGAATACGCTTTATACCTTAAAGCTAATGCAGAATTTGGAAAAAAATATAACGAGGCTCACTATACATTCGGGATTGTGAGTATGATTAATAAGGTTCTTGATTCTGTAGCGTTTATTAATAATAAGAAGATACCATCATTAGAAGATATAGATAAGTATGTGGCAGACAATGAAGATGAGGAACAAGTAAAGAAAATTATAAGAGGTGGTTCTAAGGATAGTGGAGGTATCGACAAGTTCTATAAGGAAATGAAGGATGCTTATAAGCAATATGATGTAATGCTTAAATATAATCTGAATGTGAAATATGATCAGCGACAGGAGTTGGTTGGGGACGATTATTCAAATCCAAAAGAACGTTTATACGGAAATAATGATGTTGCAGGGCCTAATGCTGAGCATGGTTCGCATGTTTCAGGCATAATAGGCGCTAACAGGGCTAATTCAATAGGGATTAATGGAATAGCCAATAATGTTAGTATAATGGCAATCAGGGTGGTACCAGAAGGAGATGAGAGAGACAAGGATGTTGCCAATGGCATCAGATATGCTGTGGATAATGGTGCTAAAGTTATTAATATGAGCTTTGGTAAAGGATATAAATGGAATAAGGAAGTTGTAGATGAGGCGGTGAAATATGCAGAGGAAAAGGGCGTACTACTTGTTCATGCAGCTGGAAATGACAATGAAGATGTTGATGTTAAAGAGAATTATCCCAACAAGTATTTTGATGGGCCGGAAGCTGCCGCTTACAAAAAGTTGATTAAAAAGAAGGCATTGGCAGCAATTCCTTTTAAGATTGAACAAAATCAGAATCAAATGCAAAGTCAGGGCATGAGAAGAGGCCCGAATTCTCTTGTTATTAAAAAGCCAGAAATAGACACAGCTAAATTTAAATTGCCACATGCAAGTAACTGGATAGAAGTTGGAGCAAGTGCATATGCAAATGATGCAAATCTAAAAGCGTCTTTTTCAAATTATGGTAAATACAATGTGGACGTATTTGCTCCTGGTTTTATGATTAATTCAACGGTCCCGGGCTCTAAGTATGAAGAGTTTGATGGAACCAGTATGGCTGCTCCAGTTGTATCTGGGCTGTCAGCATTGATTTTGAGTTATTATCCAGATCTTAAACCTCATCAGGTTAGGGAAATAATAATGAAGTCTGTGTCTAAGGTTCAACAGAAAGTTAAGTATAAAAATGAAAGGGGTGAGACTGTTCGTGTGCCTTTTTCAGATCTATGTGTTAGTGGAGGTATAGTTAATGCTTATGAGGCCCTTAAACTTGCAGAGAGCTATCAATCAAAATAAATAACCATCTTCAATTTCGGAGTTATTTCTTTCAAATTGCAATAGCCATTTTTTCTTATCGATTCCGGCAGCATAGCCGGTCATTTTTCCATCACTGCCAATTACACGATGACAGGGTACTATAATTGCTAAACGGTTTCGGCCGTTTGTAGATGCAATTGCGCGAATTGCTTTTGGATTGTTCATCATTTCAGCTTGTTCTTTGTATGAGCATGTTTTTCCATAGGGAATTTGCTGAAGTGTTTTCCATACAGATTGTGAAAAATCATTACCAGGGGTATGTAATGGAACTGAGAAGGTTTTCAAGTTTCCAATGAAATATTCGGTTAACTCATTTTCCAATTGATCTAGATGTTCATTTCTTCCCACAACCATATCTGCATCAAGTAGTCTTTGTAATTCAATGAATTCTTCTTCTAACCTGATCCTGTTGGTGAATTCAAGCAAGCATACGCCCTCGGAGGTTGCTCCTGCTAACATAAGGCCTAAAGGAGTAGATAACTCTGTCATCTTTATTGTGGCCTTTTTATTGGAGCTAGAAGATGATTTTTCAAATATCCAAGGATATCTTTCGGCAAAGCCAGTATTGTCGGAGGAAAGCTTGTTATTCATAATTTATTGCCGAATTTAATTCTTTAATCAGGAGGATTCTACCCGATTCTTGCGCATATCTATAGTTCTTTAACGCTATGTAAATCTAATCATTATTTAATATTAGTAAATCTTGATGTTAACAATGTTAATATCAAAAAGATAGAGCATTTAGGGAGGAAAGAAGAAAGAATAAAAAAGAGGCCGTATCATTAATCAAACGATGATACGGCTTCCTTTTTTGTTTATTGTGAGATCCGTTCTGAGTATTTCCTTACTATACCTTTTTTCTTTGAATATTTCTTGATGCGTACAAAAACCAGCTCTCTTAAGCTGCTTTTTTCCTTATGTTTTGTGCAATTGCCAATAATCCCCATTCTATTTCTACTTTTTGCTTACCTCTGAGCATGAATCGGCGGAACCCGTGGTTCTGTTTGATATTGGCAAAAACAGGTTCTACATCATGACATCGTTTCTTTCTGTGACTGATGCCTCGCTCTGTATTGAGTAGCTGATGTGCTTTTTGCTTATGTCTTTGCAGATTTTCATTGATTTCTATCAAGCGGTCGTCTTTGGATTTGTGGCAAGCACCGTTTAGTGGGCAATTGTTGCAATTTTTGGCTTGATATCGCCTGACTTGCTGCTGGAATCCGCTTGTGGTACGTTTTTTAACTATTCCCACAAATTCCATGCTTTGTCCCATTGGACAGATGTAAGCATCTTTTTGTTCATGATAAAAAAGCTGATTTGCAGCAAAAGGATATTTTTGATTATAGTGTACATTTTGTTGTTTATCAAACATGTTAAACTTAACGAAAGACTCCACCTGTTTTTGCTCCAACAGGGCATAATTCTCTTCTGATCCATAACCGGCGTCAGCAGTAAGGGTCTTTGGGGGACGATTGAAACTATTTTCATGTTGCTCCAGGTGTGATTTTAAAGTTAAGGTGTCTGTAGGATTGGAGTGAATGGTGTAGTTGACAATAAACTGGTTTGAAGTGGATATCTGCACATTATAAGCGGGTTTGAGCTGTCCGTTACGCATATGATCTTCTTTCATTCTCATAAAAGTAGCATCCGGATCGCTCTTGCTGTAGCTATTGCGCTGGGCGAGTATTTCTTCCTGATGCTTATACTTGGCGATAGCTTCGGGATAGTTTTTAGTGAGGTAATGGAGCTTTGCTTTGGTCTTTTTATCAACCTGATCATTGTTAGCCAGTACTTCATTGAGTTTATCAACCGCTGCCTGGATGCTTTCCGGACTTACTATTTTGGCTGTAGGCGGTTCAGGTAATAAATCTTCTACCGTAGCCACACTCTGGGCGTAGTTCCAGATTTCATCCAACTGCTTTTGCATCTTCGCTTTATTGGTCTGAATGGATTTTTTCCAGACAAAAGTGTACTTGTTGGCATTGGCCTCAATTTTGGTTCCATCGGTATAAACTTCATCAATACTTAGTAGTCCTTCTTCGGCCAGATATTTAACCACTTCCTCAAATACACTGCGCAGGGCATGTTTTAAGCGGACACCCCGAAATCGGTTGATCGTATTGTGATCCGGTTTACTCATGCCGCTCAACCACATGAAAGGAACATTTTCCCGGCAAGCTATGGCCAGCTTTCTACTGGAATACGTATTGGTCACATAGCCGTAGACCAAAACTTTTAAAAGTAATATCGGATGATAATTGGACGCACCTCTGATGTGGTAAGCATTCAACAAAGGTTCTACATTGATCACATTAATAATCTTGTCGACAAGTCTTACAGTATGATCTGCTGGAATCAACTCATCGAAAGTAGGCGGAAACGCCATGAGCTGATGTTGATAATAGGGCTTAAAAACGGGTTTCTTATTGGCCATATTCACTACTGATTTATATCATAAATATATGAAAATCAATAAGTTAAACCAAATTTAATACTAAAAAAAACAACTTAAATTGTTAATAATCAAGACTATAGAAATACTGGTAAACGTAAAAGAGCCCGTATCACGATTTATGATACGGGCTCTTTTTTCCAGTAGCGGGGAGCAGGATCGAACTGCCGACCTCAGGGTTATGAATCCTGCGCTCTAACCATCTGAGCTACCCCGCCGGACTTTTATTCACTAAAAAATCGTTGTGATTTTCTAAAGAGTTGCAAATATAGAATAAATTACTTTTCTTTAGAAACAAATATTAAAAAAATAGTCTAATAATTCAGAATATAAGGGTTTAACGATGTCGGAAAAGAAAAAATTTACGTTAGAATATGAATTGAGGTCGTCTCCACGTATTTTATTTAGTTTTATTAGTGAGCCGAATGGACTGTCTCAGTGGTTTGCGGATGATGTGATTTTCAGAGATCAGGTATATACTTTCACATGGGACGATGAAATACAGAAAGCGAAGTTGCTTAGCGTAAAAGAAAATAAATCAGTAAAATTTAAATGGGTTGAGGATGAGCCTCACTGTTATTTTGAAATGGAAATTGTACAGGATGAATTGACAAATGATGTTGCTCTTTCAATAACTGATTTCGCTACTGATGAGACATTAGCTGAGCGAACTCTAATTTGGGATAATCAGATTAACTACCTGCACAGTGTAATTGGTGCCTAGTTTTTCAATAGCTTTGTATACATTTGTATATTGAAAAAGATTCATTTACTTCTACTCAAAGCATTCATAAGGCCCTTCTTCGTCACATTTTTTATTGTGATGTTTATTTTGCTAATGCTTTTTCTATTTAAATATGTTGATGATTTAATAGGAAAGGGATTTGAATGGTACATTATACTTGAGTTAATGTACTATGCTTCTGCGGCAAATGTGTCCATGGCTCTTCCATTGTCTATATTGTTATCATCAATAATGACTTTTGGAACACTGGGAGAGAATTATGAGCTGGTTGCTATTAAATCGGCCGGATTATCTTTGCAAAAGGCAATGAGGCCTCTTTTTGTGCTCATTATATTTATTGCCATAAGCTCGTTCATATTTTCAGATTATATGCTTCCTAAAGCCAACTTGAAATATGGCTCATTGCTGTGGGATATAACTAATAAAAAATTATCCTTCTTGATTAAAGAAGGTGTTTTTAATAATAGCATACCGGGCTATTCCATTAGGGTTGATAAAAAAGGAGATGATGGTGTTTCGTTGTACGATGTAATGATTTATGATCATACTAATAACAATGGAATGGCCAAGATTATCATTGCTAAAGAAGGTAAAATGTATAGCAGTGATAAGTTCCTTTATTTAAAGCTAAAAAATGGAGTTAGGTATGAAGAATCAAGTGGCCGTAATACTTATAACAATCCGAGGCAGGAGTTAACAAGAATGCGGTTTACTGAAACAGATCAGAAATTCGATATCTCCAGCTTTAAAATGGCCAGGACTGATGAACAGGATTTCAGAAACAATACCCAAATGTTGAATCTGAAAGGTCTGACAAAGAAAAGAGATTCCTTAACCAAAGAGTTGGATAGTGTAAATAAGTTTGCCTCAACCAGTGTAAATAGTTATTACAGACAAAATAATTATTCTAAAGGATACACGCATGTTAAAGTAGCCCCTAAAGTAATTAAAGGAGATATTCTAAAGATGGTTCCTGAAAAGGAAAGGTTGACTGTTATTACCAGTGCTCTGGATCTGGCAACATCAGTAAAACAAACGGCAGCTTCGCGAGTTACTGATTTTGAGGAGAGAACCAGAAGTATAATAAAGGTACAGTTGGAGTATCAGAGAAAGTTTACACTTGCAGTATCCTGCCTTTTGTTGTTCTTTATTGGTGCACCTTTAGGGGCTATTATAAGAAAAGGTGGATTGGGATTACCTGTTGTGATGGCTATTGTGTTTTTTCTTTTGTATCATATTATAGCTACAGTTTCTGAAAAATCCGCAACTACAGGATCGCTAAGACCTTTCTTTGGGATGTGGCTTGCGATATTTATTTTGTCTCCTTTGGGTGCTTTCCTTACTTATAAAGCAACGGTAGATTCAGCTTTATTTGATGTGGGATATTTTAAACAGTTATTTTTAAATCTGTTTAAAAAGAGAAAATCAAACGGCAACAATCAGTAATAGTTATATTGTTTAGAGGGGCAAGTAACTAATATTCATTACTTATTTATGATAGTTTATAGCATGGAATTGGTTTTGAAGATTGTAACTTTGCACAGTAAATTTTGATTATTGATATATTCAGAAAAATGGAAATCAAATTAGATACAATAGAAGATGCTATTGCGGAAATAAAGGCGGGTAAAGCTATTATTGTTGTAGACGACGAGGATAGAGAGAATGAAGGTGATTTCATTACTGCTGCAGCCAATGCTACTCCAGAAATGATAAATTTTATGGCTACCTATGGTAGAGGCTTAATTTGTGCTCCTTTAACAGAAGAAAGATGTGATGAATTAGGTTTGGACCTAATGGTGGGGAAAAATACGGCTGTTTACGAAACTAATTTTACTGTTTCTGTTGATTTAAGAGGGCATGGATGTACAACTGGTATTTCTGCATCCGATAGGTCAAAAACTATTAAAGCTTTGATTGATCCGAATATTGATCCGGATGAATTGGGAAGGCCAGGTCATATATTTCCACTACGATCTAAAGATGGGGGCGTGCTGAGACGTTCAGGACATACTGAAGCATCTGTAGATCTTGCAAGGCTTGCAGGTCTGGAGCCCGCAGGTGTATTGGTTGAGATTATGAAGGATGATGGAGAAATGGCAAGACTACCAGATCTTATTAAGATTGCAGCGCAACATCAGCTTAAAATAATCAGTATAAAAGATCTTATCTCATACAGGTTAAGCAAAGAAAGCCTGATAGAGCAGGAAGTAACTGTAAACCTACCTACTCAATGGGGTGATTTTAAAATGACGGCTTATACTCAGACCGATACTGGTGCCACACACCTTGCAATTAGTAAAGGAGAATGGACAATAGATGAACCTGTATTAACAAGGGTACATAGCTCTTGTGTTACTGGCGATATCTTTGGGTCATGCAGATGTGATTGTGGTCCTCAATTGCACAAAGCGATGGAAATGATTGATAAGGAAGGCAAAGGAGTAATCGTTTATATGAATCAGGAGGGAAGAGGTATAGGACTTGTTAATAAACTACGTTCATATAACCTGCAAGATGCTGGTTTAGATACTGTGGAAGCGAATATCAAATTGGGCTTTAAAGGAGATGAAAGAGATTATGGGGTTGGAGCTCAAATACTAAGGGCACAAGGAATTACCAAAATGAGATTGATGTCTAATAACCCTACTAAACGTGCGGGTTTAATTGGTTACGGTTTAGAGATTGTAGAAAATATTCCAATTGAAATAGAGAGTAATATTCATAATGAGCAATATCTTAAAACAAAACGTGATAAGATGGGGCATCAAATAATGAAAGGTTAAAAAAAAGTAGGTTATTTAATAACCTACTTTTTTTTGTTCTTTTTTTCTGATGGAACAGCCTCTTTGTTTACAGGCTGTTTATTCACCGGAGGTTGCTTTTTCTCTTCTTCAGCTTTCTTCTTTAACTTTTGATTGTAGGTACCTGATATTCTTTGAACAAACTCCCTAAAACTGTCAAACTGTTGGGTATAGATTAGACCAAAAGAAGTTACGTTGTTATTTTGGCTAACACCAGTGTTAAAAAATGTATTTTGTTGAGTAGGGGGTTTATTAGCAAGTTTACCTACTAAAGTTCCATCTTTTTTTATCAAGGCCAAAACCTCAACTTCTCCTCCAACGTTATTTCTTGTAAAGCCGATTGGCGATAAATCATTTGTACTCCGTTTATCAACGATTCCGGCATTTAAAACTACGCGATCATTAAAGAATCTGAAAGAAGCATTTGCTTCACTAAGTGAACGAATATTGATGTCCACAAAATCAAGATTAAGGGATGATAAAACATTGTTAAACTGATTAAATAGTAGTTCGGTAGCAGTACTTGCCACTCCCGATGTTAACTGCTTACCAAGAGCCTCTTTTCCGGTTCCTGGAGCAAAACTACGCCTTATAATCAAACTAAGTGCCTGGAGGTTTCTATTATTGTCATCATTAAAATAAGATTGCATTTCTTCTTTAATGGCCGGATTTGAAGGAAAGAATATATCAAGCTTAATATCTGGTTTTAATAATGAACCACTTAAGCCCATCTCTACTTCGGTAAGTACACGCTCAGAGGAATTACCTCCACCATCTCTATTCGCAGCAGTATAGAGATCGCTCAATCCTGCACGAAGAGAGTAAATTGCCTTTAAATTTATTTGAGCAGTTGTTGGATTTCCAGTCCACCTGATAGTGCCCCCTTGTCTGATATTAAATTTTTTATTTATAATTTCCTGGGCTGTGAAATCAAAGCTTCCTGATTCAATTATATAGTCACCCGACATCTCAAAATCTCCAAGGCTATTGATATTAAGAGCTAAGTTTTTAGAGTAGCCTTTACCGCTCAGGTTTCCTAAAGTAGTATAAATATTTGCAGTGCTATTTGCATCAACTTCAAGCTTCAGTCTCATTGTAAGCCCGTCAAAACTGGTTGCTTTCTTTACAACCTTGGTGGTGTCTTTGCTAACAAATGTTATAAAATCTTTATTTGATACGGTTTCGGAGCTATTAAGAGGAAGGTTAAAAACTGTCCCTTTTTCCGTTTTGGCATTGATATCTATAAATAGATTATTTGTTGGTCCTTTAAATTTAAAAGTGCCGGTTCCATAAGCCTTTCCAAAATATATAGGATTGTCTTTTTCCGTAGTATTTAAAGCCATGAAATCTTTGGCATCTATATCAATGTCTAAAGTCGGTGTATTGATGTTGTTAAGGTCAACAGTTCCATTCGCTATGGCTTCGTTATCGTCAACATCAAGTAGCTTCAAATCGTTAATTCTGATTACGCTATTTTCAACGTCCACCTGATCGTTTAGCTTATATCTTGTTTTTAGATAATTGACAGTTACCTCTGCATTATCAAACGAGACCTCCCCATTAATTGCAGGTTTTTCAAATGGACCGGTAACGGTTAAGTTCGATGATATATGACCTTTAAGGTTTGATACAAGATCGTTAACAAATGGTTCTAATACTGCTACTTCACTTTTATCTAGCTTTATTTTTACGTCTATTTCTTTCGTTTCAAGGTCAAGAGAGCCTACTGCTCTAAGCGTTTCTCTGTCTGCGGTAACTATATTCGTGAAGATGTTAGCTACATTATTTGCACGATCGTACGAAGAAGTATCTGTCAAATCACCAATATGGGTATTGTTAAAAGTTAGAGAATCAATTTTCAGATTATCTGAGATCTTAGGAGATTTAAGGATGTTATAGAGCTTAGTTTCGCCATTAACATTGCCAGCTAGTTGTACGCCAAATGCCTTTACAAATGGATTTATTGTTTTTAAGCTAAATTCTTTAAATCCAACAAGAAGTAAATCTTTTGGGTCATCAGAAAGCGTTCCATCTATGGTTAGCAGCTGGTTGCCATTACTTAAATCGAAATTGGTAATCTCTGTTTTTCCTTCATGAAAATTGATCCTTACTTTCTCCTGAATCTTCCAGTCCTCATTATTTACTTTCAGTTCAGAAGGGAGTATGCTTACTCTGGCGGTAGTGTCGTTTGCAAACTCAACCAATCCATTTAAATCCAGTTGATTTGCATCATCAGAATTGGCAAGTTTTAAGTTAAGAGCAAGACTGTCGTTTCTCAATATATTAGAGATGTTGACATTCTTAATGTACAAGCTATCATTTAAATCAACCCTGTCTGATGTTATAATGGCTTGTAATTGATTTACTGAAGTGTTTTCATCAACGATAATATTGTTTGCCGTAATGCCCTTGTATTTCAATTTTTTTACGAAACCATTTAATGTTGCAATGTTGTTCGAAGAATCAAAATTTCCAATAAAAACAGCATCATCATCAATTTGCAGACCGGGGGCCAGGAGTTCCGCAATGGGTTCAAATCTTTTAATTTTTAAATTAAACTGAAATATCTGGTCTCCGTAAGGGAGGATGGTGGTTTTAAGCGAGGGGATGTATTTCTTAGCTAGTGCTTTGTAGTATGAGGGGATTGTGTTTAGATTATACTGGCCTTTTAAACTGGCATCTAAAATATCCGAATGAATTGTAAGATCTCTATCTCTACCTATGCCAGAAGCTTTTAGTTCAACCGAATCAATGTTATAAATACCTTTAACATTATCCAATTTAATCTGTTGAATTAAAAGTTTACCCTGTATGTTATTGAGGTTAGTACCAGAAAAATTGGTGCTGAATGTAGCATCAATTTTTAAAGAATCTTTATATAGGTTTAATGTTTTTAGCTTGGCATTGCTTATTTGTGCCTTAAAATTAAATACCGGCAACTTAGGGTTTAGGTTTACACCGCCATCAAAAACGAGCTGAACATTTTTGTCATTAATTTTCAAACGCCCGTCGAAATATTTTTTATCGAAGGTTCCATCAATCTTAACATTTCTATACCTGTATTGATTAAAATCAATGTAATCTATATCTCCATTAAGTTTCTCAGAAAGGCTTTTTATTTCTGTACCTCTTCCCTCTACGTTCAGGGAAGCGGAAACTCTGCCCAGGTCATCCTCATTTAAAAGATTACCTAAATTAAAGTCGAAGGCTTTAACATTACCTTTATAAGAAGGTATTCCTTTCTTATCTATCTTCATGTTAACATCCGAAACCAACCTGCCTAGTTTAGTTTTGAACTCCCCATAGGCAATAAAGTCATTTTGAAATCCTGTAAATGAGCCATTAAAATTAATGTTGCCAAATTTGCCAACAACTTCCGGAATCACTTTAGTTTTTTTGCCTGTGGTACTTGTTAAAATCTCCTCAAGATCAGCTTTATTTGTTCCCGCCATCTCTATTTTAAGGTCCATGAATGTCTCTTTAAGGTTTGGCAATCCTTTTACAATAAAGTCTCCTTTAATGTATGTTGCTTTTCCGGCTTTAACAGATAGTTTTTTAGCCTTAAGATTATTTACCAGTCCGGTAACCCTTCCATCAACTTCAATCTCGAGATTCATTTGATCCAGTTCAGGTGCAAAATAGGCCACATCGCGCGAAGAAAGATAGCTGTTCTTGAAATCGGCTTTCATTCTCACCTTATTCACATAGTCCCTAAAGTCGCGGTACTTATTAAACCGCATCTGGAAGTAATCAGATAGCCTACTTTTGTTAGTAACCAGCATTAGATTTTTTAGCTCAATGCCATTGGTATCCACAGTAGTAAATGCAGTAAGGTTCTTTAAATAGAAACCACTTTTTTCTTTAAAGGTCAGGTTTTTAATATCTGCCTGAAGGATATGGTCTGTAGTATTTAATTTTTCAAAAATTCCATTAAAACTAGTCAGATAAACATCATCAAAGTTTACCCCTTTTATTACTGTATCGATCCTTAAGTTTTTATATTTAAAACTAATGTTGTTCAGAATTACCCTATCGAAAGATATTTTGTAAGGTTTCTTTTTAGTTTTAACCTTTGGGGGACCGGAATCAAAGTAGTCAATAATAAAATCAAGATTGGTAGATCTGTCTTTATAAGATTTTAAAAAGAAAGAACCATTATTAATTTGTACTGTATTGATGTCAACTATACGTTTTTTAAGCGAAAGCTGATTAATATCAACCAAAAATTTAGGCGTGTTAAGTATGGTATCTTTCTGCTGATCTAATACAATCAGGTTCTCTATAACAACATACTTAAATGGTTTTATATAGATACCCGTTAAGGAGATTGTCGTATTAAGCTCTTTAGATAAGTATGCTGCCGCTTTTTTAGCTACAAAAGTTTGAATGGGCTTAAATTGGATTGCAAAAAGAATGACACCGGCAAGTAATAATACCGATGCAACGACCCAAAGAAGTATTTTTAATAGTTTTTTAATAATTTTGTAGCTTAATAATAATAAACGTGTCTGTAATACTTGCTATAGAATCTTCCTGCGATGAAACCTCTGTTGCTATATGTAACAACGGCAAAATTACTGCCAATGTTATTGCAAACCAAACAATTCATCAAAATTATGGTGGTGTAATTCCTGAATTAGCTTCAAGGGTTCATCAGCAAAATATCGTCCCGGTAATACAACAAGCATTAAGTGATGCTAAAGTTAGTAAAAAGGAGTTAAACGCCGTTGCTTTTACTCAAGGCCCCGGATTATTAGGCTCACTTCTGGTAGGGGTTTCCTTTGCAAAGTCATTTGCGTTAGCGTTAGATCTGCCTCTGATATCAGTAAATCATATGCACGCTCATATATTGGCGCACTTTATTGATGATCCAAAACCTAGCTTTCCATTTATATGCTTAACGGTATCTGGTGGACATACTCAAATTGTTGTGGTGCGAAGCCATTTTGATATGGAGATAGTTGGTGAGACACTAGATGATGCCGCAGGTGAGGCATTTGATAAAACAGCTAAGATTTTAAATTTACCTTATCCCGGTGGGCCACTAATAGATAAGTATGCTGCCCTGGGAAATCCTTTGGCTTACAAGTTTGGCGAACCCCAAATTAAAGACCTCAATTATAGCTTCAGCGGGTTTAAAACCTCTATTTTGTATTTTATCAGGAATCAGGAGAAAGAGAATCCAAACTTTATTTCCGAGAACCTAAATGATATTTGCGCTTCCGTTCAACATAGTATAGTTTATATACTGTTAAATAAATTAAAGAAGGCTGCAAAGCAGTACGGAATTAAGGATATAGCTATTGCGGGGGGAGTATCTGCTAATAGTGGATTAAGGGCAGGATTAACTGCCATGGCAGAGGAACTAAACTGGAAGGTATTTATACCGGCATTTCAGTATTGCACAGATAATGCGGGTATGATTGCTATTGCTGGTTATTACAAGTATTTAAATAAGGATTTTGTGCAGCAAGATGTTGCACCTTTGTCCAGAATGGAATTTTAATATATAAAAGGTATAATTATGGGTGTAATGAGTTTTGTTTTCTTTGGTTTAATGCTTTTGCCATTAATCATCTTTTTAATATGGTTAATTAAGAAAGATAAAAATAGGAACTATATTGGTCTTGTTGTTTTGGTGATGATGACTATCATAGCAATTATTGCTATTGTTAAGATAGACACCCACTTTATGGAGAAGAATACTCCCGGAATGGCACCAGATAGTCAAGCTCCAAGCTATAAGTAAAAAAGCTTAAATAAAAAGAAGGGGGATTTTGTTCAAAATCCCCCTTCTTTTTATTTAATGAGTATAATTTAAGCGTTCTCTTCCAACTTTTCACCGGTAACTTCAGCTCTGATTTTTGCTTCAATTTCTTCAGATAATTCAGGGTTATCCAGTAATAACTGCTTAACCGCATCCCTACCCTGACCAAGTTTGGTTTCTCCATAAGAGAACCACGAGCCTGCTTTTTTGATGATGTTAAAGTCAACACCTAAATCAATAATTTCACCTGTTTTAGATATACCTTCACCAAACATAATGTCAAATTCAGCGATACGGAAAGGAGGGGCAACCTTGTTTTTAACAATTTTCACTTTAACCCTGTTACCTGCAACCTCGTCAGAATCTTTAATCTGAGAAGTTCTGCGAATATCTAAGCGTACAGATGCATAGAACTTTAAAGCATTACCGCCAGTGGTAGTTTCAGGATTACCAAACATTACACCAATCTTTTCGCGTAACTGGTTGATAAAAATGCAGCAGCATCCGGTTTTAGAGATGGTTCCTGTTAATTTACGCAAAGCCTGCGACATTAAACGAGCTTGAAGCCCCATTCTTGAATCTCCCATTTCACCTTCAATCTCAGCTTTAGGAACTAAAGCGGCAACGGAGTCGATCACAATTACATCAATAGCTCCTGATCTGATTAAATTATCAGCAATTTCTAAAGCCTGTTCACCATTATCTGGTTGTGAAATTAATAGGTTATCTACATCTACACCCAGTTTTTTTGCATAGCCTTTATCAAATGCGTGTTCGGCATCAACAATAGCTGCTAAACCACCTTTTTTTTGTGCTTCAGCAATAATATGAGTTGCTAAAGTTGTCTTACCTGAAGATTCAGGGCCATATATTTCAATAATTCTTCCTTTTGGTACTCCGCCAATGCCTAAGGCAATATCTAAACTAATAGAACCGGTTGAAATAGATTCTGTTGGTTCTACAGCATTGTCACCCAATTTCATAACGGTGCCTTTACCATATGATTTTTCTAACTTATCTAAAGTAAGTTGTAATGCTTTTAATTTGTCTGCGTTTGTGCTCATATTATTTAATTCTGCAAGAAAGTAATGACTTACATTTCTTAACGTAAAATGATTTTCTTTTTACTAATTATGTTAGCAAACATAACTATTATTTAATTTAAAATAGCAAATAAAATTATTATTTTTTTATTGAGGGTTCTGAATCACTAAATATTTTAGTTATTTTATTCGTGTTTTGATAATATTTGCAAAAACTTGTGATTTCGCAGATACTACACTTTGGAGATCTTGCCACACATATATACCTGCCATGCAATATCAGCCAATGGTGTGCAACATGTATTGTTTCTTCAGGCAAATTCTTAACTAAGTCTTTTTCTACAGTTAGTGGAGTTTTTCCGGTAGTTAATCCAATCCTGTTTGCAACCCTGAAAACGTGTGTATCAACCGCCATAGCGGGTGCATTATAGATAACAGAAGCTATAACATTTGCTGTTTTTCTTCCAACACCAGGCATTTTCTGTAAATCATTCACATCAGATGGGACTTCGTTATTAAAGTCGTTAAGCAGCATTTTAGCCATACCAACCAAATGTTTAGCCTTGTTATTCGGGTAGCTAACACTTCTGATATAATCGAAAACAATATCGGGTGTAACATCAGCCAAAGATCTGGCATCCGGAAAGCGCTTAAACAATGCAGGTGTTACCTGATTTATTCTTTTATCAGTACACTGAGCAGATAAGATTACTGCTATCAGTAATTGAAATGGATTGTTGTAGTGCAATTCTGTTTCGGCATCTGGTTGCTTTGCAGAAAAATGGGCCACAAAAAGCTTATATCTTTCTTTTTTGAGCATCTACAAACTTAGATATTTTTGCCTTTAATTTTCAATTTAATATATCTCAGAAATAGTAACTGGCTTAATTTCATTTTAACGACATTCATAGTTTTCAAAACGACAAAATGGATTGTTATTTCCTTTTTGGATATAATGAATTTCATTAAAGGAATAAAAAAAAAGCTGCTAAATTTTTAGCAGCTTTTTTTCGTTTCTTAAATTACTTGGCTCTGGAATAGGCTAAAATCTTCGAAATTGTTGTTTCAGAAGGGTTTTTAGCTAAGCTATCCAGTTGCGATTTAATGTTCTCATAGAACTGTAAATCCTGTGGTTCAACATCATTTGCAGGAATCATCTCCTGTTTTTTCTGTTCGTAATTTAGTTTGTTAACTGAAGTAGAGGTTTCCATCATAAGCAATAAACGTATATTAGTTTTACTAATTAACGCTATTGTTATTAATTTATTTTAACCCAAACAACAATTTTTTATATTTTCTTTTTTCTACTGATATCAGGATATTTCTTTCACCTTCATCATTTTCCGAAGATTGCTCAAAGCATACCTCATACGGCCTAATGCAGTGTTTATGCTTACATCGGTTAGGTCAGCTATTTCCTTAAAGCTAAGGTCAGCATAATGACGCATTATCAATACTTCTTTCTGATCGTCAGGTAATAAGTGAATCATGGCCCTTAAATCAAAATGGGTTTGTTCTCTTAAAATTCTATCTTCTGCACTTTCTTCATGAAACTGAAGCATATTAAATACATCGGTGCCATCGGCACTTGTAATAACTGGTCCTCGTTTTTCACGTCTAAAGTAATCTATCACAAGGTTATGTGCAATACGCATTACCCATGGTAAAAATTTACCTTCTTCGTTATAACGTCCAGATCTTAATGTGTTAATTACCTTAATAAAGGCATCTTGAAATATATCTTCTGCTAAATACTGGTCTTTAACCAATAAATAGATTGATGTATAAATTTTTGATTTGTGTCTTCTTAAAAGTTCTTCCAAAACGGCCTCATTGCCGGTAAGGTATAACTTAACCAAATCCTGATCACTATATTGTTGTAATTTCATAGGAGTATCCTAACTAAATTCCCTTGCTGTTAAATGCCAAAAAAATACTTAGTAGATGTTTGTTTCGATATTATTTCTCCTATTGGTTTTTATGATGGTGGTGTATGTTGTTCAGTTAATTAGTTTCAAAAGAAGCATTTTTTTATTAGAATTCAATAGAAAAAGTGTTAAAAAAAAATAAAAGTGGTCTCAGAGCCTTATTTTTGCATCCTCCCAAAAAAACAAATATTCGTTTTTTGAGGTATATTAGCAGTATTCTATCACGAAATCAATGAATAACGAAATCGACAAAGATCCACACAAAAATATTATCATAAAAGGTGCCAGAGTTCACAATCTTAAAAATATTGATGTAGCTATTCCAAAAAACAAACTGGTAGTTATTACCGGAATGTCAGGGTCAGGCAAGTCATCTTTGGCATTTGACACACTATATGCCGAAGGCCAGAGAAGATATGTAGAGAGCTTGTCTTCCTATGCCCGCCAATTTATGGGGAGGATGAACAAACCTGATGTTGATTACATAAAAGGAATAGCTCCGGCTATAGCAATTGAACAAAAGGTTATTACCTCAAACCCTCGCTCTACTGTTGGCACTTCAACTGAAATATATGATTATCTTAAACTTCTGTTCTCCAGAATAGGGAAAACATATTCTCCAATTTCCGGTAAAGTAGTAAAAAAAGATACCGTTACTACAGTTGTTGATTTTATATCTAACATGGATGATGAAAGTACCGTTACTATATTTTGTCCATTATTCCCGCACAATAACAGGTCTGTAAAGGAAGAGCTGGCTGTACTTTTACAAAAAGGTTTTCTAAGGGTTTCCTATCAGGATAAAATTCAGAAGATTGAAGCAATTCTGGAAGATGAAACATTCAAGGATTTCGAATTAAAAGATGAAAATACAATCAGGATTCTGATTGACCGTATTGTTGTTAATTCAGCTGATGAAACATTAAGCCGTATTGCTGATTCAGTTCAAACTGCTTTCTTTGAAGGAAAGGGCGACTGTTTTGTAGAGCATGAAGGGAAATTAACAAACTTCTGTGACCGTTTTGAACTTGATGGAATTCGTTTTGATGAGCCTACACCAAATTTCTTTAGTTTCAATAATCCATATGGCGCATGCAAAAGATGCGAGGGGTATGGAAACGTAATAGGTATTGATGAAGACCTTGTTATTCCTGATAAGAGTAAAAGTGTTTTTGATAATGCAATTGCGCCATGGAGGGGGGAAAAAATGAAGGAGTGGTTAAATAAACTGGTTAAAAGTGCCGCTAAATTCGACTTCCCAATTCACAGGCCATTCAATGAGCTAACTGAAAAAGAACAGAGGCTATTATGGACTGGTAATAAATACTTTGAAGGATTAGACGCTTTTTTTAAAGAACTTGAGGAGCAAACCTTTAAAATACAATATCGCGTAATGCTATCCAGATATCGGGGCAAGACGTCATGTCCTGATTGTAAGGGATCACGATTACGTAAGGATGCTTCGTATGTAAAGATCAATGATAAGTCGATTATTGACATCGTTCTGATGCCTTTATCAACCATACTTGATTTCTTTAATAATTTAAACCTGTCGGCTAACGACGAGAAAATAGCAAAACGTTTATTGGCCGAGGTTAGTAGCCGTGTACTCTATCTTAATAATGTTGGTTTGGGTTATTTAACACTTAACAGGTTGTCAAATACACTTTCCGGAGGCGAATCTCAGCGTATTAATCTGGCAACATCATTGGGTAGCAGCCTTGTGGGTTCAGTGTATGTGCTTGATGAGCCAAGTATCGGATTACATCCAAGAGATACAAATAAGCTAATAGAAGTATTGGAATCTCTTAGAAATGTAGGAAATACGGTACTGGTAGTGGAGCATGAAGAAGAAATGATGAAAGCTGCCGACTATATTATAGACATAGGCCCAGAGGCAGGCACTCACGGTGGTAATCTGGTATTTAGCGGTACCTATAAACAGATCATAAAAGATAAGAAAAGCTTAACAGGAAAATACCTTTCAGGTGAAGAGCAAATTGCTATTCCAGCAAAAAGAAGAGGATGGAAGGACCATATTTTAATTAAAGGAGCAAGAGAAAATAACCTTAAAAACATAGACGTAAAATTCCCTTTGGGTGTTTTTACGGTAGTGAGTGGCGTTTCCGGATCAGGAAAAACAAGTCTCATTAAAAAAATACTTTATCCTGCGCTTCAAAAGGCAATCGGAAATTACTCAGGTGAGCAGACAGGAGCATACGATGGCATCTATGGCAATTATGAATTGGTAAGTCAGGTTGAAATGGTCGATCAGAATCCTATTGGCCGCTCATCAAGATCAAATCCTGTAACCTATGTAAAGGCATGGGATGATGTAAGAGCCCTGTTTTCGGCGCTGCCTGCATCTAAAGCCTCAGGCTTAAAGCCCGCTGCATTCTCATTTAATGTTGAAGGTGGCCGTTGCGATGTTTGCCAGGGAGAGGGAGAGGTAAAAATAGAAATGCAGTTTATGGCCGATATTTATCTGCCATGCGAAACTTGCGGAGGTCGTAGATTTAAGCAACAGGTGCTTGATGTAACCTACCAGGATAAAAACGTTGCAGATATTTTGGATTTAACAATCGAAGAAGCAGTAGATTTCTTTAAAAACGAGCCCAAAATTTTGCATAAACTGCAACCCCTGGTAGATGTAGGTTTAGGATATGTACATTTGGGACAGTCATCCAATACCCTATCTGGCGGAGAGGCGCAGCGCATTAAACTTGCCTCATTCTTAATCAAAGGAAATAACGCCAATAAAACACTATTTATATTTGATGAGCCTACCACTGGATTGCATTTTCATGATATTAAAAAGCTTCTTATTGCCTTGAATACTTTAATAGAACAAGGAAATACAATTCTGGTAATAGAACACAATATGGACATGATAAAATCAGCAGATTGGGTTATAGATATTGGTCCGGAAGGGGGAGATAAAGGTGGTAATATTGTTTTTGAAGGCACGCCTGAACAGCTTTTGCCGGTAAAAGAGAGTTATACCGCTAAGTATTTAAAAGCACATTTGAAATAATTGTATCTTCGCGCATGCTTTTTTTAACACTCTTTCTCGGGATAGTTTTAAATATGGTTGGATACATCCCACCAGGTAATATTAATCTTACCGTAGTTCAAATAACAATAACAAGAGGGATTCGTCAGGCTTTATATTTTATTGGCGCATTTTCTCTTGTCGAAATGCTTTTCACTTTTGGTGTGATGCGTTTTGTGCAATGGTTGTCGAGCGAAATTCAGCTCGATAACATTATTGATGTTATCATGGTTTTTATGTTCGGAATATTAGGCGTAATTACCTGGAGGTCACGTAAAGAGATGCCAAAAGCCGATTATTCGAAAAAGGACAGTATAAAATATGGTTTGCTTTTAGGTGTTGTTAACCCAATGCAAATACCATATTGGCTATTCGTTGGAACATATTTAATATCGCACGAGTGGATAGATATTGGTTATCTTTCTTTGTCTGTTTTTAGTATAGGATCAGGAATTGGTGCCGGCCTGGCATTATATGGCTTTGCCCGCTTTGCCCAATATATACAGGAAAAGTTTGCACTGAGCAGTTATATAGTAAACAAAGGAATTGCCTTACTTTTCTTTGCTTTATCAGCCTATCATGTATGCAAAATAGTGTATATACACTTTATAAAATAGGTGCCCTACTTTTTTAAAAACTCAAGGTTCCAGATTTTTTCAGCCCTGCGGCCAATAAACCAAAATGAAGCCGCCAGTACACAAAAGAAAAGTGCTTTGTGCCAGCTATCCCAAAAGTATTCAAAATACCTTGTATACAAGTTGATAAACAGAAAGGTAATTCCAAACTCTCTTGCAATATCGTCTCTGTATTTCAACCCTATATAGATGCTTACGAGGCAAAATGCGGCAGATAATAAAGCCCAATAGAACAAGCTAATTTGCCTTACAGAATACCATTCTTCCAATGATCCAAAGTTTCCAAATACCGAAAGCAGCCAAAGGGAAACAAATAGATATACCATGCCGCAAACATAGTTTACCTGAAAAAACATTCCCATCTTTTTATTGTTTTTAATTATAAAAGAAAAGGCGGTAAGGCATAGCCCAAAAAGCACAAAGCGAAGCGGATAGTTCATTCCTACAAAATACCAGTTCCAGCGCGACAGATAACCCGTTTCAGTGCCAAACCAGGCACCTAGTGATATCAGAACAAATGCCCATATCAATCTTGATTTAAAAATATAAGCCAGTATGCCGTAAATAAAAACAGAGGCTAAAATAAGTAAAGAGAAGTGCGAATTACCATTATCTATGGCTTTACCCAGATAAGCAATGGCATTGGCAGTTAACATTACTGCAGTAAAAACCAAAGCTTCATTACTAAATACCAGGTGCGATTTGAGCTTTTTTCTTTTAAAACTGAAATAGTATAGCACAGCTGCACCGATGGCTGATAAGATACTAATCATCACATCCGAGGCGGTAAAAATCTGCTCCAGATAGTTTAAAATTTTATTGTCAATCAGCAGGGCACCTAACGAAATAACTCCGCAAGCCATCGCTATCCAAAAAGAATACTGAGCTAAACGTCGCCAGTCAAAACTTTTGGTTTCATAACTTCCACGTAATCTGTTAACATCATCCGGCGACAAAAGATTCTCCTCTTGCCAGTGATTTAGCATCTCATCTAAAAAGTCACTCTTTTCCTGATCAATTTTCATTAATGTACAAGGTACACTCTGTTATAGTAAAATCAAAATCAAGGCCTTACTTTAGCAAATCCGGAACCTTCTTGTTATTTCCTACAATCCAAACAATATCGCCGTTTTCGAATATAAGTGTCGAATCGGGATTTAGTATCCGGTTTCCATTTCTTTCAATTCCAACCACCAGACCCTGAGTCATTTCCCGAATCCCCGAATTGCGGATGGTTTGGCCGTACACTGGTGAGCTGCTATTAATCACTATTTTTTGAAGTGACATATCCTCTTTAGGGAAACTAGATTGCATGTTCTCGTCTATGCTTCCTTCAAAAAGTTCCTTTATAGCGGCCAGTTGATCATCAGTTCCAATAACCAGAACTTTATCATTAGGATATAAACGTTCATTTCTGCCAGGTGTTGGTATCATTATTTTTCCGCGTTGAATAAGCGCAATATTAACACCGTACTTTTCCCTCACTGATAAATCCACAAGGGTTTTTCCAACAAGTGTTGATTCTGGGGCAACCGAAAGCTCAACCAGGTGAGTATCCCATGGTAAAATTTCAGGCGGTGCATTTTGAGCCTCTCTGGCATTAAGGTTAAGTAAAAATCTACTTTCAAGTTTGTTGTAAAAGCCCTGTAGTCTTCTCGAAAAAATGAACATACAAGATACAATTAGTGCTATTGCAATAACAATTGAAATCCATGTACTATAGAACTGATAAATTAAAATACCAACAAAGAAAATGGCTAATCCAATACGTAGAACCTCAAGAGCAACAAGTGGTCCGCGAGTGTATTTTTTATTAAGCCATAAATGCGAATAGGCCTTTTTTTCAATTCTCCTTATAGCCAGTGCCCATAAAAAAGGCGTCATGATAAACAAGGTCATGATTAGGCTAATAACAATACCATTGTTGCCGTTAATCAGATTCTTTGTTATAAATGGCTGAAGATACCTAGATCCCAAAAATACGATGGCAATAAGAATAACCGAATGTATGATTAAGTTAAATGTGTACGATTTAAGTAATGTTTTCCAATCGCTTAATGTGGTTATACCTGCTGTACTTGAACTGTATCTGTTAATGCCTTCAACCCATTTTTTAGGAAGCCTGCGTTCAAGGAACATATAAAAAGGTTCCGAAAATTTAATAAGATAAGGGGTAGTAAAGGTGGTAATTGCTGATACTGCAACAGCTATAGGGTATAAAAAATCGCTGGTTACTTTAAGTGTTACCCCCAAAGTTGCAATGATAAACGAAAACTCGCCAATCTGTGCTAAGCTTAAACCTGTTTGTACCGATGTTTTTAAAGGTTGTCCTGAAACCAATGCGCCCAATCCGGAGCTTAAAAACTTGCCGAAAACGGTTGCCAAAGTAATTATTAAAATAGGCACAGCATAATCAATCAAAATGCTTGGATTAATTAACATACCGACCGATACAAAGAAGATAGCTGCAAATAGATCTTTAACAGATTTTGTTAAATGCTCTATTCTTTCTGCCTGCGTAGTTTCAGCCAGTATAGATCCCATAATAAATGCACCAAGGGCAGGAGAGAAGCCTACTTTAACGGCAAGTAATACCATAAGTAAACACAAAGCGATAGAAACCACAAGCATCGTTTCGTCATTCATTAATTTTTTAGTGGCCTTTAAAAAAGTAGGTACAAGAAATATGCCTCCAATAAACCACAAGACTAGGAAGAAACATAGTTTTAGGATAGACACCAACATCTCCGCACCGGCAAATTGCTGGCTAACTGCAAGCGTTGATAATAATACCAACAATAAAATGGCAACAAGATCTTCAACAATAAGCACTCCAAAAACCAGTCCGGCAAACTTTTTATGTTTTACGCCAAGTTCTTCAAAAGCCCTGATAATAATAGTAGTTGATGATACTGATAATATACCACCCAGAAATATACTATCCATTGTAGACCACCCCATTGCCAATCCGGCTACAAAGCCAATCAGCAACATAAATACTACTTCAACAATGGCCGTTATTGATGCAGACCCTCCAACTTTTACCAGCTTTTTAAAACTAAACTCGAGTCCTAAACTAAATAATAAGAAGATTACCCCGATCTCTGCCCAGATATGGATGCTTTCATTATCAGTAACAGTAGGAATAAATTTAATGTGTGGCCCAACAAGTAATCCTGCCAAAATGTAGCCAAGCACCAGAGGTTGTTTAATTCTTTTAAAAAGCAGTGTAGTTATACCTGCGGCAGCAAGTATTAAACCCAGATCAGTAATTAATACTGGTAAATGTATCATAGAAACGCATATTTTTTAATGTATAATTTATTGTTAAATAGGGTAGTATAAATTATAATTACCAAAAAACATGTTTTGGGTACAAAAAATTAAAAATATAAGAGTAACTGGAAAATGAAAAAGAATTATAATAGTTTGCAATTAATGGGCATAAAGCTATCTGGTTATCCTGTCGCTTAAAAAGAAGGAAAATTCCAAAATTAGTTTTCTTTAAAACTTGTTGTAAAGCAGGCAGGTCATCAAAAGAGGTTTTTTGGAGTGATGATTTGCTTTTTTTGCTAAAAACCAATGTTTTTTTAACATTAATACTCAATATCGTGTGTTTAGTTTTTTCCGCATCAATACCTTCCCCATTTACTATATGGAAAGAAAAAAGATGGATAAAAACTATTAGTATAAGAGTAAATAATGGCCTCATTGTCGTAAATATACGCAAAAAAAGGCTTTATTTAGAATAAAATGGGCTTTAAATGACGTTATGACGATTTCTTGAAATAAGCCAAGGTAGCTTCTTTGTCCTTTTGCAGTTGTTCTTTTAAAGCCTCAAGGCCGGTAAATTTAACATCGTGTCTTAGGAATTCCAGGAAGGTCATGGTAATTTCCTGACCATAAATTTCCTTGTTAAAATCAAAAATATTCACCTCAATATTTCTGGTCATTCCATTAATGGTAGGGCGCTGACCTATATAAGCCATCCCTTTAAATACCTCATTGTTCATTTCAACGGTTACAGCATAAATCCCATCCGAAGGGATAAGCTTGTAAGTTTCCTCAACAAAGATGTTTGCTGTAGGGAAACCAATTGTACGGCCTATTTTATCTCCTTTTATTACCCTGCCGTGTATCGAGAAATTGTAGCCAAGGTAATTGGCAGCAAGGGCAACATCACCATCCAATAATGCTGTACGGATTTTTGTTGAGCTTACAGCAACAGCATTGATATCCTGCTCAGGTATTTGTTCAATCTTATAATTAAAGTTTTTAGAAAAAGCTTCCAGATCCTGTAGGCCACCCTTTCTATCCTTACCAAAACGATGGTCATACCCAACAATCAGGTTTTTAATGCCAATTGTATCTACCAAAATATTCTGAATATATTCCGCAGGGGTAAGATTCGAGAAGTCGCGGGTAAAAGGAGTGATGATTAAATGATCTACACCGAGGCCTGCAAGTATTTTAGCCTTTTCATTAATTGTGTTTATCATTTTCAAATCCTGATTCTCAGGATCAATAATTAACCTTGGATGTGGGAAAAATGTCAATATTACACTCTCACCACCAGTTGATTTAGCAAGCTCGCAAAGGCGCTTAATAATTTTCTGATGGCCATAATGTACACCATCAAAGGTGCCTATGGTAGCAACTGCATTATTTAGCTTCTTAAATTCCGAAAAGTGATTATATATTTTCAAGGTAGTTTAAATTAATGTAAAGCCTGGCGTTTTACTACGCCGCCTTTTATGTCGGCTATTTGCTGCTGAATCACAAACGCATCCGGATCAATCTGTCTTATTGCCGTTTGGAGCTTGCTCATTTCAAGTTTGGTAACAACAGTATAAAGTATATCTATATCTTTTTTTTCTCCGTATCCGCCCTCGCCTTTATAAATTGTTACCCCCCGTTTCATTTGGTTGATAATGAATTTTTTAATCCGGTCATTTTTTTCAGAGATCACGGTAACACCGGTATATTGTTCAATACCATTAACAATATAGTCTACTGTGTTAGATGCGGATAAATAAGTTAATATGGCATACAATGCCTTATCAATTCCTAAAAATATTGCCGCAAAGGCAAAGATGATAATATTTAAAATCAGGATAATATTACCTACCGTTAGCGTACTTTTTTTACTGATGTATAGTGCAAGCACCTCTGTACCATCAATTACACAGCCACCACGCATGGCTAACCCAATTCCACCACCCAAAAATAATCCTCCAAAAAAGGCAATCAGTAAAGGGTCATGAGTAATTGGTTTAAAAGGAGCTATGATAAGTAAAATGGCAAGTAATGATATTGCAACTGATGTTTTGATGGCAAATACCTTCCCGATTTGTCTGTATCCGAGCGTAACAAAGGGGATATTGATAAGGATAATCAAATAAGAAAGATTAAGCTTTGTTATATTGCTTACTAACAGGGAAATACCCGTTACTCCGCCGTCAATAAAACCGCTTGGCAATAAGAAACTTTTTAAGCCAAAACAAGCCGAAACAATGCCGCATATTATAAGAAATATGTTTTTGGCAATATTAAGTTTCTTCGGTTTTGTATGGCCACGCATGACTACTGTTTCTTAAGCCTAATATAGTTAACTAAATCTGCTACCTCAAAAGCATTTTCAAGTAAAAAGTTTCCACTGCGTGTGCGGGTAAGTTTAGATAAGTATGCTCCGTTATTAAGCTGTTTACCAAAATCAGAAATCAGAGATCTGATATACGTTCCTTTACTGCAAATAATCCTGAAATCGATCTCAGGAAGTGCTATTCTGGTAATTTCAAATGCCGAAACAGTAACATTACGCAAACGCAGTTCTGTTTCTTCGCCTCTTCTCGCTTTCACGTAAAGGCGTTCTCCATTTACTTTAACAGCAGAATGTGCAGGCGGATATTGTTGTATATCGCCAACAAAAGGAGCTGTAGCACCATAAATGGCTTCTTCAGTTATTCCTTCTAATGAAAATTCCTGATCAACAACTGTTTCCAGATCAAAAGATGGGGTAGTGGCACCTAAAACCATAGTGCCTGTATACTCTTTTTCTTCGGCCTGGAAGGTGTCTATCTGTTTGGTGAGTTTGCCTGTGCAAATTATTAATAAACCTGTGGCAAGCGGATCTAAAGTTCCTGCATGACCAACTTTTAATTTCAAGGGCTTTAATGAGTTGCGGATTTTGCCTACAACATCAAAACTTGTCCATTTGTATGGCTTGTTGATGAGCAATAGCTCACCCTCAGCAAAATTAAAATCAGGAAATGTTTTTGTTACTGTTGCTTCTTCTTTACCCTCACTCATTACAATACATTCATTTCAACTCCTGAAAAGTATAACACAAGGAGTAACACACCTATAATAATCCTGTACCAGCCAAAAATTCTGAACCCATGCTTTGATAAGAACCCAATAAATGATTTGATTGCAATTATTGCTACTATAAATGCAATTACATTTCCAAAAAGCAATAATTTGATATTCTCTGCATTAAGCAATTCATATCCTTTCAGCAATTTATAGCCAGTAGCAGCACACATAGTAGGTACGGCAAGAAAAAAAGAAAACTCTGCTGCGGCATGTCTGGTTAACTTTTGCTGCATGCCACCAATTATTGTTGCCGCACTTCTACTTAATCCCGGAAATACAACAGCAAGTACCTGAAAGCATCCAATTTTAAAAGCGCTTAAATTACTGATCTCACTTTCGTTATGGATGGTGGGATTTTTAAAGAACTTGTCGATAAATAATAATACAATACCTCCAAGCAGCAATACCACTGCAATAAATATAGGGTTGCCTAAAGTATTGTCTATAAAGTCATTTAATAAAAAGCCAAAAAATAAAGCCGGTATAACGGCAATAATCAACTTAACGTAGAACTGCCATTTACTGAAGTCAAAAAACTTTTTCCAGTAAAGTACCACTACGGCTAAAATTGCACCAAGTTGAATGGCCACTTCAAAAAGCTTTACAAAATCATCTTTTCCAATTCCCATAAAAGAACTGGCAATAACCATATGGCCGGTTGATGAAACGGGTAAAAACTCTGTTAGCCCTTCTATTATAGCCAGAATAAGGGCCTGTAAATAATTCATGTATTGGTCTATTTTTTTAATACGGCATAAACTCCAAAACCAAAACCTGCTAATACCACCATTGGGGCAAGCAATGTTTTTCTGAAGTCGTATATATCTGTTGTGCCTATCATTAAAATAAAGCCAAATACAACAATAGCAATACTAATAAGCAATAATTGGTAGTTCTTTTTGGTAAAAACTAGTTCGCTTTTTGAATCCTGATGTACAGGAGTTGATTTTTTTTCTATCATTATCTGTAAAGATCGTAAATTTTTAAACGTAAATATCTGCTCACTGCAAACGAGGTGCTTATGGCGGTAATAAAAATACCTACCCCAACCAGACCAAGTAAAACAATACCAAATTCAGTATAATTTCTAAGGATTACAATTTCAGGAATTTCTCTTTGTGCATAGTACAATATGCCTAATAAAATCAGGATAGCTATAAATGCAGCAATTAATCCATGCAAAGCAGCCACCAAAATGAAAGGTCTGCGGATAAAACCTCTTGTAGCTCCCACTAGTTGCATACTTTTAATTAAAAACCGCTGAGAATAAATAGCAAGGCGTATGGTATTGTTAATCAACGCAACTGATATAATTAGTAAAATAGCAGCAAAGCCTAAAATGATCAATCCAATGGTGTTGATATTTTTATTTACCATATCAATTAACGAACTCTGGTATATAACCTCTTTAACCACAGGGTTTTTGGCAATGCTGGCTTTTAAAGTATCTATACTTTTATTGTTTGCATAATTAGCTTTTAAGTATACATCAACAGTTGATAGTAAGGGGTTGTACCCAAGAAAATTCACAAAATCTTCGCCAAGGTCATTGGTTAAGTTTCTGGCGGCCATCTCTTTATTTACATATTGGGTAGTTTTAACGGCCGGATTTACATTAAGCTCTTTTTGAAACTGTAAAACATCAGTTTCTTTGGCGCCCTCATCTACAATTATGTTTAACACGATATTTTCCTTTACGTAATTAGAAAGGTTTTTTGCATGTACCAATATTAAGCCCAACATACCCAGCATTAATAAAACCAATGCAATACTGAAGATTGTAGAAATATAAATGGTTTTTGTCTTCTTAGAAGCATCGCTCACTTCAAATTCTTCCATGTATTTATCTTTATGTTTTGCGAAAATAAAAAATATAAGCAACTAATTTAAATAATCTGGCTTTATACTTTAAATCATAAAGAAATTATAACGGGATTTATGTTTAAATAGTGTTAGCACCTGGCACAGAAACTGATTTAAGTAAGTTCACATTGAGGTAAGAACCGGTCCACGTTAAGCCCACATTTTTCTAAATAAAACGTGGACTCACTGTGGATCGATACAAAAGAGGCGTAAAATGTATTATATTTGGCTTGCGTTATGATTGATAAAAAATTCATTTATAAACTGGGTAAATGGTTGCTGATAATCATTTTACTTAGTTTCGTAGCAGGCACAATGTCGGCCTTATTTTTAACATCATTAGATCTGGCAACAAACTTTAGAACCGGGCACCCTTATATCCTGTATTTTTTGCCATTGGGCGGCTTAGCTATTGGTTTGGTTTACCATTATTTAGGTAAAAGTGTCGAACGAGGCAATAACCTGGTTTTTGATACCATTCATAATCCTAAAGATATTATTCCATTCAGGATGGCTCCATTAGTACTTATAGGTACTGTAGCTACGCATTTCTTTGGTGGTTCGGCAGGTAGGGAAGGTACTGCATTGCAGATGTCGGCCGCCGCTGCTGATCAGTTTCATAAAATTTTTCATTTAAGTAAGCAAGAGCGGATAGTTCTTCTTATTGCAGGTTTAAGCGCTGGTTTTGCTTCTGTTTTTGGGACACCAATTGCAGGTGCCATTTTTGGTATCGAGGTACTCTTATTGGGCAAAATCCCATACAAATCCATTTTGCCGGCAATAGCATCGGCTTTTTTGGCTGCTTATATTACTGAGCTATGGGGAGTTGGCCATACCCATTATAGCATAATCTCTGTGCCTCAGGTTTCTTTTAGGGGGATTGTTTACAGTGCAATTGCTGGTCTGTTTTTCAGTATTGCTGCTATAGTGTTTGTGAAATTGACCCACCAGCTGTCCATAATATTTAAAAAAATTAAATACGCTCCAATGCGCCCTTTTGTAGGTGGTATAGTGGTCGTAGCCATTGTTTTGCTGTTGGGTACCTATAAATATATAGGTTTAGGAATACCAACAATAGTCGAGTCATTTTTACAAAGTTCAAAACCTCAGGATTTTGCATTGAAAATACTCTTGACAGCAATTACCCTTGGTGCGGGCTTTAAAGGTGGAGAGGTTACACCTCTTTTTTTTATTGGGGCAACACTTGGTAGTGCACTTTCATTTTGGCTGCCTTTGCCTGTCGGGTTATTGGCCGGGATGGGTTTTGTAGCCGTTTTTGCCGGTGCGGCAAAAACTCCGGTTGCTTGTTGCGCAATGGCAATGGAACTGTTTGGGGTTTCGTGCGGAGTTTATGTTATTGTAGCCTGTGTATCTGCTTATCTTATTTCGGGTGCGCACAGCATCTATAATGCCTCCGAAAACAAATCTCCAAAGCACTTTTTATTTGGTAAATTTTCTCTTACTGATGTGCATCGTAAAAGACAATTAAAAACTTCTTAGCCAAACTTTTCTGTAAGCTCCTTAATTTCTTTATTTTCGCGGGATATAAAGGAATTAGCAGTAATGGATTACCAATTTAAAGAAATAGAACAGAAGTGGCAAAAGTTCTGGGCTCAAAATCAAACGTTTAAAGCAGAAAAAGATACAACAAAACCTAAGTTTTATGTTCTGGATATGTTCCCGTACCCATCTGGGGCTGGTTTACATGTGGGACATCCCCTTGGTTATATTGCGTCCGATATATTTTCAAGATATAAAAGATTAAAAGGATTTAACGTATTGCACCCGATGGGATACGATTCGTTTGGTTTGCCTGCTGAGCAGTATGCTATACAAACCGGCCAGCACCCGGCTTTAACAACCGAAACTAACATCAATACCTACAGAGAGCAATTGGATAAAATTGGTTTCTCGTTTGATTGGAGTAAAGAGGTACGTACCAGCGATCCGGAATATTATAAATGGACACAATGGATCTTTATGCAATTGTTTAATTCCTGGTATAACTTGGAAACTGACAGGGCTGAAGATATTACAACTTTAATTGAGAAATTTAATGCCTCGGGCAGTGCTGATGTAAAAGCGGTTTGTGATGAAGAGGTTAAATCTTTTTTGCCTAGCGATTGGGCTACCATGACCAGCGAAGAGAAGCAGGAAGAATTATTAAAATATCGCCTCACTTACTTAAGAGAAAGTACCGTAAACTGGTGCCCTGGATTGGGAACTGTGCTTGCTAATGATGAGGTGAAGGACGGGTATTCGGAACGTGGCGGATTTCCGGTTGAACAAAAGAAAATGATGCAATGGAGTATGCGTATATCTGCATATGCAGAGCGCTTATTGCAAGGCTTAAATACTATTGACTGGCCAGAGCCGGTTAAAGAAATGCAACGTAACTGGATTGGTAAAAGCGTTGGGGCAAGTGTTAAATTTGCTATAGAAAATGCACCGGAAGGTATTGCCAATTATATTGAAGTTTTTACTACAAGGGTAGACACTATTTTTGGTGTTTCTTATTTGGTTTTGGCGCCTGAGCATGAACTTGTTACGGCGTTAACTACATCAGAGCAACTAGATGATATTAATGCTTATATAGCTAAAACTAAAAAGAAATCGGAGCTGGACCGTATGGCCGATACAAAAACCGTATCAGGCGCGTTTACGGGGAGTTATGTTATTAATCCGGTAAGCGGAGAGCGTATTCAGCTATGGATTGCTGATTATGTACTTGCAGGTTATGGAACCGGTGCAGTAATGGGTGTGCCTAGTGGCGATCAGCGCGACTGGCTTTTTGCTACTCATTTTAATTTGCCTATTGTACAGATTCTTGATGCACAAAAAGATATTGAACATCAAGCTGATGCCACTAAAGAGGGTAAATACATTAATTCGGGCTTTATAAATGGTATGAATTATACCGAGGCTACTGGAACTTTAAATGCCTGGTTAGAAGAGAAAGAGGTTGGTAAAGCAAAGGTGAATTACCGTATGCGTGATGCAATTTTTGGCAGACAGCGCTATTGGGGTGAGCCTATTCCCGTTTACTTTAAAGATGGATTGCCATATTTAATTAAGGAAGAAGAATTGCCATTAATGCTTCCTGAGATTGATAAGTACCTGCCGACTGAAACTGGTGAGCCGCCTTTGGGGCGTGCTGAAGATTGGAGTTACGATGATCAGTACGAATATGAGTTGAGTACTATGCCGGGTTGGGCTGGCTCTAGCTGGTATTGGTATCGTTATATGGATGCCAGAAATGATTCGGACTTTGCATCTAAAGAAGCTATTGCTTACTGGAAGGATGTTGATTTATACATTGGTGGCGCTGAGCACGCAACAGGACATCTGTTGTATAGCCGTTTCTGGAATAAGTTCTTAAAAGATTTAGGGTATGTACAGGAAGAGGAACCTTTTAAGAAACTGATTAACCAGGGGATGATACAGGGTAGAAGTAACTTTGTATATCGCGTGGTTGATGAGGAAGGCCGTGGTACAAATACTTTGGTTTCGTACGGTTTGAGAAAGGATTACAAAACCTCTGCCTTGCATGTGGATGTAAACATTGTAGAAAACGAAATTCTGAATATTGAGAAGTTTAAAAAGTTCAGACCGGAGTTTGCCGAAGCAGAGTTTATTCTGGAAAATGGAAAGTACATCTGCGGAGTAGAGGTAGAGAAAATGTCTAAGTCTAAATTCAATGTGGTAAATCCTGATGATCTGATTGAGAATTACGGAGCTGACACGTTGAGGATGTACGAAATGTTCCTTGGTCCGCTTGAGCAAAGTAAGCCATGGAATACTAACGGTATAGAGGGCGTGTTTAAGTTTTTACGCAAATTCTGGCGTTTATTCCATAATGAAGCATGGCAGTTTAATGTTAGCGATTCTGTACCTACAAAGGCTGAATTGAAAGCTTTGCATAAGATTATTAAAAAGGTTCAGGACGATATTGACCGTTTCTCGTTCAATACTTCTGTATCGAGTTTTATGATTGCGGTTAATGAACTTACTGATTTAAAATGTAAAAACCGCCAGGTGCTTGAAGATCTGGTTGTTGTACTTGCTTCTTACGCACCACATATTTGCGAGGAGTTGTGGGCTTTATTAGGTCATGAGGAAGGAAGTTTATCTTATGCCAAATATCCTGAATTTAACCCTGCTTATATGGTTGAGGATGAGTTTAGCTATCCGATCTCGGTTAATGGTAAAACGCGGTTAAATATGAACCTTAGCCTTGCTTTAGAGCCTAAAGAGATTGAAGAAACTGTTTTGGCCGATGAACATGTTCAGAAATACCTTGAAGGTAAAGCACCTAAAAAGGTAATTGTTGTAAAAGGACGAATTGTAAATATTGTAATCTAAATTGAAATAAAGATACATGCAGGTTCGGCTATTAAGCCGGACCTTTTTTATGTTCTGTCTTTTAGTGGGTAGGCCAATTCTCTTTTGGCCTCATTAACTACAAAGCAGCTCTGTAATGATCCTACATTTTTAAGTTTTGCCAACTTCTCTACAATTAGCCTATTGTAGCCTGCCATATCACTCACCACAATTTTTAAAAGGAAATCAAAAGCTCCTGTAGTATGGTAGCATTCCAATACTTCTGAGAAACGAATTACTTCGTTTTGAAATGCGATAAGTGCTTCGCCACTGTGGTCGTTTAGTTGAACCTGAGTAAAGGATATCCAAAGTTCATCAAATTTATTGCGGTCAATAAGTGTTACACTCCCTGTAATGTAGCCCAAGTCTTTAAGACGACTTACGCGTTCAAACATAGTACTGCTGCCCTTATGCAATTTAAGGGCTAATTCTTTATTGGTAAGCCTTGCATCTTTTTGCAATAAGCGAAGAATTTCGAGATCCGTTTGATCTAATATGCTTGTATTCATATAACCACGAGCACTTTTATACGTTTTGGTGTGATGCAAATAAAGGACATTAGATGCAGATTAACAAATGGAAGGCAACAAAATTTGGGGAGTACTGGCAGTTTTTTTTAAGTGCAAAATTTAATTCTGACCATAAGGGCGGGTTATGAATAATTTCCGGATATAGCCGATGTCCGAGGTATTAACAAATCAACTTATGAACTTTAGGCCTTGCAACCGCAGGTTACAATGTGCTAAGCATGAGAGAAATCAAGATAGAAAAATCCTTTACTAAACGCGACCATGATTCCCTTAGGAGATATCTGAATGATATTGCCGGGTATCCGTTGTTAAGTGCGGAAGAGGAGGTTAAGCTGGCCCGTAAAATTCAGACGGGAGACCTTGCTGCCTTGCAAAGGCTTGTAACTTCAAACCTTCGATTTGTAGTTTCAGTTGCAAAAAAGTACGAAGGACAGGGTTTGCCTCTTGCAGATCTGATTTCGGAAGGAAATGCAGGATTGGTTAAGGCAGCGGAGCGCTTTGATGAAAGCCGGGGATTTAAGTTTATCTCATTTGCGGTATGGTGGATCAGACAGTCCATGATGATGGCAATTGGCACATATAAACGTATGATCAGGCTTCCGATGAATCAGGTTAATGATATACAGGATTTGTGGCGATCGGAAATGGAGATGGAGCAGAAATTGGAACGCTTACCTACAGACGAGGAGCTATCTGAGTATACCGGAATTGCACTTGATAAGCTAAAGGCCTATCAGTACAGTCCGGGGCATGCAGTTTCTTTGGATACAGGGGGTGATGATGAAGAGAAGCCTGGTCTGATGGTGTTTCTTGAAGATACTTCGATAGATGCGCCTGATACGGTACTCCAATCTCAGGATTTAAAGTACAGCCTTAGGGAATTGTTAAATCAGCTTCCAGACAGACAGCGCCGAATCATTCAACTCAGCTTCGGATTACAAGGTAATGAGGCAATGCACCTGGAAGACATTGCAGATCTTTTTGACTTGAGCAAAGAAAGTGTGCGGAAGATTAAATATCAGGCACTGCATAGCCTTGGTAAAGAGAAGGGGGCGAAACGCCTCAGACAATATTTGTAAATGAATATGAAACAGAAAGAATATATACTAATCATTGGAGCACTTGGACAAATTGGAAGAGAGCTAACTGATGAACTAAGGGAAAGATACGGAAAAGAAAATGTATTAGCGGCTGACATCAGACCTAAAGAAGATGTTTCTTTTGAGAAACATCCTTATATACAATTAAATGTAATGGATAAGGTGGGACTTGAAAATCTTATTGCTGAAAATAAATTTACTCAGATCTATCACCTGGCAGCTATGCTTTCGGCAAGTGGTGAGCGTAACCCTCAGGCAGCATGGGCATTAAACATGGAAAGCTTATTAAGTATTCTTGACTTATCTGTTAAGTATAAAGTTGAGAAAGTTTTTTGGCCTAGCAGTATAGCAATATTTGGTCCTGATTCAGTAAAACAGAACTGCCCTCAGCAAGGTGTTACGGAGCCGACTACAATTTACGGAATCAGTAAAGCAGCAGGAGAGTATTGGTGTAAATATTATTTTGAAAAACATGGCCTTGATGTACGCAGTGTGCGCTACCCAGGTCTTATTAGTTATACGGGAGCTCCCGGAGGTGGAACAACTGATTATGCTGTAGATATTTTTCATAGTGCGGTAAAAGGAGAAAAGTATACCTGCTTTTTAAAAAAAGATACGGCTTTGCCTATGATGTATATGCATGATGCAATACGTGCAACATTGGAGCTTATGGAAGCTCCTGCAGAATTTTTGTCTGTACGTACGGCTTATAACCTGAGTGCTTTGAGCTTTACTCCGAAAGAGATTTATGAAGAAATAGCTAAGGAAGTACCAGGATTTGAGATAGAATATGTTCCTGATTTCCGTCAGCAGATTGCAGATAGCTGGCCTCAAAGTATTGACGATAGTGTAGCAAGTAAGGATTGGGGATGGAAACCAGCATTTGATTTAGAAAAAATGGTGAAAGATATGCTTCAAAATATTGAAGTATATCCATAAGAAAAACAATTACTCGTAATTGGTAAATTTAGGTTCAAAAGCAGGCTGTATCCGGATGGAGCGTCTGCTTTTTTTATGATGTTTAAAATGTTAATTTGTTTATAACATTTTAACCCAATGTGAGAGAAGATTAGTTAAATTAGATAAAGAATAATTTATAACTGTTTTGATAAAAAAGTCCTGTGAGTGGGAGATCCGCGAAGGGCAGGCACAGCATAAGCAAAAGGTACAAAAGCCGGTCTTTTAAAGCCGGCTTTTGTGTTTATAAAAACTTTGGCGGGCAAATTGCAATAAGGTTTCTAAAAAAATGTTATTCGCTGACTGCTAACAATGCAAGAATCACTAGAAGAGAAAAGTTATCTTTTTCAAATGCTGCTTGACAACGTACCTGTTGTCATTTTTAAGACAAATAAGGATGGAGTATTTACCCGATCTGTTGGACTGGGATTAAAGGTGTTTGGAGTGAAAGATAATGAGTCTGTTGGGAAGAGTATTTTTGAATTATACCCTATTGCAGGCGAAATAATGCGAAGAGCATTGGCTGGTGAATCACTTAAGTTTGTTGCAGACGTTGAAATTCAAGGGAAAATGATTTTTCTTGATGTTACTTTATGCCCTGATCCTTCTGATGTAGGAGGGGTTATTGGTCTTCTTTTGGATATTACCAGACAAAATAATGTTGAGGAAAAACCGAGAAAGGCAAGTCCGGTTCTTGGCTCAAAAACCAATAAGCTAATGGGGATTAATGAGGAAACAACTTCCCTAAATGATGCTGTTGAAAAAGCCAAGCAACAGTTCTTATCTAACATGAGCCATGAGATAAGAACACCTATGAATGCAGTGATTGGAATTACCAATTTACTTTTACAGGAAAACCCAAAACCTGAACAGATAGAGAGTTTAAAGATTCTTAAGCTATCGGGCGAGAACTTACTTGAATTAATAAATGACGTTTTAGATTATAGTAAGCTTGAATCGGGAAAGATGTTGGTAGAGCCGATTGATTTTAGCTTAATAGATTTGGTAAACAATGTTAAGGAAACTCATCATCTCACAGCAAAGGAAAAGGGACTTGAATTCAAAATAAAAATAGATTCCGATTTGCCGGTTATGGTGGTGGGCGACCCTACAAGGTTAGCCCAGATATTGAATAACCTGGTAAGTAATGCCATAAAATTTACGAACAAAGGTTCGGTTATAATGGATTTGTCATTAAATAGAATGGTGGGTAATCTGGTTGATATAGATTTTGTGGTAACTGATACCGGAATAGGCATTGAAACTGATAAAAGGGATTATATTTTTGAGAGTTTTACCCAGGGAAGTGCAAATACAACCAAGGCTTTTGGTGGAACGGGCTTAGGCCTTGCTATAACAAAAAAAATAGTAGCACTACTTGGTGGTAACATTTCGGTTAAAAGTGTGGTTGGTATAGGCTCAACTTTTTTGTTTAACCTGCAATTTAAAAAGAGTAAGAAAAAGGCCGGCCATACTGTAGTGCCTGAAATTGTTGCGGATTTTTCGAGCCTTGCAGGATTTAGGATATTGCTGGTTGAGGACAATGAGATAAATGTAATTGTTGCCCGGAAATTTATGCAAAAATGGGGGCTGCATATTGATTGTGCCGCAAATGGTACAGAAGCTGTTGAAAAGGTAATTGAAAACCATTACGACCTTGTGTTGATGGATTTAGAGATGCCAAAAATGGATGGATATGAGGCAACCAAAGTAATAAGATCTATTGCTGATGATAAATTTAAGCAGCTGCCAATAATTGCTTTAACGGCTTCGTTATTAACGGAAATTAATAAGCAAATTTTAGAGGCGGGTATTGATGATTATGTTGCAAAGCCTTTTAGTCCGATAGAATTGCATTCAAAAATCAGGCAATACCTGCATATTAATTAAACTTTTTTCTGGTCTTTTATCAAATAAACAGATGGAATAGGTAGCTCATCCATTTCAGTTTTTGGACTGAATTATAATACCTTTGGCTTCAAAATAGGTTAACAGAGGGCTATTCCCAAATTCATTAAGCCAGATCACCTCGTCAATCACTGTTGTTCTGTTAAAATTACTGCTTATGATCTCATATAAACTCAATCCTACTCAATTTTTGTAATTTGCAGTATAAATTGGTTTCTAAAATGAAGGGTATAATATTAAAGGATTTTGGCGGTGTAGCTAACTTGGTTTATTCAGAACTGCCATTACCTGCCATAAGTGATGAAGAGGTGCTTATAAACGTAAAAGCAATTAGCATTAATCCGGTTGATGTTAAAACGCGGGCTGGCAAAGGGCGCGCTGCAAAGCTAAAGGACGAGCACCCTATTGTTCTTGGCTGGGATGTGGCCGGAGTTGTTAGCTCGTCTAAATCTGCCATGTTTAAAGAGGGGGATGAAGTATTTGGAATGATAAATTTCCCCGGGCATGGAAAAGCATATGCTGAATATGCTGCGGCCCCTGCAGGTCATGTTGCCTTAAAGCCAGCTAATATAACTTTTGAAGACGCTGCTGCTGCTACTTTAGCAGCCCTAACTGCTTGGCAGGCAATTATAGATCATGCAAAAGTGAAAAAGGGAGATAGGGTTTTAATTCATGCAGCTGCTGGTGGTGTTGGAAACTATGCTGTACAAATTGCAAAACATTTAGGCGCTTATGTAATAGGAACCTCATCGACCGGCAAAAAGGACTTTGTTTTAAGTTTAGGCGCCAATGAACATATAGACTATACAAGCCAATCTCTTGAAGAAGTTACCAGCAATATTGATTTTGTGCTTGACACAATTGGAGGTGAGACCATTAACAATTCTTTAATGGTAATGAAAAAGGGAGGCACAATTATTAGTATTCCATCAGGACAAAATGAAGCAGTTGCGGAAAAGGCTGAAGCTATGGGTATGATTGGTTATCCTATTCTGGTAAAATCTGATGGCACTGAGATGAAAGAAATTGCTGCTTTAATGGAAAGTGGAGCTATCAAATCTCATGTATCACAAGTGTTTGAGTTTGATGAGATGAAGGCTGCACACTTATCTCTTGAAACCGGAAAAACCCAGGGAAAGATTGTAGTAAGGGTTTAATAATCCGTTTTTTACTTTCGTATGAAATAATTTTACACTCATCAGGAGTGATTCAGCTACCTTTGTATAGGATATGAGCACGAAAAATATGGTGAAATATACGTTTTTGGCTGTTTTGACAGCTTTTTCTTTAATCTGCAATGCGCAGATTAATTTGCAACAAGGAAAATGGAAAGCAGCTTTGCATAGAACAGATGGAAAGGAAATTCCGTTTGAGCTGAAAATCCAAACGCAAGGCAAGACCACAATTTTTTACGTAGTAAATGATACGGAACAACTTAAAACAGAAATTTCAAAGATCTCTAAAGATTCTGTTTTAATTAAAATGCCCGTATTTGAATCTTCTTTTAGGGTTAAAATAATTAATAAGGATAGTATAAGTGGTGTATGGGTTAAGGGCGGATCTGTTAAAGATTTGGTTATGCCGTTTTCTGCAACATCAAAAGATAGCCGTTTCCCGAAAGGGTCTGCGGGCAATGCCTCTGTTAAGGGAAAATGGAAAATTGAGTTTACAAGAGCAGATCAGTCTGTACGGTTAGCAATTGGTGAGTTTACGCAAAATGGACAGAAAGTAGGTGGTTCTGTCCTAACTCCTTCTGGCGATTACCGTTACCTTGATGGCAGGATAATTGGCGATTCTTTAATGATCTCGACTTTTGACGGGATACATGCGCTTGTTTTCTCTGCAAAAATTAAAGGGGACACTATTAAAGGAACATTGTATAGCGGAGCAACATCATTAGAGAAATGGACTGCTGTAAAAGACCTGAATGTAAAACTGGAAGCCCCGGTTACTGCGCTTAAAGAAGGAGAAAGCGGTCGCCTTGATTTTAGTTTTAAAGATCTTGAAGGTAATGTGGTATCTATAAATGATCAAAGATTTAAAGATAAAGTTGTGGTTTTACAGTTAATGGGATCATGGTGCCCAAACTGTATGGATGAAATGGCTTTTTTAAGTGATTACTACCGTAAGAATAAAAACAGGGGAGTTGAGGTTATTGCTTTAGCTTATGAATTGAGTACTGATGAGGCAAGATCAAGAAAAAGCCTGCAAAAGTTTCAGCAACAATTTAAGGTTGAATACCCGATGCTAATTACTGGTGTTACAGCCGGAGATCCGGAAAAGACTCAGAAGACCTTACCTCAGTTAAATGCAATTAAGGTGTTCCCTACAAGTATTATTTTGGATAAAAAAGGGTTGGTAAATCATATTAATACTTCATTTTATGGCCCTGGAACCGGTGAATATTATGTGCAGTATAAAAAAGAATTTGAAGAGGTTATGAATTCTTTGCTGAGTAAATAGTATACATTGTTTTTTGACAAAATCACTTAACATTTTGACAAAAAATAATACTATTGATAATGTAAATCGCGCTTTCTTTGAAACTGATCATTATTCAATTTAATCAGATTATGGAGAAGAGACATTATTTTAACAAGATAAACCGAACTTTATCAATAGGGTTTGGATTGGTGATTTGTGTGTGCCTGTCAAATAGTAGTTATGCACAAATCTTTACTAATAAAAACTATGTTAAAATTAATCCGGGTGATACAGAACGGGATATTGTAAAAAAAGCTGCAAATGTTGTGCCTGCGGCCAGACAATTAAGATGGCAGCAATTGGAGTTAACTGCTTTTATCCACTTCGGTATAAATACATTTACCAATAAAGAATGGGGAGACGGATCAGAAGATCCAAAAATATTTAATCCCAAAGATCTGGATGCCAGACAATGGGTAAAGGTTTGCAAGGAAGCCGGTTTTAAGCAGATCATTTTAACTGCAAAACATCATGATGGCTTTTGTTTATGGCCAAGTAAATACACTGAGCATTCTGTGAAAAATAGCCCATGGAAAGAAGGCAAGGGCGATATTGTAAAGGAGACTGCCGAAGCATGTAAGGAGTTTGGTATTGGATTTGGCATTTATCTTTCGCCATGGGATCGCAATTCCAAGTACTTTGGTAGTATGGAATACAATAATTATTTCATTAACCAGCTTACCGAATTACTTACTAATTATGGACAGATTGATGAAGTATGGTTTGATGGGGCAAACGGGGAAGGACCTTCAGGTAAAAAGCAGGTTTATGAATATAACAGGTGGTATGAATTGATTCGTAAGTTACAACCTAAGGCTACTATTGCTGTTTCAGGGCCAGATGTAAGGTGGGTAGGTACGGAAAGTGGTTATGGCAGAGAGACTGAATGGAGTGTTGTGCCAGGCGATGAGCTTAAAAACGAAAAAATAGCTGAAAACTCGCAACAGAAAGTTGAATTTGCGCCAAGAGATATGATGGCAAATGATTTGGGTAGCAGGGCAAAAATTGCAAAAGCTCAAAGTTTGGTGTGGTATCCGGCAGAGATCGATGTTTCTATTCGTCCGGGGTGGTTTTATCATACCAGCGAAGACAAGGATGTTAAGTCTCCGGAAAAGCTAATGGATATCTATTATAGTTCTGTTGGAAGAAATGGCGTATTGCTATTGAACATCCCTCCGGATACCCGAGGCCTGATTAGTGATAGTGATATAAAATCTTTGCATGGCTTTAAGAAACAAAAAGATAAAGTGTTTGCTGAAAATTTATTGGTAGGTGCAGTAGTTAAAGGCAGCAGTGCAAAAAAAGCAGGTGTATTGTTTGATGGTAAAGATAATACAGCCTGGGCAACAAAGCCAGCCGATAGCACACTTGTTATTGATCTTAAACTGTCAAAACCGAAGCAATTTGATCTGTTGCTACTACAAGAGAACCTGAGAGTAGGACAGCGGGTAGAACAGTTTGTTTTAGAGTATAAGGATGGAAGTGAATGGAAAGAAGCCGTAAAAGGCACTACAATTGGCTACAAACGATTACTACGTTTTGCCCCTGTTACGGCTTCGGAAGTAAGATTAAGGGTTATTTCATCAAGGTTAAATCCGGCTATTGCCGAAATAGGCCTTTACAAGCAATAGGCCCTAAGGTTTATACAAGAGCTAATCTTAAAAAATGGTTTTCCAGATGATTGCGCATTGCATTTCTGAATAATTCTGGGGAACCATTTTCTAAAATATCAACCAACCCTTTATGAGATACGAATTTTCCGTAAGTGGTTGGTTTTTTTAGCATTCCACTGTTGTTTACGTAATCGAATATTGGAAGCAACATTTTCTGAAACTTTTTCATGGTTTGGTTTCCGGTGATTTCGTAAAGTTTTGAATGAAAGATAATCTCATGATCAATATCAAAAAGATAATCTTTAGCTACTTCAGGTTCATTGGCAACAATAGCTTTTAATTCTTTAATGTTTTCGGGTGTAATATTGCGGAATATAAAGTCGGCCATTCCAATTTCAAGGGTAAGTCTTATTTCAAAAATTTCTCGTAAAGTTTCCTCATCCAGAATATACGGATTCATACTTTTGCCAAGTATTGCAAAGATATCCGGGCTTGTAATTACGGTTCCCTTTTTCTTTTTAGTATCGATTAGGCCCATTAGCCTTAATCGCAATAACGCCTCCCTTACTACAGTTCTGCTTACCCCAAGAGATGTACAAAGCTCTAACTCTGTTGGGATACTGTCTCCAATTTTAAGTTGTTTTGCCTGAAGGAGCTCAACAAGTTTGGTTTCTACGCGGTCTACCAGAGAGCTTGTATCAATTTTTCTGATAGAATTGAGTACGTCCATTGTTTTGAGTTTAATTGTGGGTTGTGATAAGAGAGCAGATCAAATATAAATTTATTTGTTAAAATAATTAAGCTCAAATGATGAAAATTGTGCCTCTTCTGTAGAGTTTCCTTTGAAATTTAGGCCGCCTCGTGGACTTCTGTCCCATTGAGGAAGGAAATCTATTGAATATGCATTATCTCCTGCTGATAGTTCTTTCCAGGCTGTTGATTTTTGCCTCCAGTAAACATGACAAGTAAGGTCGGATTTTACAATCATCTTAAGTTGAAGCGGGGAATAGGAATTGTTGATGGTAGCTGTGTTAAGGATAGTTAATTTATTGTCCTTTATGGTCCAGAAGTGGACTTGATTGGCTTTTACTCCGATACCAGTAGCGGCGTTTGCATCACCATAAAGTACAAGGCCTTTTAATGCATTGTTGTTATTAACAACTGTTGTAAGCATTTCATAGTTTAAAAACTTTGGACGGAGGGTTAATGCAATGCCTGCGTTGTTTTCTTTTTTGATAGTGCCTGATAAATGCAGGAATCCTGTTTTTTGTATAACCTTAGGCGTTGAGTTTCTGAAGTCCCACTGCCAATCTACAGCTGGTGTTTTTGGAGTGAAGTTAGCTTTGAAATTATTGGCCGAGGGTTGGTTTGGTGCAGGTGAAAGTTCTTTAAATTCGGGCCATTCATTTTTTTTGGTCCAAATAAGTTCCGCAAGCATACCCTGGCGGCCAGAAAAAACATTGCTGGCTTTATTATAAGCATGGTAAATGTAATAAGGTTTGCCATCTGGGCTGTTTACAAAAGTGCCATGCCCGGAGCATTTCCACCATTCGTTTTCAAATAACAGTGGGTTTTTTGTATGGTTTTCATAAGGTCCCTGAAAGGTTTTGGCTCTGGCAACCCTAACATTATAGTCACATTTGCTGCCACAGCAATTTCCAACGGAATAGAACATGTAATAATAATCATCTTTTTTAAGAATGCTTTGTCCTTCAAGGCCAATTCCCTTGTCATCTTTCATCATTGTAAAAGAATCACCAATTAAAGATAAGCCGTTGTTCGATAGCTTACTGCCAAGTATTTCAATTGGTCGGCCGTCTAACCCATAAGCTTTCCATGTGATGTATAGCTGACCTTTGTCGTTAAATACAAATGCATCTATTGCTTCTTTGCCATGCTCAATAATAATTCCATGGTCTTTAAAATCTTTATCAGGATATTTTGAAGTAGCTACTCCAATGCAGGAAACACCATCTTTTTTGCGCCTGGCGGTGTAATATATAAAATAGGTTTTGTTGTGATAATAATATTCAGGTGCCCAGAAAGATGCATTTGCCCATTCCGGAGCTTGTTTAAATACGTACCCTGTTTGTTTCCATGTTTTTAAATTTGTGGATTTAAATATCGGAAAGTGTGGCGCCCATTCTGAAGAAGTACCTACAGAATAATATTCATTACCTTTTCTGATAATAGAGGGGTCTGCAAAATCTCCTGGAACAACGGCCTTTATTTCTTGTGCAAGTAAGGTTTGTGTAGTTGCTGTAAATTGGATAGCAACAATAAAAAGCAGGCATTTAAATAATAGTCTCATACCTGCAAGATAGAATTTTACTTCTGCTTTTTAGAGTTCGGTGGATTTAAAGTCATATAGTGATCGGAAAATGAAGTTTGGCTGAAATAGGCTTTAGCTTTGCAACCTACTTTTAAGTGATATGAAGAAATTATTGAATACCATACCATATTCTGTATTAGACCTTGCTACAGTAATTGAGGGTAAAACCCCTGCCGACACCTTTAAAAAAAGTTTAGATCTTGCCCGCCATGTTGAAGAATGGGGGTATAACCGTTATTGGCTGGCAGAGCATCATAATATGATTAGTGTTGCGAGTTCTGCTACGTCGGTTGTGATAGGGCACATAGCCGGAGGAACAAAAAAAATAAGAGTTGGTGCCGGAGGTATCATGTTACCAAATCATTCGCCATTAGTTATTGCGGAGCAGTTTGGAACCCTTGCATCTTTATTTCCTGATAGGATAGACCTGGGTTTAGGAAGGGCTCCTGGTACGGATCAGTTAACGGCTGCGGCCATTAGAGGTGAAAGGATTAATGCAGCCCAGGATTTTCCAGGAGATGTATTGAGATTGCAAGCTTATTTGTCGCCTGATAACCATAGGAGCAGTGTAAGAGCTATTCCTGGTGAGGGGCTTGATATTCCGATATGGATATTGGGTTCCAGTACTGATAGTGCCCGGTTGGCTGCTGCTTTGGGTTTACCTTATGCTTTTGCCAGCCATTTTGCCCCTGCTCAGTTCCTTACTGCAATAAATATATACCGACAAAACTTTAAGCCGTCTGAGTATTTGGAAGCTCCGTATGTTTTGGCGTGTGTAAATGTTGTGGCGGCCGACACTGATGAGGAAGCTAACAAACTTGCTACTTCTTTGTATCAACTATTTAGAGGGATTGTAACGGGTAAGCGCAGACTATTACAGCCTCCGGTGGATAGTATGGAGGGGATATGGACAGATTATGAGGAAGAGCAGGCAGGACAAATGCTGGCTTGTACTTTTACAGGAAGCAAGGAAACGATAAAAGAGGATTTGCAGCAATTTTTGGATCAAACACAGGTTGATGAGATTATGGCTACCTCCCATATTTTTGATCACGGAGCAAGGTTACGTTCTTATGAATTACTGGCTGAAGCCTTTGGCCGATAAAAAGGAGCAGTTCACCGTTTACTGTTTGCAAATAATCTGATTTCTGTTGATAGAAAGTGTAACAAAACCGATTTTGTGCAGACTAATTGAAGAAATAAAATTTTTATGAGAAGAATTATACTATTATTTGTGGGATTGGGAATGATGCTGAATGCTAATGCTCAGTTTTCTTTAGGTGGAGCACCACAAAAACCTAAAGTAACTGGACGTATTACAGCAGTAATTTTAGACTCGCTAACAAAAAAACCTATCGACTACGCAAGTGTATCATTAATAAAAGCTGCAGACAATAAATCTATAAACGGAGGGGTTACAGACGAGAAGGGTAAAGTTGTTTTGCAAAATATAGCACCAGATCAATACAAACTTTCGGTTGGATTTATGGGATATAAAACTAAATCAATATCCGTTAAGACTACTCCTGAAAAACCGGATTTAAACGCAGGAACAATCTATGTAAGCCCAACAGAAAGCAACCTTAAGGAAGTATCTATTGTAGGTGAAAAGGCATTAATTGAGAATAAGGTTGATAAATTGGTTTATAATGCTGAAGCTGACATTACCAATGCCGGAGGTGACGCTACTGATGTAATGCGTAAAGTGCCAATGCTTTCTGTTGATATAAATGGAAATGTGCAGTTGCGTGGAAGCTCAGTTCGTGTTTTGATAAACGGAAAACCATCAGGAACAATGGCCAATAGTGTTGCGGATGCTTTAAAAATGATTCCTGCTGAGCAGATTAAAAGTGTTGAAGTAATTACAAGCCCATCTGCAAAGTATGATGCTGAAGGTTCAGGTGGTATTATTAATATCATTACAAAGAAGAAAACTGCAGAAGGTGTTAGTGGAAGTTTAAATACATCGGCCGGAACACGTTCAAATAATGGTGCATTTAATTTAAATGCTAAAACAGGTCGTTTATCTTTAACAGGTAACCTGGGTGTTAATCATGCTTATCCGCAGAATTCGAAGGTGGTTGTGTTTAATAGTTCTGTTGTAGACGGAGTTACAAATACAGTTTCGCAGAATGGTTTTTCTAAATGGTCTAGAGTTGGCTACAACGGAAGTGGCGGAATGGACTATGACTTTAACAGTTATCATAACATTAGCTCAACAGTTAAGTTTAACAGATTCTCTAACGGAGGGCCTGGAAGCTCTGATATATTAACTAATAATGTCTTTTCTCAGAATATAAGAGATATGGATATGGGCTTCAATAACATGGACTGGAACGTTGATTATAGGAAAACGAGCAAAAAGGAAGGTGAAGAATTGAGTGTTTCAGCACAGCTTTCAAGAGGAAGAAATACCAGCGATTTTACAAACAGATTTGTAAGTGAGGGAGTGCCTGATTTTACCTTAATTGGCGGTAATACGGGTAAAAATAATGAGTACACTGTTCAGACAGATTACACTTATCCTTTTAGTAAAACAACTACTCTTGAGACCGGTTTAAAAGGTATTTTTAGAAATATTATAAGTGACTATGACCAGAATGCCCAGGATTTTGACTATGATCAGAATGTTGGCTCTGCTTATGGTGTACTTGGTTTTAAATTAACTAAAAAAATTACGGCAAAGGCTGGTTTAAGAGCTGAGTATACTAAGATTGATGGATTAGCAGGCAATATCCTCCCGTTTAAAAACGACTATTTTAACTTATTCCCGAGCTTAGTTTTATCACAGACTTTAAAAGGCATGACTACAGTAAAGGTGAGTTATAACCGAAGGATACAGAGACCAAGTTTATTCTATCTGAATCCTTTTAGAAATGAAAGTGACATTTATAACCCAATGCAGGGAAATCCGGAATTGTCACCTGAGTTAAGTGACAATATTGAACTTGGATACTCAACTTTTATTAAAGGATCAGTGATTAATGCTTCTGTGTTTTATCGCAATACAAAGAATGTTATTGAAAGCTTTATCAGGCCAATAGTAGAAGATGGTGTAAATAAAAACTTAACATCGTATACAAACGTTGGTACAAGTCAATCGTATGGTTTTAATGTGTTTGGATCATATAACCCTAAACCAAAATGGACTTTAATGGCCAATTTTGGAATGAATACCTACGATGTAAGTAACGCAAATAATAATATAAATACAGGAACTTTTGTTAATTATACTGCATTTGCAAGGTCAGCTTATGCTTTATCAGGTGGCTGGAGTACTGAACTTTGGGGAGTAGTTAATTCGCCAAGAAGAACGTTTCAGGGAAAAACTGATGCGATGTATTTTTACGGTGGTGCAGTGAAAAAAGAGATTCTTAATAAAAAGGCAACTATTGGTTTAAATGTACTGAATCCGTTTAGCAGGGATTTGAATATCAAAACCGTAAATAATACCGCAACATCAAGTCAGAATACTGATATTCATTATCCGTTGCGCTCATTCGGTTTAAACTTTAGCTACAACTTTGGTAAGCTTAAGTTTACCCAAAAGAAATCGATTAAAAACGATGACTTGAAAAAAGAAGAGCAAGGTGGAATGGGGGGCGGTGGAGTACAATAAATAGTATCCTTAACCACAAAGATTATATATTAAGAGGCCGTATCATTAATCAAAATCACAGTTCTTAAACAGAATTTAATTTTGAACACCCTCTAACAAGAATAAAAAGACAATAAAAAACGGCAAGTTTCTATTTGAAAATTGCCGTTTTTTATTGAAATGAAGACTGCTATGAAATATTATTTGGCAGCTTCGAAGCTAAATTGAATTATGATACAGGCTCTTAATTTTTTTTGACTGTTTTAAGGATCATCAGGTTTTGTGGATTCATGTTGTATCCGCTAATGTTATTTTGAGTCATAATTACTGATTGATCATAATAGATAGGTACAATATTAGCATAATCAATTACCATTTGATCCATTTTTTGGTACAGCAGATAGCGCCGTGCATTGTCGCTAACATAATAGCTTTCCTCAAATAATTTATCAAATTCGTTATTGTAGTAAGCGGTATAGTTTGGCCCATTCGGGACCTTGTTTTTGGAGTAAAACATGGCAAGATAATTTTCGCCATCAGGATAATCAGCTATCCAGGAACCCCTAAAAAAGTTCACTTCGTTTTTAGACATTAAGTCTCGTAAGCTTGCATTGGGGCTAACATCTACTTTTACTTTGATGCCAATGGCTGCAAGTTCACCCTGTATAAATTCAATAAGATCTTTATAAGTGGTGGAGGTGCTAAGGGTAACCTGAGGCATTCCTTTACCGTTTGGAAAACCGGCTTGAGCAAGCAGGTCTATTGCTTTTTCCGGATCGTAATGATAGCCTTTTACTGCAGTACTGTCAAACCCGGGCATTCCTTTAGGAATAAAGCCTGCCGTTGCCGGGATGCCGATACTGTTGCGTAAATACTTAATTAGTTTAGGTTTATCGATAGCGTAATTTATAGCCTGCCTCACCTTTTTGTATTTTAAAGGAGAATGTTTGGCTATTGCTATATTGGTATCTACCAGTATTCCTACATATTCTGTGCAAAGATAAGGGCCTTTTTGAAGCTTGAATTTACCCTTGTATTTTGCAGTCATTTTTCCGCTTTTTGTTAGGATGTCATCACGATAACTCCCGTCAACCTTGTCAAAAAAGTCGAGCTCCTTTTTAAGGAAATTCATGAATGCACTTTGCTTATCTGTAATAAATGTAACCTTTACCGCATCAAGATAAGGGAGTTTAGTATTGCCGACTTTTTCCCAGTAATTTTCATTTTTTAGTAATACCAAGATCTCATCTTCTTTCCAATACTTAAATTTAAAAGGGCCTGTTCCGATAGGGTGGCTCCGAAAATCTTTGCCATAGTGGTTTACAATTTCTTTTGGTACTACCGAACAATATTGAGTAGTAAGCAATTTCATAAATGCTGGGAACGGCTTTAAAAGCTTCACCTGAAAAGTACTATCGTTTATTGCTACAAAGTTGTTGATGTCTTTTACCTTATCGCTAAATATCCAGCCTCCAGATGAGGCAACTTTAGGGTCGATAAGCCGGTAAAAACTGTAAACAAAATCGGAAGCTACCGCTTTTCTGCCTATTCCATTAGGGAAAATGGGATCATTATGGAAATATACATCGTTGCGAAGATTAAAAGTATAGGTTAATTTATCAGAAGATATTTGCCAGTTTTTTGCAATGCAGGGTATTACATTAAGATCACTATCGATCTGTACTAATCCGTTAAATACCTGATTTATCATCCAAAGGGCATTTTGATTACGGGCAAAGGCCGGATCGAGAGAAGTTAAATTCTGATCAAGATTGATATTGAATACCTTTTTATCCTTATTGGAGGAAGATGTATTGCAAGAGAAGGCAATAAGTAGAAGCAGTGCGCAAAAAATATTTATTATAATACGATGCATCAGTTTAGGAATACTAATTTTGCACAAAGTAATAAATAAATCAATATGTCTTTTTTAAATGCGGTTATAAATAGGATTGAGGATGAACAAATGCGCGAAGATCTTCAGGAACGGATAGATATAATTCAGCATAAAATAAAGTTTATGGATAAGGTTGCAGTTGCTTTTGTGGATACCAGTAATAGGCTGAATGAGGATTTGAAGGAGCTGATTGCCGAAGCTGGTGGAGTTTTGCAGGATGATGTTAACACAGCCAGAGTTGTTATTTATTACGAGAAAAGTATCGGTATGTTGCAATTAATGGGCATTGTTCCTTCGCTGTTGAACAAAGATTGGCCATCGGTTGAGTATGATAGGGTATATCTTTGGGATGATGAGGCTGCAATTGCACATGAGGCTGGCACTGCTGTAGCTGCTTTGGAAGATTTAGCAGAGATGTTATACCCCGGATACTTTGTTTTTGGAAATGAAGGTAAAACTTGGATGAGCTTTAAAACGCAATAAATTTATTCATCTGCTGGTCAGTAAATTTGAGTGTGTCTTCTTTAAAGAAATCACCTTGTTCGTTTAATTCTGCTTTGATTGTGGCAATATGCAGTCTTAAAGGTAATACGTGTAAGTGCAGATAGCTACATACACCTCCAAAATGATCAACACCACGAATGTTTCCGTATTTGCCGGATGATACACCTACAAGGGCTGCTTTTTTATCGTAAAAGCTTTCCGGGAAGTTACAGGCATCAATAAAAACCTTTAGTACACCGGGAAAGCTGCCGTTATATTCAGGAATAATGAAAAGAAATTTAGTGGTTTTGGTTACCATTTCCTGAATAGGAGCAAATTCAGGACTCCGTTTTCCGTATAAGTCTGAGCTGATAAGCTGAGCTGGTAGATCTTCGAGGTTAAAGACGGTTGATTCTAAGCCTTTTGATGCCAATGTTTTCTGATAATATTTGGCGACTTTTAGTGTGTTACTATCGGGTCTGTTGGTTCCGGATATGATGGTTACCATGTATAAATTGTTAATAAGATGTTTAAAACACTTATGGCTTTAATACTAACTTTGCCATTTAGTTTGTATCTTAGCTATTCGTTAAAATATGCCTATATAAACACAAAAATAGCATTTTTTATAGATTTACGTCGAGTAAATACAAGCCGTTATAGAATAATTGTAATTATTAATAAGATAGATGAGTAAAATTATTGCATTGGCAAATCAGAAAGGTGGTGTAGGTAAAACTACTTCATCAATTAACTTAGCTGCAAGTTTAGCCGTACTAGAATACAGAACATTATTAGTAGATGCTGATCCACAAGCCAATTCTACCTCTGGTATTGGTTTTGATCCAAGAAGCATCAAGAATAGCATATACGAGTGTATCATTAATGATATTGATGCAGTAGATGCTATTCAGAAAACTGAAACACCTAATCTTGACTTGCTACCGGCACATATCGATTTGGTTGGGGCAGAAATTGAGATGATAAACCTGAATAACAGGGAATATAAAATGAAGGCTGTTCTTGAAAAAGTTAAGGATCAGTATGATTTTATTATTGTTGACTGCTCTCCATCTTTAGGTTTAATTACCATTAACGCGCTTACAGCTGCTGATTCAGTAATTATTCCGGTTCAGTGTGAGTATTTCGCTCTTGAAGGCTTGGGGAAACTTTTGAACACAATTAAAATTGTTCAAAACCGTTTAAATCCTGAATTGGAGATTGAAGGGATTTTGCTTACGATGTATGATGTACGTTTAAGGTTATCTAATCAGGTTGTGGAAGAGGTTAAAACCCATTTCCAGGATTTGGTTTTTGATACAATTATACAGCGTAATACTCGTTTAAGTGAGGCTCCAAGTTATGGTATATCTGTAATTATGCACGATGCAACTTGTAAGGGAGCAATTAACTACCTGAATCTTGCCCGTGAAATTGTTCATAAAAACGGAATGGTTAAAGAAGTACAGAATACAACTACAGCAATTATTTAAAAATATTTTTAATGACGTCTTTTCAGCGAAAAACAGGTTTAGGTAAAGGATTAAGTGCGCTTTTGGATGACTCAGATGCTGTAAATCCGCCAAAGAGTGGAGTTAACCATGTAAGTGAAACAAAGCAAGATGGTGGCGGTAGTAATAATAATATCGGGCATATCAATATTAATGATGTTGAAACTAATCCCTATCAGCCTCGTACTGAATTTGATCAGGTCGCTTTAAATGAACTTTCTGAGTCCATCAGGGTTCAAGGTTTAATACAGCCAATAACAGTAAGGAAACAAACAGGAGGTAAGTATCAGTTAATTTCAGGAGAAAGAAGACTAAGGGCGTCTAAACTAGCTGGCCTAACCGAAATCCCTGCATATATACGCACTGCCAATGATCAGCAAATGCTGGAAATGGCCCTTATTGAAAACATTCAGCGTGAAAACCTAAATGCAATTGAGATTGCGTTGAGTTTTCAGCAAATGATAGATGAGTGTAATCTGAAACAAGAACAATTGGGCGAAAGAATAGGTAAAAATCGTACTACGGTAACTAACTATCTTCGCTTATTAAAACTGCCGCCAGCAATACAAATCTCTATAAGAGATCAAAAAATTTCTATGGGGCATGCACGCGCACTTATAAATGTTGAACAAACAGAAAAGCAACTCTTTATTCATCAGGAAATTATTGATAAAGGATTGTCTGTGCGTAAGGTTGAAGAGCTTGTAAGAAGTATAAATAGCGTTCAGGTAAAGCCTAAATCAAATAAACAGCCAGTTGGTGTTTCCTTTGAGTATCAAAAACTACAGAGAGATTTAGCATCAAAGTTTGCCACAAAAGTGAAGTTAAAAGTTGGCGAAAATGGAAAAGGAGCTATAGAGATTCCGTTCATGTCTGAGGATGACCTGAGTCGTATTCTGGAATTATTAGATTGGTAATGTACAAAAGTCTGCTGCTATCGGTTTTATTTCTTTTTATTACGGTGGTAACTTATGCTCAGGAAACCCCTGTAGTGAAAAAGGATACGCTGATTATTAAACCAAAGCCGCTGGTGGAGCCTGTTAAAGCTCAAAAAGTAGATACACTCAAGAAACCTGCCTACGTAAATCTTGGTAAAATAGCAGGCAGAAGAGCAGCTCTTAGTTCACTGATGCTTCCCGGACTTGGGCAAATCAGAAATGGGGTTACTGTTTACAGGCTTGCAAAAGTTGCTGGTCTTTACACAGGTATAACACTATTAACTATTTCATTTATAGATAATAGTAAGAATTACAGACTCTTTTATAATGAAATTATTTATAGGCGAGCAAATGATGGAGAGAAAAGCCCTGCTTTTCCGTATAACAATATGGATGAGGCTGGGTTAATTACTGCAAAAGACCTTTTTAGAAGGAATAAAGAAGTAATTATTTTCTCGTACGTAGGTTTATATCTTCTAAATGTTGTTGAGGCATATATAGATGCCCGTCTAAAATATTTTAATGTAGACGATATAGGGATGAAGCTCTCTCCCGGCTTAATCAATACCAATAATATGTACGGTTTTAACAATGTAACTCCAGGTGTGAAGCTTACTATTAGACTATAGTATATTTTTTGCAAGTTTAAGCGGGTATTTGTGTGCTTTTAATACCTTTAGCAAAAAATTAAAAATATTAAGTGAAAAGGGACTTTTTAAGATGTTCCCTATAACCAGTAAAAGAATATAACCAATGAAAATAGCATTATTAGGCTACGGTAAAATGGGTCAGATTATTGAGCATTTTGCTTTAGAAAGAGGACATGAAGTAGTCTTGAAAATAAGTATTGATAATCTTGAAGATCTGACAACGGCTAACTTGCGAAAAGCTGATGTAGCTATTGATTTTAGTGCCCCTGATGCTGCAATAAATAATATTTATGCTTGCTTTGATGCCAATGTTCCTGTTGTTGTAGGTACTACGGGTTGGTATGGCCAGCTACAGGAAGTGAAAAACGAGTGCCTTACACGTAACAATGCACTCCTTTATGGATCAAACTTTAGTATTGGGGTTAATATTTTCTTTCATATGAATAAGGTGCTGGCTAGGTTAATGAACGACTTTCCGGCATACGAGGTTCAGGTAGAGGAAATTCATCATACCCAGAAACTGGATTCGCCTAGTGGTACAGCTATGACTATTGCTGAAGGTATCATCGAAAATGTTGAAAGAAAACACGAATGGGTAAATGAGTTGGTTGGAACCCAGTTCGATGATGTATTAAAGAAAGATCAATTACTAATTGAATCCCATAGAATTGAAAATATTCCTGGTACACATACAGTTGTGTATAGTTCTGAGGTTGATGAGATTGAATTTAAACATACTGCTCATAACCGTTCAGGATTTGCACTAGGGGCAGTTGTGGCTGCAGAATGGCTTGAAAAGAAACAAGGCTTTTATAATATAGCCGATATATTTAATTTTAAATAATAAGATATGAATTGGAAATTCTGGCAAAAGGAAAATAAAGACACTAAGCCAAAAAAGAAAAAATCCAAAAGCCGTGAATGGGTTGATGCCATTTTATTCGCAGTAATTGCAGCCACCATAATCAGAGTGTTTTTTATAGAAGCATATACAATACCTACAGGCTCTATGGAAAGATCGCTGCTGGTAGGTGATTTCTTGTTTGTTAGCAAAGTTAACTACGGCCCTCGTGTGCCAATGACTCCTGTTGCATTCCCTTTTGCTCATCATACTATGCCTGTAACTGGCACTAAGGCATATTGGGATGGTATACAATGGAAATATCGCAGGTTGCCTGGTTTGTCTGATATCAAAAGAAATGATGTAGTAGTATTTAACTACCCTCAAGGTGATACTGTTGCTTTAGAGGCTCAGGATGCTGATTATTATAAAATGGTGAGATCTGAAGGTTGGGAAGCAGTGAATAAACATTATACTATTGTTAGCAGACCGGTTGATAAAAGAGAAAATTATATTAAGAGATGTATTGGCATTGCGGGGGATACCGTTAGTATGAAAAATGGCCTTGTCTCTGTAAATGGTAAACCTGAAAAATTGAAAAATACAGGTAATTTTACTTATGAGGTAACCTTTAAGACTCCCAACGTAAACTTTGGTATTTTTCAGGAGATGGGATTTAGTATGAGAGAGGGAGATCCGGAAATTTCGCAATTAAGTGCTACCTCTTATTCATTTACTGGTTCCGAAATTATGATGGAAGATGTGAAGAAGCTTGACTTTGTGCAGTCTGTTAAAGAATTAACGCAGCCAGAGGGATATCAGGAAAGGGATATATTTCCCTTTGATCCAAAAAAGAACTGGAACGTAGATAATTTCGGACCAATTGTTATCCCTAAAAAGGGAATGACGGTACAACTTGATAGCGCATCAATGCCTTTTTATGAAAGGAGTATCAGAATTTACGAGGGTAACAAGTTGGAGAAATCTGGTAATGGTTGGCTTATCAATGGTAAGCCTGCAACCAGTTATACTTTTAAGATGGACTATTACTGGATGATGGGAGACAACAGGCATAATTCATTAGATTCCCGTTACTGGGGATTTGTTCCTGAAGATCACATTGTTGGAAAGGCATTATTTATATGGATGAGTTATGATACAAATGGGTCATTCTTTAGCAAAATAAGATGGAATAGGTTGTTGAAAGGAATCAATTAAATCCAAAAGAATTAATAAGTAAAACGATAAAAGACTGTATATTTAACCCATACAGTCTTTTATCGTTTTTTAGCCAGAAGAATCTTCTGTAATCATTAAAACCCCATTTATGAAGAAATTATTTGCCGTATTATTGCTCATTCCTTTGTTTATAGGGAGGTTGAATGCCCAGGATAACGGCGTACACCACCAATCAACCATATATGAATGGCCTAAAGATCCTTTGGTTAGTCAGAAATTAGATAAATGGCAGGATCAAAAATTTGGGATGATTATTCATTGGGGTTTGTATGCTGTGCCCGGTATTATTGAATCGTGGTCCATCTGCTCAGAAGATTGGATATCCAGGGATAGTACAAGTAACTACGAAGATTATAAAAAATGGTACTGGGGTTTAAGTAAAGATTTTAACCCGGTTAAATTTAATCCTGATCAATGGGCTAAAGCAGGTAAAGATGCAGGTATGCGTTACCTGGTATTTACCACTAAGCATCATGATGGGTTCAATATGTTTGATACTAAGGAGTCAGATTTTAAGATCTCTGCAGGGCCATTTAAAGACAATCCTAAAGCCGATGTGGCAAAATATGTGTTTGATGCCTTTCGCAAACAGGGCTTTATGATTGGAGCTTATTTTTCAAAACCAGATTGGCATTCTGAATATTATTGGTGGCCAAAATATGCAACTGCAGATAGAAACAATAATTATGATATCAGAAAAAATCCATGGAGATGGAGCATGTTTAAAAAACAAACATTTAATCAAATTAGTGAGTTGATGCATAACTATGGCTCAGTAGATATCCTTTGGTTAGATGGGGGATGGGTTAGACCGTTAGAAACAGTTAACGAAGAAGTACTTTCATGGGGAATGAGAATTCCTGAATGGAGTCAGGATATTGATATGCCTGCTATTGCCGATATGGCACGTAAAGCGCAGCCAGGTCTGTTAATGGTAGACAGAACTGTTCACGGACCTTACGAAAACTATCAAACACCAGAACAAAGCGTACCAAAACAACAACTGGCAAATCCATGGGAAAGCTGCATGACCTTAGGCGGTGCATGGGGCTTTGTTCCTAATGATCAATATAAGTCTGCCACTAAGGTAATTCACACCCTAATTGAGATTGTGGCAAAGGGGGGTAGTTTATTACTTGGAGTGGGGCCAAAAGCAGATGGAACTATTCCTCAGGATGCTATTGCAAGGTTGGAAGATATAGGTAAATGGCTAAACGTAAATGGGAAAGCTATTTATAATACCAGAATTACCAAAGATTATCATGATGGCGATACCTGGTTTACACAAAGTAAAGACGGAAAGACCAAGTATGCGTTAACCTGTCTTAAAGATAATACTCCTGAATATGTAGTGTGGAATGGAAACGTACCAGCTAAAGGAACAGCAATTCAACTAATTCAAACCGGTCAGAAACTTAAATGGGAGAATAAGGGAACAACTGTAAAAGTGTGGTTGCCCAAAAATATCCAGAAGGATCTTCCAGCATTGGCATTTTCTTTTAGGGGGGCTTTATAGCCCCTCTATTTCAAGTTTTTTAGCAAGTTCGTTCAGATCATTAACAACAACGTCAATCAACGGAATTCCGCTAATTCTGCGTTCTTGCTCATAAGCAAATTCCGGCTCTCCGGGAATAATTACCTTTTTGTCCGCGTCAACAGTTTTCGCACTTTTAAAACGTTCAATCCAATTGTCCAGATGGTCTTTAAAATCCTGGGCAGGCCTAAAACCATCAACTCTCATTGCACCAAGAAAATGCCCAATACCTTCTCCAACCGGATCAGTAGGGGGCTCTAAAAAAGCAACAAATGGAGGTACCCATGGCCCGTAATTTGCGCCAGACAATACAGCAGAAAAAATATCTACAGTAGCACTTAAACCATAACCCTTATGGCTGCCATGATCTTTGTCGCTACCTAGCGGTAGCAATGAACCACCTTCCTTTAATTGATGAGGATTTGTTGACGTATTACCGGTCGAATCCTGTACCCATCCTTCAGGGATAGGCTGATTAGCCCTCTGCGCAATTTCCAGTTTCCCATTAGCAGCTGCGGCTGTTGCCATATCAACTATAACGGGTGGGTATTTACCTGCCGGAAAAGCATAACACATTGGATTTGTCCCCAGTAAACGTTCACTGGAATAAGTTGGAGCAACAAGTGGGCTCGCATTTGTCATACTAATACCAATCATTTCCTGTTCAGCAGCCATTAACGAATGATAGCCGGCAATACCAAAGTGATTTGAATTTTTAACCGCAACCCATCCGCTACCATAAATACGTGCTTTTTCTATCGCTATTTTCATGGCAAAGGGTGCTACCACCAGTCCTAAACCACTATCGCCATCAACAGTGGCAGTTGTAGCTGTTTCGTGAACAATTTTTATTACAGGATTTGCATTTATCCGTTGCTTTTCCCATAGGCGAACGTAGCCGCTTAATCGTGCTACGCCATGCGAATCAATACCTCTCAAATCAGATTTTAATAGCACATCAGCCGCCAACTGCGCATCTGCCAACGGACATCCCATTTTTAAAAACACACGTTCTGTAAACTGGCGTAATTTGTTCTCTGTAAAAGTGTAAAAGGTCATTTGAATTAGGCAAAAAGAACTGTAAACTGATAATCTAAAGGTTTAAAATGGGTAATCAGCGAATCTATAAAATCATCACCATAAAGTACAATCATTGGTGCAATATTAAGTACCCTTTCCTGTAGCACGCCAGAAGGGAATAATTTTTCTTTAAGATTATCTATTTGAGAGAACGAAGTAACATGCTTTCGCTTTTCAGCCCTTAGCATTTTTTTCTCCAGGGTGAAGATAAGCTTTAGTGCTTTTGTCTTGGCAGCATCTGCCGATTGTGAAAGACTTTTGTCTATTTTATAAGCATTAAGCTTTATTTGATCAAAAATTGCGCTTATTGACCTCTCCTCATTATCAAGAGAGAATTGAAGATTAACATGCGATTTAACCCATTCATTTTTTAGTGTCTCAGTGTCACTAAATAAGTTTCTATGACTAATGCCCAATACTTCCATTCTGGCTTCACTTCTTTTGTCGATAAGCAAAGCAGAATTACGCAACATTAATACCGGGAAATCAATTTTATAATGGTCAAAATTTGCTTTTAATTGCAGCCAGTATGTCACCTCAGCCCCTCCACCAATATAAGCTATATTAGGTAGTATAACTTCTTGATAAACAGGACGCATTACCACATTGGGGCTAAACCTTTCTGGATAAGCATTTATCTCTTTTTGCAGCTCAGTTTTAGTAAAACCTATAGAAGAGTTCATCACCATGTAACTTCCGTTTTCTTCTATAATCCGTTCCCTTAGGCCATCAATCATATAAAAGAAATTGATTTCTCTGGGGTTAACCTGGGCTTTGTAACCCATAGTTTCCAGCTCGGAACTGGCTTTGCTGATTAATTTAAAGCTGTTCTCTTCAGTAATATCTTTATATATGATTTCGGCAAACTGGCTTTTAAGCGCATGGTCATCTGCATCCACACAAACCAAACCGTATTTGCCAAAAAGGGCATCAACCAATTCTCGGGTAGCATCACTTAACTTCCTATTACTGGTGTAAGCCTTGTCTACAGTTTTCGAAAATCCTATGCCATTTTCACTAATACCCAGGTATCCTTTATATGCAGCAAGCGCTTCTGCAATATCAGCAGTGTCAAGCCTTCCAGTGGCTCCGGCAGCATTTTTATTCCAGGTAATCATTTTATCCTCAACCTTAACATGGTTGATTTCTTCAAAATCATGATCTTCTGTTGCCATCCAGTATACAGGCACAAAATTATAGTCAGGAAATTGTTGTTTTAGATCACGCGCCAGGTTTATTGCAGTAACTATTTTGTAGATAAAATATAGGGGGCCTGTAAATATATTTAGCTGATGACCTGTGGTAATTGTAAAAGTCTTTTTATCCGCTAAGAGCTCAATGTTGGCCTTTACTAATGGCGAAACCTGAATCGATGAATATTGTTTTTGTAAGGTGCTAACCAGAATAGCTCTGTCGGCTTTAAAAGTACGATCAGCAATAGCTTTTTCAAAGCCGGAAAAATCCGGTTCATATTTATAAAATTGGCTTAACTTCCCATTTTTGGAAATGTAATCCAGCACAATGGAAGAGAAAGCATTAGTTTCCTGATAAGAGATGTATTTAGCTTGCATCGCTACGAATTTAAGCTAATAAACTATAAATCTAAATATGAAGCCTTTATTTTACAATTTGTCCATATAGATCAAAATCTTCGGCACGATCAATCTTAACATTTACAAAAGTTCCATTTGCCGCATAGCCGGTAGCTGCGTCAATTAAAACTTCATTGTCAACCTCTGGCGAGTCAAATTCAGTACGGCCAACAAAGAAGTCGCCTTCTTTTCTGTCAACCAAAACTTTATAGGTTTTGCCTATTTTATCTTGGTTTATATCAAAAGAAATTCCTTGTTGTAATTCCATAATTGCATCAACACGTGCTTGTTTTACCTCTTCAGGTACATCATCAATCAGACTATGTGCATGAGTTTTTTCTTCATGAGAGTAAGTAAAGCATCCTAATCTGTCGAAACGGGTTTCCTCAACCCAGCTAAGCATTTCTTCAAAATCCTGCTCAGTTTCTCCTGGGTATCCGCAAATCAAAGTAGTACGCATTGCGATACCCGGTACCTTATCTCTAATTTGATTAACAATATCTATAGTCTTTTGCTTGGTAATACCACGACGCATTGACTTCAGCATATTGTCTGTAATATGCTGCAATGGCATATCCAAATACTTGCAAATATTCTCACGCTCATTCATTGCATCCAGAATTTCCATCGGAAAGCCAGAAGGGTAGGCGTATTGCAGTCTGATCCATTCAATACCCCTTACATCAGATAGTCGGCGTAATAACTCATCAAGATTACGTTTTCCATAAATATCAAGACCATAATAAGTAAGGTCCTGAGCAATTAGTATAAGTTCTTTGGTACCGTTAGCGGCCAATATTTTAGCTTCATTTACCAGCTCTTCCATATCTCTGGATACGTGTTTGCCACGCATCAGCGGAATAGCGCAAAAAGAGCAAGGTCTGTTACAACCCTCTGCAATTTTAAAATAAGCGAAGTGTGACGGGGTGGTTAGCAAACGCTCGCCAATTAATTCATGCTTATAATTTGCACCTAAAGAGTGGAGCAGGTTATTTAAATCATTGGTGCCAAAATAAGCATCAACATTGGTAATTTCGGCTTCTAACTCAGGCTTATAGCGTTCCGAAAGGCATCCGGTTACAATTACTTTTGCCACTTTCCCTTCGTCCTTTAACTGGCTGTATTGCAATATGGTATCAATAGATTCTTGTTTTGCATTATCTATAAAACCACAGGTATTAATTACAACAATATCGTCTTTGCCAACCTGGTTAGATTCATGAATAACATCTAAACTATTTCCGCGCAATTGGCCCATTAAAACCTCAGAATCGTAAGTGTTTTTGGAACAGCCCAATGTGATTACGTTAATCTTTGGTTTTTTAACAGGGATTATTTTTGTGGAAGTTTTTGTATTCATGTTTTGTAAGTCAGTATTATCTTTTTATTTATTGTATGCTTGTTACTATTTAAACAAACTATCAACAAATGCTTTTTTATCAAATAATTGCAGGTCGTTCATGCTTTCGCCAACGCCTATATATTTTACCGGTATTTTAAACTGATCGGAAATTCCGATAACAACACCGCCTTTAGCAGTACCATCAAGTTTAGTTATGGCAAGAGCATTTACGTCAGTTGCTTCGGTAAACTGTTTGCACTGTTCAAAAGCATTTTGACCGGTAGATCCGTCAAGTACCAATAATATTTCATGAGGTGCGCCAGGGATTACCTTTTGCATCACATTTTTAATTTTGCCCAACTCATTCATTAAGCCAATTTTGTTGTGTAAACGACCAGCAGTATCTATAATCACAACATCTTCGCCATTGGCAACTGCCGATTGCAAAGTGTCAAAAGCTACAGATGCAGGATCAGAACCCATTGCCTGTGCAACAACACGTACACCAACACGCTCACCCCAAAGTTTAATTTGTTCAACCGCTGCGGCCCTGAAGGTATCGGCAGCACCTAAAACAACTTTAAGGTTTTCTGCTTTAAGTTTATGTGCCAGTTTGCCAATGGTTGTAGTTTTGCCCACACCATTTACTCCGACCACCATAATTACATATGGTTTATGGTTACCGTATTCAAAACTTCTGAAATCGTTGCTGTTATTTTCTGCAAGTAACAACTGAATTTCATCGCGCAGCAGATTATTTAGTTCAGAGGTAGAAAGGTATTTGTCTTTTGCTACACGTTTCTGTACTCGGTCTATAATTTTTAATGTTGTAGTTACACCAACATCAGAGGTTACCAAAACTTCTTCGAGGTTGTCCAGTACGTCATCATCAATAGTAGACTTACCGGCTACAGCTTTTGTGATTTTACTTAAAAAGCCCTCCTTAGTTTTCTCCAATCCCTTGTCAAGAGCTTCCTGCGCTTCAGGCGCAGTCTCTTTTTTCTTAAAAAAATCAAATAAACCCATAAGAATGTATAGAAAAACAAAAAAAGCCCTCCCAGAATAAAGGGACGGCTTTAATATTATAAAATATTAAAATTATTTTTTAGATGCAGAAATAGCATCTTGAACGTGATCGTTGTGAACAATAACTTCTTTGAAAGAATAAGCACCAGATTTTGGAGACTTAGTCATTGTAATAACTTTCGAATATTCTTTTCCTTTACCCGTTTTCAGGGTTGCAACTACCTTTTTTGCCATGATCTAAATAGATTGTATTTAGTTAAATACTAAATGTATTACTTAATTTCTTTGTGTACAGTTACTTTTCTCAACACTGGATTGAATTTTTTCAACTCTAATCTCTCAGTAGTGTTTTTACGGTTTTTAGTAGTGATATATCTAGAAGCACCAGGCATGCCGCTTGCTCTATGTTCTGTACACTCTAGAATAACTTGTACTCTGTTACCTTTTTTTGCCATTTTATTAATATTAAGGTTGATTTCGCATCAACCAATGTTTCTACAAATATCCTTTTTTCATGAAGCGGTTAATCGCTTCTGTAATACCAATTTTATTGATGGTTTTGATAGCTGAAGTAGATACTTTCAGTGTTATCCAACGATCCTCATCAGGAATATAAAATTTCTGAAGTTGTAAGTTGGGATAAAACTTACGCTTGGTTTTAACGTTTGAGTGAGAAACATTAAAACCTGTCATTGCCATTTTTCCGGTTAAATCACAAACTCTAGACATGCCTTTAAATATATTGTTAATTGTTCTTCGCTTATTTTTTTAAGAGTGTGCAAATATCAGTAAAATATTTGTAATCATCAAGTAAGAGCCAAAAATAATTTCAATTATTATTTAGCACCAGTAATTACTGTTAACATGAACACCTAACAAGTAGCCAGGAGTGGCCAAGTCCTCACATGGTTCACACCAAATACACAAACAGTTACGTGGCTGTTGCAGAACAATAAAACATTTCTAATTATTTCCAATTATTTTTTAGATTGGGTATATTAAAGCCATGCAAGGCAAAAAGGGTTATAATGAAAAGTTGTTTACTAATTTCCAATTATCAAACCATGTTCCCCAGGAGAACTTTTATCGTAGGCTTCTAGAAACAATTGATCTTAGTTTTCTATATAAAGACACTAAATTTCTATACGGAAATACATGAAACCCGTCTATTGATCCTGTATTTTTCTTTAAACTGATGCTAACAGGTTATCTAGAGAATATCACATCAGACCGGAAGCTGGTTGAGCATTGCGCTATGCGAATGGATATACTTTATTTTTTAGGATATGACATAGATCAGGAGCTACCTTGGCACTCCACCATTAGTCTCAGTAGACAATTATACCCCATCTCTTTATTTGAGACCCTGTTCAATAAGGTGTTTAGTCTATGTGTAGTGGCAGGGTTGGTGTCTGGGCATACTCAGGCAATAGACTCAGCACCAGTTAAAGCTAATGCATCAATGGAATCCCTGGCCTTAAAAGTTCCTATTGAATCAGTTGGAAGTTATCTTAAGAAAGCAGATTCAGAGAATAGTGAAGATAAAAGAAACAATAAACCGATTAAAGAGCAACATATCACTGCTCCAGAACATCAGTTAAAACCAGTGGAAAGGCAGCAGCAGAAAATACGCAATAGCGAAGTGAAACCTATGGGCGCTTCCAATAAACAGGCTCAACTAGTTAGTAATAAAACACACTATAACCCTCATGATCCCCACGCCCGTATTTCAGTTAAACCAGGTAAAGCAAGAAAGCTAAATTATCACTGCAGCATGGCTGTAGATACAGCACAGGGAATCATTAGCCATGTACAAGCTGATTTTGCGGATGGTCGTGATAGCCAATATTTACCTGGATTAACCAATAAGATACAGCACCGTCTGCAGAAAAATGAACTGATGTTAGAGAACCTGTTAGCAGACACGGGGTATTCTAATGGGTTTAACTATCATTTTTTAGCGCAAAGAAATATTACCGCATGGATACCTGTTTTTGGCAGGTACAAACCAGAAATAGAAGGATTCCCTTATGACAAAGAAAAGGATCAGTATACTTGTACAATGGGCAAATCAATACCTTTTAAGAGGTTTAATAAATCTCAAGACGGTAGTTTATTGAAGAATTACTGGTCAGCTCACAAGGACTGTAAAAACTGTCCTTTAAAGACTGACTGCATCCCAAATAGCAACTCGAAAAAAATCAACAGATCAGCCTATAGAGAAGAGTATCAAAGAGCATATAGTCAGCAGCATAGCAAAAGAGGTAAGCAAATGAAACGATTACCTCAAAGCACCGTGGAGCCAGTATTTGGAAGTCTTGTTCATTACTACGGCTTGAATAAAATTGGTGTAATAGGAAAACCCGGTGCACATAAAGTCATGTTGATGTCTGCAATAGCTTTCAATCTTAAGAAATACATGAAATTCAGAGTAAGGAAAGCCTCAGATAACCTCTTTAAGTATGTACAAAAAGCAAAGAGTCATCAATATAAACTAGATAATGCTCCAGATCAAGCATTTGTCATAAGCCTGAATTAATTAGCCTATAAACTACAATTCATCATATAAAACGAATATGCTCAAAATTATAAGACTTCTGAAACAGCCACGTACCTGTTTGTGTATTTGGCGTGAAGAAATACTAATCTTTTGAAGAACTGTTGCTAAAACCGTCTCATCCCAATAATATAGATCAATAAAATTGTTTTTATAAAGCGCAATTTTATCTAAGTTTGGGCTTTAGTTGTTGAAATAAACCAAATATGCAAATTAATTCATTTGAAGAATATCAAAGGAACTATCAGTTAAGTGTAGACCAGCCTGAAGAATTCTGGGCACGAATAGCGGATAATTTTCTTTGGAAAAAAAAGTGGGATAAAGTACTTTCCTGGAATTTCTCTGAACCTAATATTAAGTGGTTCGAAGGTGCCAAACTGAACATTACCGAAAACTGTCTTGATCGCCACCTGGCTGAAAACGGAGACAAACCAGCTATTATCTGGGAACCCAATGATCCGCAAAAAGATAGCATTACTTTAAGTTATAAAATACTGCACGAGCAGGTTTGCCGATTTGCCAATGTTTTGAAAAAGAACGGGGTAAAAAAAGGCGACAGGGTTTGTATTTATATGCCAATGGTACCGGAATTGGCGGTGGCAGTACTTGCATGTGCACGTATTGGAGCTGTACATTCGGTTGTATTTGGCGGTTTCTCTGCAAAATCTATTGCAGATCGTATTAATGATGCCCAATGCAGATTAGTAATTACGGCCGATGGTGCATTTAGAGGGAATAAACAAATTCAACTAAAAGAAGTAATTGACGATGCGCTTATAGGCTGCCCATCGGTTGAAAAAGTGATTGTTTTAACCCATACCAGAACTCCTGTTTCTATGTTAAAAGGACGTGATATCTGGTGGGAAGATGAAATAAAATTAGTAGACACCAATTGTCCGGCCGAAGAAATGGATGCCGAAGATTTGCTGTTTATATTATATACATCAGGCTCTACAGGTAAGCCAAAAGGTGTAGTGCATACCGTTGGTGGATACATGGTTTATGCTGGGTATACATTTTCCAATGTGTTTAATTATCAGCCTGATGAAGTGTTTTTCTGTACCGCAGATATTGGCTGGATAACAGGGCATTCTTACATTGTTTATGGCCCTCTTTCGCAAGGTGCAACAACTGTGATATTCGAGGGTATCCCAACATATCCTGATGCTTCAAGAATGTGGCAGGTAGTTGAAAAACATAAAGTAAATATTTTATATACTGCACCAACGGCAATCCGCTCTTTAATGAGTTTTGGATTACAGCCCATTGAAGGGGTTGACTTAACTTCGTTAAGGGTTTTAGGATCAGTGGGTGAACCTATAAATGAAGAAGCCTGGCATTGGTTTGATGAAAATATAGGCAAAAGTAAATGCCCTATTGTTGATACCTGGTGGCAAACTGAAACCGGTGGTATTATGATTTCGCCAATTGCTTTTGTAACGCCAACAAAGCCTAGTTTTGCCACGCTTCCATTGCCTGGTATACAGCCAGTTTTGGTTGATGAGCAGGGTAATGTGATTGAAGGTAATGATGTTAGCGGTAATTTATGTATTAAGTTCCCTTGGCCTGGCATGTTGCGCACAACTTACGGAGATCATGAACGTTGTAAGCAGACTTATTTTTCTACTTACGATAACATGTACTTTACAGGCGATGGCTGTTTAAGGGATGTAGATGGTTATTACAGAATTACCGGCAGGGTAGATGATGTAATTAATGTTTCTGGCCATAGAATCGGAACCGCAGAGGTTGAAAATGCAATTAATATGCATGCCGGGGTGGTAGAAAGTGCGGTAGTAGGATTTCCTCACGATGTAAAAGGACAAGGTATTTATGCTTTTGTAATTTTCCCTAATGCACATGGTGATGAGGATCTTACACGTAAAGATATTCTTCAGACCGTTACCCGTGTTATCGGAGCTATTGCTAAACCTGATAAAATACTTTTTGTTTCAGGGTTACCTAAAACAAGATCAGGCAAAATTATGCGTCGTATTTTAAGGAAAATTGCTGAGGGTGATACCACTAATTTGGGAGACATTACTACGCTTCTGGATCCTGCAGTGGTTGATGAAATTATAGAAAAAGCAAAAAAATAACAAACAATTGTTCCTTGAGCTTGTTCATGTAGTATCTATTTATTGTTAAACAAAATAAAGAGCTATTATGGATAAGTTAGAATTAAAAGGAAAATGGAATGAAATTAAGGGTAAAGTGAAACAGGCTTATGCTGACTTAACCGAGGATGATTTGAAGCATGAAGAAGGGAAAGATGACGAGTTGTTGGGTAAACTGCAGCAAAAAACAGGTAAAACCAGAGATGAACTGGTAACCTGGATTAAATCATTGTAAAAAACATGAATAAGAAAGAGCCTGTATCATAATTCAATTTAGCTTCGAAGCTGCCAAATAATATTTCATAGCAGTCTTCATTTCAATAAAAAACGGCAATTTTCAAATAGAAACTTGCTGTTTTTTATTGTCTTTTTATTCTTGTTAGAGGGTGTTCAGAATTAAATTCTGTTTAAGAACTGTGATTTTGATTAATGATACGGCCTCTTTTTTATTCATAAGGAATTTTAAGTTTTAGTACCCAAATATCTGTTCTAAAGTTAGTTTGGTTACTGTTCCAAACTTCTGCATATCCTCTAGTTTTACTTTTTTCTCTGAGGCTACAATGCAATAATTGTAAGGTTTATTGGCAACATTGTTTGTGTGAAAATCTTTGATATCTCCAAATGTTAAAGGTTTTAGACCATTATATTCATCAATTCTAGAATCATGATCAATTCCAAGTTTCTGATCAGCAAAGTAACTCTGTATTATATCATCCTTGGTAACACGGCTTGTTTCTAATGCATTTAATGCATTATATTTCGACGCTTCGAACGATTTATTGGCTTCAGGTAAAACATTAAGCAATTCATTCATTCCGGCCACGGCGTCATTCATTTTGTCGGCCTGGCTACCTACATAGGCTATCATAGCATAATTCTTATCCTTCTTGTCTGGCGAGGAGTAAACAGCAAACGTTGAATAAGCCAAAGCCTTAGATTCCCGGATAGTCTGGAAAACTATAGATCCCATACCCCCGCCAAAATAACTGTTAAATAGATTTATTTTGGCTGTTAGGTCCGGATTAAAGACTCCACCATTTCTTACCCAGCGGATCTCAGACTGAACCATATCGTAATCGGCAAAATAGACCTGATTGGTGGTGTTGTTGGTATAAGTGAATTTTTTAGCTGGCGGTTCAGGCGTAAACTCAGCAGGTAGTTTATGCAACTTACCTATGCTTTCTGTAAATGCCTCCAGCGTTTGCGGCCCATAATAAGTAATGGTGTGTTTAAAGTTGTTAATATTATGTAAGGTGCTGATTAACTGGTCAGATGTAATATTCTTTACCTCATCATTACTTAGGGTAGAATTAAACGGATTGGTAGACCCGTATTGTGCATAATTCATTAAACCGCCTAAAATTGCACTCTTATTAAGCTTGTTGTTCTCTCTTGATTTAAGGATACGGCTTTTAAGTTCAGCCAATGCCTGTTCATTAGGTTTGCAGTTGGCTAATATATGTTCAACAAGACTTACTGCTTTATCAAAGTTTTCTTCCAGGCCACTAATATTTATGGTAGTAACCTCATTGCCAACATTGATACTGTAGTTGCATGCTATATTGTAAAATTCCTTGCTTATCTGCTCTGCCGAGTATTTGTCGGTAGCTAAAAAAGCCAGGTATTGAGCAGCATATGGCTGTAACATGTTGTTTAATGCGCCCATTTCAAAACGATAAGATAAGCGGAAAATGCTGTTTTCTTTATTTTGAACTGTTATTACATCAGCAATGCCGACTTTTCCAAAATTTAAGTCCTTTTTATAATCCAAGAACTTAGGTGATATGGAGCTTGTTGGTGCGGCAAGGAGTTCTTTGGTGAATTCGGATGTTTCGGCAGCATTAGTGTTTACCGGTGTAATGGATGGTTTTTCTACTTTCGCAATGTTTTTGTCTTCACCTTTGTGTTTAAAGGCAATAACATAGTTGTTTATAAAAAATTGCTTTGCAAATGCAATGACCTGGCTTTTGGTAATTTTAGCCATCTCATCGGGATTACTTAAAGACTTATCCCATTTGGTTCCGCGATTTAAAATGAATTCGTTGGTTGCAGCATCAACGCGATAAGCATTATTATCAAATGCCTGCAGCAATCCTAGTTTACTATTTGCAACAGTCGCCTTGATCAGGCTTTCATCAAAATTACCTTTTTTTAAAATCTCAATTTGATCAAGTAAAAGTTTTTGCACTTCTGTTAAGGTTTGACCTTGTTTAGGCTGGGCCGACATATTGAAGACTCCGTAATCTTTCATCTGCTGATAGCTGGCACTTGAACGTAGTACTTTTTGCTGTTTATTTAAATTGATATCGAATAAACCCGCTTTTCCATTCGATAAAATACTTGATATTAAATCCAATAGCATGCTCTGTTTAGAGTTCTCGGCATATCCTCTGTAAGATATTTCTATGCTCTCGGCACTCGGGCCGTATATGTCAACTGTTTGAATTTTAGTTAATGGCTTTTCAGGAGCTGGATTGTAAAGTGTAACTGGCTTTGATTGCATAAAGGCAAAAGACTTGTCAACTTTTTTAATCATTTCATCGGGATTAAAATCGCCGGCCAATACTACTGCCATGTTATTTGGTACATAGTACTTGTTGTAGTACTTTCTGATCTCAACAAGAGATGGGTTTTTAAGGTGCTCTATTGTACCAATTGTTGTTTGCTGGCCATAGTTGTGTGTAGGGAATAACAGGGCCGACATTTTCTCATCCATTTTCCATGCATCATTATCGAGGCCACGGTTTTTCTCTTCATAAACGGCTTCGAGCTCTGTGTGGAAGATGCGGAAAACAGGATTGCGGAATCTTTCGGCCTGCAGGGCTAAAAACTTATCAGTCGCATTAGACGGAAAATCTTCATTGTATACTGTTTCTTCATACCAGGTATGAGCATTGCTAGACTGACCGCCTATTGCTTTGATCATTTTGTCGTATTCATTGGCAATAGAATAATTAGATGCCAGGCCGGATGTTTTGTCTATCTGTGCGTAAATCTCTTTTCGTTTGGTAGGATCTGTGGTTTTGTTGTACTGCTCGTATAATCCATCTATTTTATCAAGCAAAGGCTTTTCTTTTGCATAGTCCATAGTGCCGAATTTGTCGGTTCCTTTAAACAGCAAATGTTCCAGGTAATGCGCCAGGCCCGTGGCGGTGCGCGGATCGGTATTACTTCCGGCCCTTACGGCCATTCTAAATTCAATGGTAGGTTCTTTTACGTTTTGCGATAAAATAACGGTTAGCCCATTTTTTAAGGTGTAAAAACGTGACTTGGTTGGGTCGTTTGTTACGTATTTGTAAGTATATCCATCGCTGGTGGCTGTTTTCCATTGATAGCCAGATTGAGCCATAATCCCAGAACCTATTAAAAGGAAAAGGGATAGCGCTAACAGTTTCTTCTTCATATAATTAAATTTGCTTTTTTTATGAGTTATAAGGCCTAACATGTAAATTCCGTTGAGCTTTATAAAATTTAAGTTGTACATCAAATATATGCGGATTGTATATTAAGTCCTGAACTTTAGACCGAATTCTTGTACTTTTACTGCAACAAGTGCCATAAGCATATTATTTTTGCTCAAAAAGGTGATTTTGGCATGCCGGCAGGCTTTTGTTATCATCATAAAACAGATATATCTTAAATGAAAAAGCAACAATCCAGACCCAATATTTTAGTGGTAAATGACGACGGTATAACCGCCCCGGGAATTAAAAATTTGATTGAAGTTGTTCAGGAAATCGGAAATGTGGTTGTGGTAGCGCCAGACGGCCCCCAGTCGGGTATGGGCCATGCTATTACTATTGGCAAGCCATTACGTTTTGACCGGGTTGATTTGTACCCTGGTGTAGAGATGTACAAATGTTCGGGCACACCTGTTGATTGTGTAAAGCTTGCAGTAAATAAGATATTTAAAGGCAAAAAGCCTGATTTGTGTGTTTCTGGTGTTAACCATGGTTTAAATAATTCCATTAACGTAATCTATTCAGGAACCATGTCGGCCGCAGTTGAGGGAGCCATAGAGGGTATTCCTTCAATTGGTTTCTCTCTTGATGATTTTTCGCAAGAGGCAGATTTTGGCCATTGTAAAAAGTTTATTAAAGCCATTTCTTTACAGGTACTGGAACATGGTTTGCCTCCGGCAACATTGCTTAATGTTAATTTTCCGAAAGGCGATAATTTAAAAGGTATTAAAATTTGCAGACAGGCAAACGCTAAATGGGCTGAAGAATTTGATGAAAGAAAAGACCCGTATGAGCGTCCGTATTACTGGTTAACCGGAGTTTTTCAAAATAATGATAAAGGCGAAGATACCGATGTTTGGGCACTAGAGAATGATTTTGTTTCTGTGGTTCCAGTACAGTTTGATTTAACTGCTCATCATGCTATTCCTGTTTTAAATACCTGGACGTTTGATGTTTAATAACCTAAAGAATTCTGTGTTTATAGGTTTAGGTATTGGCGCATTTGTGCCGGGCGTATTGTTAACCGGTGTTTGGTACCTGATGCATAGGTTTACTTTTTTAGCTAAAGCAGATCTTTTGCTTATCGGTTGTATTGCTGTGAATGCAATATTGATGCACCATTTTTTTAAGCAGGATAAAGATAATGTAGGCAGAGGCATCATCAGCGCAACTTTTTTATGGGCGTTTGTCTTCTTTTTTTATAAAGTTACCAAATCATGAGATACTATTTAGTAGCCGGCGAAGCATCCGGAGATTTACACGGAGCCAATTTAATGAAGGCCTTAAAAATTCAGGATCCTGATGCTGAATTCAGATTCTATGGTGGCGATAAAATGAAGGCTGAGGGTGGTGTGCTTAAAAAACATTATGCTGAAATGGCATTTATGGGCTTTACCGAAGTTTTACTAAATCTAAGGACTATTCTGAAAAACATGAAGGCCTGCAAGGCTGATGTGTTAGCATATAATCCAGATGCACTGATCCTGATAGATTTCCCGGGCTTCAATTTAAAAATTGCCGAATTTGCAAAAGAGAACGGAATTTGTGTTTGCTATTATATTTCTCCGAAGGTTTGGGCATGGAATCAAAAAAGGGTTCTAAAAATTAAAAGAATAGTTGATAAGCTGTTTTGTATTTTACCATTTGAGGTAGATTTTTATAAAGGGTGGGGTATGGAGGTTGATTACGTGGGTAACCCTCTGCTGGATGCAATTGCCCAATTTGCTCCCGATGTTTCTTTTAAAAGGACTTATGGTTTAGATGATAAAATTATAGCCTTGCTTCCGGGTAGCAGAAAGCAAGAAATAGAGCGTTTGCTGCCCGACATGCTTAGTATAACAGCGCGTTTTCCTGATTATCAATTTGTGGTTGCTGCTGCTCCTAATTTTGACGAGGGTTACTACAAACAATTTATTTCAACTGAAAATGTAATTCTGGTTTTTGAGCGGACTTACGACTTACTGAATGTTGCTACAGCAGCAATTGTTGCATCTGGTACAGCAACGCTTGAAACGGCTTTATTTCATATCCCGCAAGTTGTGGTTTATCGTGGAGGTGCAATCTCTGTAGCTATTGCCAGAATGCTTGTCAAAATCAGATTTATCTCGTTGGTGAACCTAATTATGGATAGAAAGGTAGTAACGGAATTGATTCAGGAAGATTGCAATACCCGAAAAATTTCTGATGAACTTAATTTAATTTTAAGTGGAGATGGCAGACAAAAAATGCTTAGTGATTATCAGGAACTGTCTTCAAAAATGGGTAGTGCAGGTGCGTCAGACCGTACCGCTAAGCTCATAATTTCTTATCTGAAGGAGGGGTAGGAACTTCCTCTTTTTCAGTTTATTAAGCTTAATTTATTTTTTAAAAAATATTCTTTTGTAAATTATTTTCCTTATTATTGGTATAGATAAAACGTTTTTATAAAATATAGCTCCCATATATTATGATAAACAGAACCAATCATCCCGCATTAAATCTAAACCAATTATTTCTTCTTTTTATTGTAAGAAGAATAGGATTTTTCTTACACCCCATCATGTATGATCCGGTTCTTGTAAAAGCAGGCTAGTCATACTTTCCCTAAACTTCTTTTTTAAGCATTCCTTTTAAGGTCATGTGTGCTATTGTGCGCCTATGATTTTGCCTGGAACCGGGTTTTTTGTGCGCTTACTCTAACTAAATATAAACTAAAATTAAGCTAATGAAAATCAAACAAATTATCCTCGCAGGGATACCAATGCTCTGTTTAACAGGGTTCCAATCCTTAGCGCATTCCATTGATTACAAAAAGATCAGTTCCGGAATGGGCAGTGTCGCCTTCTTTCAGACACAAAAAATTATAGTAACAGGAACGGTTGTTGACGAAAACTCGCGGCCCATACCTGGTGTAGGGATCAAGTCTCTCAAAACAAACAAATCTGCTGTTACCAGTGCCAACGGTAAATTCAGTATTGAAGTTGAAAATGCAAATGAACAGCTTACATTCTCATATATCGGCTACGCTTCCCAAACCCGGGCCGCAGGATCTGGAACTTCGCCACTTACAATTAAGATGGTTCCGGCAGAAGGAGTAGAGCTGGAAGATGTTGTGGTAATTGGCTATGGTACCTCCAAAAAGTCTGATTTAACGGGTGCCGTAGGTACAGTGAAAGCTGAGCAACTACAGGAGCGTCCGGCATCGTCTTTAAACCAGGCATTAACCGGAAGAATATCCGGGGTCCAGGTTAATACGAACTCAGGGCGACCTGGAGGAAGGGCGAATGTTAGAATACGTGGTTTTAGCTCTATCAATTCGTCTAATAATCCGTTGTATGTTGTAGATGGTGTTCAGTTACCGATGGGAAATCAGGCCCAGGCAAGTCAGGCTATTGATTACATCAACCCTAATGACATCATATCGGTAGAGGTGCTGAAAGATGCTTCCTCTACAGCCATTTATGGTTCAAGAGGAGCAAATGGCGTTATTTTGGTTACAACCAAACGCGGAAAAACAGGTGAGAGTAAAATAGAGTATAATGTGGATTTTAGTGTGCCAACAGTAGGGCCTAACTTTCCGAAAGTATTGAATGCAAAGGAATTTCTTGCGGTTGAGGATCTGGCGTATAAAAATATGGAGAAATACGATCCGGCCGGATGGGCAGCAGGAAAATATGTCACCAGAAATCCTGCTCTGGCCAGAAAAGACCCAAGATTATTTGATAGTAGTGGCAATCCTTTTTTTGATACAAACTGGCTAGAAGAAGCTACTCAGCATAAATTGTCGCAAAACCATGAATTAGGTTTTAGCGGCGGTAATGAGCGTACTACCTACTCTTTCTCTGTAGGGCATAGGAATGATCAGGGACTTATCAAAACGTCGTTTCTGAAGCGATATTCGGGTAGGTTCAGTATAGATGATCAGGTAAAAACTTGGTTAAAGGTAGGCGGTACTTTAAGCTATACCAATCAGAACGAAAACCTTGTGGATCAAAGTGATCAGGTAGCACGTAGTATTGTTGAAGATTTCCCGTTCCTACCAGTACAATATAGCGACGGTAAATATGCCGACAACAGAGACTACCCAAATGCTGAGGGACGGTTTAATGTGGTACATAGGCTAAATGATACCAAGTTTTTACTAGGTACTCAAACAACGCTTGGAAGTTTGTATTCGAATATCAAATTTGTTGAAGGACTGGAAATGAAGACTATAATAGGCGCCAATATCATTTCACAGGAAAATAATGAATACAGCGGTCGTACATTAAATATTTCAGATCAGGGCTATGCGGCAGGGCGTACCAGAAAAGAGGCTTTCTGGTCTATAGAGAACTTTCTGACCTACAATAAGCGATTCAACGAAAACCATTCAATTACTGGTTTATTAGGTATTTCATGGCAGAAAAGTAATTTTAATAACATCAGCTCAGAAGTAAGGGGCTTTGCAACAGATTATTTTGAATTTAATAACCTGGGGGCAGGTAGTCTAAATCCACAGGTTGGCTCTAATAAATCAAGTCAGGCACTTAATTCGTATTTCGGAAGGATTAATTATAGCCTGAAGGATAAATACTTATTTACCGCTACGGGAAGGGCAGATGGTTCATCGAAATTTGGGAAAAATAATAAGTATGCCTTTTTCCCTTCTGCAGCAATAGCATGGAGAGTTTCTGAAGAAGACTTTTTAAAAGATAGTAAAGTAATATCTAATTTAAAACTCCGCACCAGTTTTGGTGTTACAGGTAACTCTGAAATACCTCCGTATTCTTCGCTATCACTGCTTAGTTCAAACTTTGGAGCGGTTATTAACGATGTAAGGGTAGTTGGAACAGGGATAAATAGACTTGCTAATTTAGATCTGCGTTGGGAAAAAACAACACAAAGTGATGTTGGTGTTGAACTGGGTATGTTTGGTGGCAAAATATCATTGGAGCTGGATCTTTATTACAGAAAAACTACTGATATGTTGCTGGATGCTCCTGTTCCGCGTACAAGTGGTTACGTTACCATTAGAAAAAATATTGGGTCAATGGAAAATAAGGGTATAGAGGCAGCCTTGAATACCACAAATTTTGATTCAGAGAACTTTACATGGAAAACCTCATTTAACATATCACTGAATAGAAATAAGATCCTTTCTCTGGCTACACCGGCAGATATATTCGGGATAGGTGGCCCTAATTTTACTAATCCAACTAACATTATCCGTGTTGGAGAGGCTGCTGGTTCTTTCTGGGGGCTTACCCGCTTGGGTGTTTGGTCTGAGGCAGAAAGGGCAGAGGCTGCCAAATTTGTGAGCTATAGAAATGGAAATACAATACTTCCGGGCGACATTAAGTATCTGGATGTAAATGGAGACCATGCTATAAATGATGCCGATAGGTCAATAATTGGTAATGGTAGTCCTGATGCATGGGGTGCATTATCTAATAATTTCCGCTATAAGAACCTGGACCTTACAGTTGAACTTCAGTATTCTGTTGGTGCCGATGTAATGGATATGACCACGCACTCTAGTGAAGACCGACAATCGCTAGCCAACAGTTACGCGACAGTACTAAATGCATGGACTCCTCAAAATCAAAATACGCAGATTGCTGAAATTCGTGATACGCGTGCAGGTTATGTAACTAATGTTGATACCCACTGGATCAAAGATGGTTCATTTATTCGTGGCAGGAATGTATTGCTTGGCTATACCTTCGCCAATTCAGTAGTGCAAAAAATGAGGTTAAACAGATTAAGGGTCTATGTATCTGCACAGAATCTTTTCCTTATCACCAGCAAAGAGTTGCAGGGTGATCCTGAAACTACACCTACAGGTGGATATGCAAATGATGGAAACAACGTGTTCTCGCAGGGAATGAACTGGCATAGTTATCCTCGACCAACAATTTTTATGCTGGGTTTAAATATTGGGCTATAATCTGTTTCATGAAAATAAAATTTATACTGATGAAAATTAACATAACAAAATATATTAGCAGAATATTCCTTGTTGGAGTATTGCTGTTTGGATCAGGCTGTTCAAAGTTTTTAGATGAACAGGATCCCTCAAATCTAACACCCGATAACTTTTATAAAATACCTGAACACGCAGAAGCTGCTATAGCTGCGGTCTATTCAAGTTCCAGATTTATGGGTGATGGCGCAGGAATTTTCTCCTCGAACTGGCAATTGCTAGAGGCGGTAACCGGAACGTCAACCACTGAAACAGCGCAAAATTCGGATCTTAATAACCTGTATGGATTGGTTTATGATTCAAACACAGGTCATGTAATTAATTACTGGAATGGAATATACAGGGTCATTGCCCAAGCCAATTTGGTTCTAGATAATGTGCCAGGTATTACCCCTATGGATGAAGCGCAAAAGAAACGCATTTTAGGTGAAGCAAGATTTTTGCGTGCCTGGGCATATTTTTATGCTGTAAGGTTGTGGGGTGATGTACCATTAATTACAAAATCACAAACATTAGAATCTGAAGATTTTTTCCCTAAAAGAGCTTCTGTAGAAAGTGTTTATGCTTTAATTGTAGAAGATTTGATAGCAGCTGAAAATGCAGGCTTACCATGGATGAATAAAAATGGAAGAGTTACGCTGGCGGCGGCAAAATCTGAACTTGCCATTGTGTATCTTACCATGGCCGGTCAGCCTTTGAATAAAGGAGCATCTCATTATAAATTGGCAGCAGATAAAGCTAATGAAGTGATCACTTATGCTAAAGCTAACCCTGCTTCTATAGACCTTTTTTCTACCTATGCTGACGTACATAAAGAAACATTAAAAAATGAAAAAGAACACATCTTTATGCTTCAGTACAACTCTGTAGTTGCTGGCAATCCGATGGACAATATGTACCCTAATTTTAAACCAGTTACTTTTAATGGAGCTTCTGGTACCGGAAGTACTGTACCAACGCTGGAGTTTTATAATTCATATGAAACCGGAGACCTTAGAGCTAAAGATAGAGAGGGATATTTTTATAGCAGCTATTTTACCAATGGAAACGGTGCTTTGTTTCAGTTGGGAGCTCCATATATTTTCAAGCATTTCAACACCATTGCCAACGGATCTTCTGGTGTAGCTGGTACCCGTAATAATAACCTCAATGTGCCGGTAATTAGGTATGCAGAGGTTTTACTAGTATATGCAGAAGCCCAAAATGAAGTAGGTGGCCCGACCTCTGATGCATATGACGCTTTCAAAAGAATAAGGGATCGCGCGCAATTGGTAACACCTGCTATGGGTACCTACAATCAATCTACATTCCGCGAAGCGATATGGAGAGAGCGGTGGCATGAGCTGTGTTATGAGCAAATTACCTGGTTTGACATGGTGCGGCTTAGAAAAGTGTTTAATGAAACTACTAAAGGTTTTGATAATTTTGTTGGGCATGTAAACCAAAGTTCAGATCAGCCTTTACAGAGTAAACATCTGCTTTTTCCTATTCCTAGGCCCGAAATGCAAAATAATCCTAATCTTACCCCTCAAAATCCTGGATATTAATAAGCGTTAATTCTTGTTGGTTAAGAAGGTAGAGCCTGCAGTCATATTTTATGTTTGCAGGCTCTTTTGTTTTTGTGATTTTTTTGCTACAAAGGGCGGATTTTTACCTGTTATGCAGCCGTTTTTTTTGCTTTAAATTTTTGTTGTAATTGCTTTGTTTTAAGTAGACTTAGCCTAAGTTTTACCCCCTTTTCTATTGCAATTTGTAACAATAATGTTTGCAAAAAAAACAAAAAAAAGATTTGGGTTTGAACAATTTTCTTTAATATTGGCGTTGATAAAACGTTTTACTTAAAATTACGTATACCAAATATTCATGAAAGACCAACGATTATTCTTAGCCGATACACTCTCAAAAAATACTGAGGTTATTCCTTTAGAAAAATATTTTCTTTTTATCAATAACCGATTCAGGGTATAATCTTAAGCCCTCTCTCAATTTAATCTAGTTTTCTCTCTTTTTAGGCTACTCCCAAAGTGTGGCCATCGACTCGTTTTGTCGTATGGTTCTGACGCTGGGAATGGTAATGGACATTTTATGCCCTTTTGCAATAGTATGAACTTGAAACATTTATTAACACTAACTACAATTTAAACTAAAAACACCCATGAACATTAAACTACTAATAGGTACGGGGTATGTCTACTCTGTTCTATGAGTTTTCGAAGCTACTCTGCTACAGAGGGCTATCTGGAAACAATTAATTTAAGCAGGGTCAGTTTATCTCAGCCAGATAGACAGGCCATTGCACGTAAAGTAATCATCACAGGGGTTGTCCTTGATGAAAAATCTCAGCCTATTCCAGGTGTTGGAATTAAAACCGCGTCAAATAAATCTACAGTAACAGATGCTAATGGTAAATTCAGCATCGAAGCTGAAAGTGAAGCTGAATTAATCACTTTCTCTTATTTAGGTTATGCAACACAAAGTAAAGCTGCTGGAAATGGCAGCACCCCGTTAACTATTAAAATGGCACTTGATGAAGGTGTGAACCTTGATGATGTTGTCGTTGTAGGAGTTGGTTACGGAACATTAAAGCAGAAAGAGGTTACTTCATCAGTAGCTCACGTTGGTAGAGAAGAGTTCAGACAAAGCGGTTCTAGAAATCCTTTAGACCTTATTCAGGGTAAAGTAGCTGGTTTGCAACTATCAAGACCAGGAGGATCTAATCCGAATAGTGGTGTTGCTGTCCAGTTAAGGGGAGCAGTAACTACGCAAGGGAATGCAAGTCCATTGTACGTAATCGATGGAATTCCGGGTGCAAATCCAGACTTATTACAGCAAGATGATATTGCTTCTGTTGACGTTCTAAAGGACGGATCTGGTGCAGCTATTTATGGAACAAGTGCAAATGCCGGTGTAATTATTATTACAACAAAAAAAGGAAAATCGGGAGCACCAACATTCGATTATTCAAGCTATTTTAGAAAAGAGTATCTTCAAAACAAACCTGATTTTCTTACTGCAGAAGAATTTAGACAAAAAATTGCTTCCGGAGAAATTAAACAAAAAGATTTTGGTAACAATACTGACTTTTTTGATGGGTTAATTAATCACAATAACTTTTCGCAAAATCATAATTTAGCCTTAACAGGAGGTACAGATAAAACATCGTATCGTGCTAGTGTAAATTACAGAAACCTTGAAGGTATTAGTCGCGAAAATGGTCGTGAAGAATATGGTCTTCGTTTAAATATCAATCAAAAAGGGCTTAATGATCGCTTAAGTGCACAAATTAACTTAGCAACAAACTTTAATAAAGCCAACTTACTTGGTGGGGGCGGCTGGGAAAGTGAATCTACTAAGAATCCAACACTTTCTAATTTTAATGCTGACGGAAGCTATAGGTTTGATTTGACAAGTACTAATGAGTATGCACGTTTAGCTCAGGAAACTTCTTACAGAAAACAGCAAACAAGTTCTGCTGATGGTAAAGTTGATTTGGAAATTATCAACGGCTTAAAAGCTTCAATTTTTGGATCAGTTCAAAGGAATAGCTATACAGACGGGCAATACAGGCTAAAAGCAAGTGAAGACTCGATGGAGAACACCAACTTTCCGGGTGGCGGATATGCTGCAAAAGGCAATGTCCTGGAACAAAAGTTCGCTGTTGAGCCAACTTTGCAATATGAAAATACCTTTGCTGAAAAACATAAAGTAACCGCTATTGCTGGTTATAGCTACAGGTATGACATTTTTGAAGGATCTAGTGCAAGTAACAGAGGATTTATTAACGACCTTTTTAGAGAAGATAATTTATCTGAAGGAAGTGCCCTTGGTGTTGGTAAAGCTAGCATGGATAGCTACAAAAATGACAACACACTTATCGCTTTTTTTGGAAGAGTAAACTATGTATTTAATAACAAATACATGGCACAGTTTATTTTGCGTCATGAAGGTTCTTCAAAATTTGGTAAAAATAACAGATGGGCTAATTTCCCCGCAGTATCTCTTGGATGGAATATGTCTCAGGAAAACTTCATGAAAGATGTTAAGTTTATCAATTATCTGAAATTGAGAGCTGGTTTTGGTGTAACGGGTAATGCTCCTCTTTCTAATAATATATCAAGAGTAACTCTTGGTGGTGGAGGTAAATATTTATTCCCTGATGGTAATTATTATGAAACCTACGGACCAAATAGCAATGCAAATCCAGATCTAAAATGGGAAACTAAAAGAGAATATAACATAGGTGTTGATTTTACTATGTTTGACAATAAATTAAGTGGATCCATCGATGCATTTAAGCGTGATACAAAAGATTTGTTAGATTCTTATACTTCTCCTCAACCACCATATGTTAGAGACAACATCTGGACTAACGTAGGAACCATATCGTCTAAAGGAATTGAGTTGGCATTGACTTATAAGGCGATTACCAACGAGGATTTCTCATGGAGTACAAGTGTAACTGCAAGTACTACAAGAAACATATTGGAGAGCTATTCAAATACAATTTACAAAAGAGAATTTTTTACAACAGGCCCAATTAATGGAGCAGGAGCCCTTGGTGATGCTTTTACCATTATGGCCGGTAAACAAATTGGTATTTTCTACGGTAAAAGATTTGCAGGATTTACACCTGAAGGAAAATGGTTGTTTTACAACAGAAATGGAGAAAAGGTTTTAAATGACCAGATCAATAACTCAAGAGATGATTTAAATGCAACTGATTTAGCTCCTCTGGGAAATGCCGTTCCTAAATACTATGCTTCATGGACTAATAACTTTAAGTATAAAAACTTTGACCTAACAGTATTTTTAAGAGGAAAGTTTGACTTTGATATTCTGAATACCACTGCGCTTAGCTATGCTAATAAAACCTGGAGCGGAAACCTTTTAAAAGAGACATTTACCAAGTATAATCAAATCAATGATACTTATATGTATTCTGATTATTATTTGGAAAGCGGAAGTTTTGTAAAGATTGATGAGATCACCCTTGGTTATAACTTCAAGCTTAATGTAAAAGGACTGAGAAACCTTAGAGTTTATGCAACTGGTCAGAACTTAGCAACCTTTACTAAATACTCTGGTAATGATCCTGATTTTGTTCTGGATAACGGTATAGGCCGTGAATTTGACGGAAAAGCATTAGGTATTGATACAAGAGGGCCATACCCAAGTACCCGTTCGTTCTTGTTCGGAATAAATGTTGGATTTTAATATATCAAAAAATGAAAAGTAAATCACTTATATATACTGTATTAGCAGGTGTGTTGTGCTTAACAAATGCATGTACAAAGCTTGATGAGAATGCTTATGATGTCATCATAGCCGATGATTTCTATAACAATAAAACAGAAGTTTTATCGGCCGTACTAAGGCCATATACACATGCAAATGCATGGGTTAGTCCTTCAGGACAAGATGGATGGTGGCGACTTGCTGAACTTTCAGGAGATCAGTTAGCATGGCCAACCAAGGGTCGTCATGGTGAAGATGGTGGTAAATGGAAAAGGTTACACTATCATACCTGGACAGTAGATGAAGATGGAATCAACAGAGCCTGGGTTTTAATGTACTGGGGTATGGGATTATGCAACAGCCCTATTGAAAATCTGGAAAGCCAAAGTATTACCAAAATGGGAATTACTGAAACAGAAAAACAATCTTATATAGCTGAGTTGAAATTGCTTAGGGCATTTCATTATTTGAAATTAATGGATCTGTTTGGTAACATACCTGTAGTTACAAAAATTGGTGAGCCTGCAAAACCAGAAACATTATCTAGAAAAGAAGTATTTGAATTTATCGAGCGTGAGATAAAAGAAAATATTGAGAAAGCGCCTAAGCTATCCAGAGCAATGATGGGAAGAATGTCGCAGGCTGGTGGATACGCAATGTTAACGGAGCTTTACTTAAATGCTGAAGCGTGGACAGGTACTCCGCGTTGGGATGATTGCATTGCAGCAGCTAATAAATTGATTAGTGGCGAGGCGGGAAGTCAGAATGGAACTATGGCTTTAGATCCTAATATTACGGATCAGTTTATGCCAACCAACGATCTTTCTAAAGAAGTAATTTTCTCTGTAGCTTACAATTATACTATAGCTAATTTTGAGCCTTCATGGCCTTCAGAATTTTATCACTTCAAACAGCAGGAAATTTACGGTGGTGGTCGTAATGGTAATGATGGTATTGTTGTTATTCCTGGAGTTTATACCACATTTAAAGATGCAGATTTGCGTAAAAAAGAATGGCTGCTTCAAGGTAAAATGGTGAAATTTTCAGACGGAAAGACACCTGTTTTGGCGTCGGAAGAATATAAAGATGAGCAATTGGAATTTGTTGACTATATCCGTAAAGCAAAATCAGGATCAACTGTTTCAACTATGAGTGAGGGCGAGGAAAATAGTGGTGTTCGTTTTAACAAATACAAACTAGGTAATCAGGTGGCAGGCCCGGGTGGCGTGCCAGCTATTAATGTGAATTACAACAATACCGACTGGAATATTTACCGTTTAACATGGATCTATTTTGCAAAAGCAGAAGCGATTATGCGTAAAAACGGTGGTGTTGCAAATGCTGAAGCTGTACAGTTAGTTAACGATAGTAAAAAACGTGCATTTACTGATGCAGAATGGGCTGCTAACGCATACACTACATCAACACTTACAATGGATGAGTTACTTGCTGAACGCGGACGTGAGTTTATCTTTGAAGGTTTTAGAAGAGATGACCTAATTCGTTTTGGTAAATTTGCTACAGGTTCTTGGTGGGATCATACACCTACCAATGCAAACAAGGCATTATATCCAATTCCTCAACAGCAACGTAATTTAAACGTAAATTTGAGTCAGAACCCAGGTTATAATTAAATAATAATTCCTTAGGATTTCCTAAGTATTAAGAACGGGCGATTGTTAAAAACAATTGCCCGTTCTGTTTTAAAAGTTATTTTATTTTCCTATTATTGGGATACTAAATCGTTTTAAACCAAATATAAACCCCTTATATAGGTAATAAGGGATAACCACACACAAATGAAACTAAAAACTATTTTAATCGCATTTGTATTGCTCCTAAATGTTGCTTATGCGCAACAAACCGATCTGGTGCAATATGTAAATACCCTACAGGGTACCAATTCCAAGCATGAACTTACCAGAGGGAACACGTATCCTACAACAGCATTACCTTTTGGCATGCATACATGGACCCCACAAACAGGAAACAATGGAGATGGCTGGAAATACCAATATTTTAAGAAAACCATCCGTGGTTTTCAGCAAGCTCATCAGTGCAGTTCATGGACAAATGACTATTGTGTGTTTTCTTTAATGCCGGTTACAGGTAAACTAGCGGTAAATGAAAATGATCGCCAAACAGCTTTTGATCATAAGAATGAAATAGCAAAACCTAATTACTACAAGGTAAAACTTGATAATAACATTGTAACAGAAATAGCCCCTACAGAAAGAGGGGCACATCTGCGCTTTACCTTTCCAAAAAATGGTAAAAGCTATCTGGTATTGGATGGCTACACAGGCTTAAGTGAGGTAAAGATCTATCCTAAAGAAAAGAAGATCACAGGGTATGTTCATAACGGCCGGATAAGAGAGGACCTTAACAGTTATTTCGAAATCATTTTTGATAAGCCATTTGTAAACTATGGTACCTGGGATAATACCAATAACACAATATCAGAGGGTGCTTTAACAGCTCAAGGTAAGGGGAAAGGTGCTTATATCGAGTTTAAACAAGGTGAAATAGTGCAGGCGAAAACAGCATCATCCTACATCAGTGCAGACCAGGCAAGCCTAACTTTAAAAAATGAATTGGGTAAGTTTAAAACCCTTGATCAAACAAAAGCAGCTGCTGCAAAAATATGGAATGATCATCTTGGTAAAATTCTGGTAGAAGGTGGGGCTGAAGAAGATAAAGCTACATTCTATTCATGCTATTTCAGAGCAAGCTTGTTCTCAAGACAATTCTTTGAATATGACAAAGATGGTAAACCGTATTATTTTAGTCCATATGATGGTAAAATACACCAGGGATACATGTTTACCGATACAGGTTTCTGGGATACTTTCCGTGCACAGTTTCCATTAAATACCATTATGCAACCCACAATGCATGGCCGCTATATGCAGGCAATGCTGGATGCCCAGGAGCAATGTGGGTGGCTTCCGTCTTGGTCATTCCCCGGAGAGGGTGGAAGTATGATTGGTAATCATGCCATTTCTTTATTCGCCGATGCCTGGGCAAAAGGAATCAGAACATTTAATCCGGAGCAGGCATTAAAAGCATATCTTCATGAGGCAACAAATAAAGGCCCGTGGGGGCCAGCTAATGGCCGTCATGGTTGGAAAGAATACTATGAGCTAGGTTATGTTCCTTATCCGGAATATAGAGAGGCAACTGCAAAAACATTAGAATATGCGTATGATGATTTTTGTGGATATAACCTGGCAAAAATGACCAGTAACGATTTCTATGCTGATGTATTTAGCAGGCAAATGTATAATTATAAAAATGTTTATGATCCGGCAACCCGTTTTATGCGCGGTAAACAAAAGGATGGTAAATGGGTCCCTGATTTTGACCCTATTGAATGGGGAGGGCCTTTTACAGAAGGTAATGCATGGCATTATCAGTGGTCGGTATTTCAAGACGTTCAAGGGTTAATTAACCTTATGAAAGGGGAGAAGAACTTTACTGCCAAATTGGATTCGGTATTTACCGAACCAAACAAAGTTAAGGTGGGAACTTATGGTGGCTTGATTCACGAAATGACTGAGATGGTGATGGCCAACCTTGGTCAGTATGCACATGGCAATCAGCCAATACAGCATATGATTTATCTATACAATTATGCTGGAGAACCATGGAAAGCTCAATTCCATGCACGTGATGTAATGTATAAACTTTATAACGCTACCGAAGACGGATATCCTGGTGATGAAGATCAGGGGCAAACCTCTTCCTGGTATGTACTAAGTGCTATGGGTTTTTATAGCGTTTGTCCGGGTACAGATCAATATGTTATTGGCAGTCCTATGTTTAAAAAGATTACGATCACTCTTGAAAATGGTAAGAAATTTATAATAGAAGGAAACAACAATAACAAAGAAAACTTTTACATTAGTGTAGCAACACTGAATGGGAAAGCGTACACCAAAAACTATATCACACATAGTGACATTACCAATGGAGGTGTATTGAAATTTGAAATGACTAATAAACCTAATTTGCAAAGAGGCCTTTCTGCTGATGATAAGCCTTTTTCTTTATCAAAATAAAACAATGAAACGAAGAATCTTTTTACAAAACACAGGGCTACTGGCAGCCGGCCTTATGGTAGACAAAGTATCATTTGCTGCGGCACCTGATTTTCCTGTTGTCAGAGTACCTGAATCAAAAAGACACTTTCAAAGTAAAGCTGTAGAAAGTGCAATAGCCGAATTCAAAAAGAATGTTAAAAACAAGGAATTAGGATGGCTGTTTGAAAACTGTTTCCCTAATACCCTAGATACTACTGTAACTTATACAGAACAAAATGGCAAGCCAGATACTTATGTGATCACAGGTGATATTGATGCGATGTGGCTGCGAGACAGTACTGCACAGGTAACACCATATTTATCTCTTGTAAAGGATGATAGAAAACTGCACGACATGATTGCAGGTGTAATTAATCATCAGATAAAGTGTATCCATAAGGATCCGTATGCCAACGCATTTTATGGTGATGAAACTAAAGAGGGAGAGTGGAAAACCGATATTACAGACATGAAGCCTGGTATTCATGAGCGTAAGTGGGAAATCGATTCCTTATGTTATCCAATCCGGTTAAGTTATCAGTATTGGACCTTAACAAAAGATACTGCTCCATTTGATACTACCTGGAGAGATGCAATTGCCTTAATTGTTAAAACTTTTAAGGAGCAGCAAAGAAAGAATGGTCAGGGACCATATCATTTTCAGCGTAAAACATCATGGGCTACTGATGGTGTGCCGCTAAGTGGATACGGATACCCTGTAAAACCGGTTGGGTTAATCTGTTCTTCTTTCCGCCCAAGTGACGATGCAACGATTTATAATTTTCTGATACCATCAAACTTCTTTGCGGTGATCAGTTTAAAACAAGCGGCGCAAATTTTAAAGGCTGTAAACAAGGATACTGCTCTGGCAAATGAATGCTTGGCTTTGGCAACCGAAGTTGAAAATGCCTTACAGAAATATGCTGTTGTAACACATCCTCAGTTTGGTAAAGTCTATGCATTTGAGGTAAACGGCTACGGCAGTTTTAATATTATGGACGATGCTAACGTACCAAGTTTACTGGCCCTTCCTTATTTAGGGGCAGTAAAGCATAATGATCCGGTATATATTAATACACGTAAACTAATTCTATCATTGGAAAATCCTTTCTATTTTGAAGGCAAGGCCGGAAAAGGGATTGGCAGTCCACATACAGGATTAGATAAGATCTGGCCAATTAGTGTGGTAATGCGAGGATTAACAAGTAATAATGATGCAGAGATTAAACAATGTTTGCAAACATTACAAAATTGTCATGGGGGTACAGGATTTATGCACGAATCCTTTAATAAAAATGATGCTAAGGACTTTACCAGATCCTGGTTTGCGTGGTCAAACACAATTTTTGGGGAATTACTTTGGAAAATTTACAAAGAAAAACCACACCTTTTGGTATAGGAACTAAAATAGTTAAATATAAAAGGCACCCTATTGATTTAATAGGGTGCCTTTTATATTTAAAGCAATGCAATATTCAGATTAAGCAAAATCGCAATTTTCAACAACCAATGTTGCCGCACCTAAAAGTTCTGATTCAGAGGCAAGGCCCGAGACTTTAATTTCTGTATGTTCCGCCAATCTGGGGATACAAAATTCGTTGATTGCCTGTTGTATTGGTGCCATTAAAAATTTACCTGCTGCAGCTCCTCTTCCGCCTAAAACTATAAGCTCCGGATTCATAATATGTATTAATGTGGCAATTCCTTTTCCTATTAAAAATGCGGCATCAGACAAGATTGAGATGGCTAAAGGATCTCCAGCCCTTGCCGCGTCCAGAAAATGATCTCCGTGTAATCTCGATTCATCTTTAAATAAATTCTCCATGCTTGAGCTTACCCCTTCTGCCATTTCAGATTTGGCCCTTTCAACCAGAACTAATAATGAGGTATCTACTTCCAAACATCCTCTTTTACCGCATGAGCATAATTTGTTACTTTGAGCTAAAGGGATATGACTAAATTCACCAGCATACCCATTATGCCCTTTAAATAAGCTGCCGTTAATGATCATTCCAAGGCCAATTCCCCAGCCAATATTTATAACCATAATATCATTAAAACCTCTTCCAATCCCAAATTTCAGTTCTGCGAAAGCAATTAAGCTGGAGTCATTTTCAATAAATACAGGTAAACCAATAGATTTCTTTAAATAGTCTCTTAAGCCTTTTTCTTCCGGAGATTTAAGAAAGGTATAATTAACCCCTTGTTCTGCATTCACAAAACCCGGCATCCCTATACCAATACCCAGGAACTGATCAGATGAAATTCCTGAAAGTTTTATATTGGATCTGATGAATTGAATTAATTTGGTCAAAGCATCAGCATCCTCCGCTAAACTAAGGGAGAGGGTATAAGTTATATTTTGAGGTCTGTTTAACAAATCATAAATAACCATTCGGGTTACTAACTGATCCATAGCCACAGCAATGATATACATTTGTTTTTGGGGGTTCAATGAAAAAGTGAGGGGTCTTCGGCCGCCACTTGAAGGGGCAAGGCCGTGTTCAAGAACATAACCATCTTTTACCAAATCATTAACAGCATTGGTAATTAATGGTAAGCTTTTATTACTTAGAGAACTCAATTCAGTTAAAGTGAGCATTTTGCCATAGTAGAGCTGTTTGATCACTTCTTTTCTTAAGATGTGGTACTTTCTAATTGTTGCGGTCATGATGTATGTTTTCCATAGGCTGGTATAGCCAAGAATATGCCAGTTAAAATATTAATGTGCATAAGACTAAGGATAGCCGTTTAATTTACTATTGGGTTATTATTGTTCACAAGTGAACAAGCATTGTGCAATTTTGAACAGCTCAATCGTTCCGGCACTTTGCGTTGTCTAAAATAATGAAAATTATTATATTTACCCACCTCTTTAAATTTGCACATTAACAGGGTCAATTTATTATACAAATCCCCTTTGCAAGACAAATTTTTTGTATATCATTAAAACTGGTATCTTTGGAGTCTTATTAGCGCCTAATAGTGAACGATTTATCTGCATTTAATTGGTCTCTCAAACGAACCCTAGCTAACGTCTCTGATCCTATTGAAAGAGCCAAGGTAACTGTGTTTTTCATCGTTTTCCTGTTAAATTTTCCAAAAATTGGACTGTCAGTTACCGATCATTTAATCAGCCATAGCTATAATAAGCTTATCGACGATTCAGTTTCACTCCTAATTACACTGTTAGTACTTAAACTGTTGCTCTACAGGCCAGAAACTGTAAAAGCATTAATACATATTGCCTTAATAGCAATCACCATTTTTATTATAAGAGACTTACTTTTTCATACTGTAAGCATCCCCATCATGCAAGATATTTTTATGGCCATGACCTTTAGTTTCTACGGGCTGGGCAGACGATGGGGTATTGCTTATTGTTCAATTTTTACAATAGGAATGTGCTTTGCACTTACTCATCGTGGAAATGATATTATGGTTCTTAGTAGCCAATATGACAATCATACAATTTCAATATTCGTAATTGGGATCAACTTTGTTGCTATAGCAGCATCTCATTATTATTTTTATAGTGTTTTGTATGGAACTCTTAATGAGAAAAGGGTACTTAATGAGGAACTTCAGCTTACTGTTAAATCTAAAACAGATTTTCTCTCTACAATGTCTCACGAATTAAGGACTCCCTTGAATTCGGTGATAGGAATGTCAAATGTTTTATTAAGCGATAATCCCAATAAAGAGCAAAAGGAAAATCTTGATGTGCTTAAATTCTCAGCCGAGAGTTTGCTGTCGTTGATAAATAATATTTTAGATTTCAATAAAATAGATTCAGGAAAAATAGAACTGGAGTCTATTCCTTTTGATATCTCTACTTTGATAAAAAATGCTTGTGCAGGCTTTGGTGCCAAGGCGGGAGAAAAGAGGCTAAATTATCATGTTCAAATAGATAAGCAGATTGGAAAACAGCAAGTAATTGGCGACCCAACACGACTTGTCCAGATTATTTTTAACCTGGTTAGCAATGCCATTAAATTTACCCAAAAAGGAATGGTGGAAGTGCGCGCAATTATCAGGAGAAAAAACCAGGATGGTATTGTAATAAGGTTTTCAGTTAAAGATACAGGAATAGGTATCAGTCCGGAAAAGCAAAAAATTATATTTGAACCTTTTTTGCAGGCTTCAAAAAGTATTACGAGGAATTTTGGTGGTACAGGATTAGGCCTTTCCATTGTAAAACACTTGTTAGAGCAGATGGGAAGTAAAATAGTTATAGATAGTGAGGTAGGTAAGGGAACAAGATTTTATTTTGATATTAAATATGCAACCGCTGAACTTGAGGTTCATTTAGCAGATACAACAGAGGAGAAAGAAGTGGATATTGATCAGCTAAAAATCCTTCTGGCCGAAGACAATGCAATGAATATATTGTTCATGAAAAAACTCTTATCGACCTGGAATACCCAGGTTGAAATTGCCGAAAATGGAGAAGAGGCTGTAAGATTGGCTACTGAAAATGATTTTAATGTAATATTAATGGATTTGAACATGCCAGTAATGGATGGATATGCTGCAACTAAGATGATCAGAAAAATTGCCGATCCAAACAAGTCAAATGTTCATATTATCGCGCTTACGGCTTCGGCATCTGATGAGGTAAGGGAAAAAATAGAGGAGTGTAAAATGGACGATTATCTGAGTAAGCCCTTTCAACCAGATGAATTAAGAGGGAAATTACAGATTGTTCAGGAGCGCATTACAAAGTTCGATACTTTTTAATTTATTACATTTTACTTTCCACAGTTTTTATCATCTTTTCGAGAAGCTTAAATATTCCTGTAAGGGTGCTCTCTGTAGCAGAATTGGCCATAATAATATAAGCAACATTTTTATCCTTGTTAATTAAGGTATAACAGTAAAAAGTACCTGCAGAACCAGCATGTTCAGATGAATGCTTATCTGGCATATTTACATTAAGCCATCCTATTGAATAATCTTTTAATCCATAATGCAGGTAATTATAAGTTTCAGCTTTTAAGAAATTGCTTTTACCTCTTAACCCCGATAGGTTTAGCTGAACAAATTTAATGTAATCTTTTAATGGCATACTTATGTCGCCGGCAGGTTCAATCAAATTTAAATTGTAATCTGTATGAGAAGATAGAGGCGTTAATTTGTTATTTTCAATCCAATGTCCCCAGGGCTGATTTATGTCCGTTCTGTTTGGCCAACCTAGCTTATATCGTAAATGAAGTTTTTTTGAAAGTACCTCATCAAGTAGTCTTTCCCATGTTTTTCCACTGGCTTTTTCAAGCATAGCTGCGGCAACACTGTATCCGGCATTCGAGTAATTATAGGTTTCATTGTTTTTTTCAAGTGCATCATTGCTGATCAGATATTTTACAAACAACTTGCGTTGCTCGTCCTTAGTGCCGGCAAATTTAGGTAAGGATTGAAACTCAGCACCACTGGTATAGGGCTTAACATGTGCTCTGTGCGACAAAAGATCGAGAAGTGTAATTTCATAAAAAGCAGGGTTGGCGTCTTTTTTCCATTCCGGAAATAAGGCGAAAAACTTTGTGTTCCAGGTAATCTTTTTGCTCTCAACCAGGTAACCTGCGATAAAACCGGTTATTGCCTTTGTGTTAGAGCCCAGATGAAAGTAATCATCAGCCTTGGCTTTTGTTTGATCATTTTGAACGTTGGATTGCCTAAAGCCAATTACATTTTTTATCAATACGCTATCGGCAGTAAGGGCAGCATAACTTAATTCAGGTATTTCATTTTTAACCCTTATACTATCTGCAAAATGAGTCAACTCCTGACCCTTTACAGAAGAGAACAGAAACGCGAGAATAAAGATCCCTAATATTTGCTTCATTATAATTCACTTACACCACCTGAGCCTATCACGGTTTTTTCGATAGTAGGATTTCCAGTGTAATAAACTTTACCAGATCCACTTATAAATGCTTTAATCGTACCGTCAGTTTTGATACTTACAGTGCCAGATCCACTAATTCTTGTTGATAATCTGTTGGTTGTTAGCGCTTTTCCATTTAAATTTCCTGATCCGCTAATCGTAACCTGAACAACGTCTGTCTTACCACTTATGTTTAGATCACCAGAACCACTGATAACTCCGGTTAATTTGTCTGCAGTAATATTTGCTTTTATACTTCCAGAACCACTAAGAGTAGTTGTAAATTCGCCACTGGTTAATGCACCAGATACTATTATGCTCCCATTGCCACTCATTGTTAGGCTGGTAATGTCTTTTGCCGTTACGTATGCAGTAATGGTTTTACCTTCATACTTTTTTGCCCAGCTTGTCCAGCTTGTTTTTGGGCGAATTACTAGTATGTTGCCCTTAACTTCACTTACTAAAGTAGAAATAGCCTCTGCATCACCCTCAAACTTTAAGCTTTCAGTATTACCCATTTTAATAACAACATTAATTGGGCCTCCCGCAGCAACACCGGTGAAGTTTTTTACATTTCTGTCATCAGAAGATGGGGTATAGATTTTAGCAAATGAGGCTGTGGCACCAACAGCATTTTTAGAAATTGCATTAAAGCCTACCATACATAACATGGAGGCAAACAAAAATGTCTTTTTCATTTTTTAAATTTTATATGCTTAAATAAACGAATTAATATTTAAAAGCGTGTGTATAAAGCAAGCTGAATTGCATGGTTCATAGTAGAGTTATTTAAACCTTTAGAAGTTTGGTTTAGATAACCAGCCTCAATATCTAGTTTTTTACTTAATCTATATCCCACAGCGCCATAAGCCCTATTTTGGTCAAATACATGGCCATTTAGATCGTCTTTATTCTGCAGGTTTAAAAATACCTCATTTTGTAATGCCACAAACGGGCCTTTATCAAAGTTCTCTTGCCCTTTTTTTAACGGAAGAATAAATCTTAAGAAATATCTGAAACGTTGAGAGAACAGATCATTTTTTCCATATCTTTCAATAAATCGTTGTTCTGTTCTAAATCTGTGGCTGGTAAGTATTGTGCTGATTTTGTGTTTGTAGATGTATTGCTGCCATATCCTGTGTTCAGTTAATCTATTGTCACTAACACCCGTTAACTGGGTAAAGGTTTCATTTAATAAGTAGCCTAATGTTACTTCATTTTTGTTGTTAATGTAGTAGGTAACTCCAGGCCTGAACATGAAATTCCTTAGCTGTTCCCAGTTGTTGGCACTTCTCAGCTGAACATCCAGATGTGCACCCCACTTATCATTGAACTTGGTTGTATTCATTAAAAATAACCAGCCACTGTTTTGTTGTATGGTCTGGGCTATGCCTGTAGAGCAAAAGAAACATAACGTAGTTAGCAAGAATAAGGATAGACGCATAAAATTAGTGTTCAAATTGTGTGTGTCGCTAAAATATGAACAATATTTTAAAGATCAGTGCTTTTGCCCTGGTAATAATAGAATCCCTAAAGAATATCAACCTGGCTGCGGACAATTGAATTTATCTTTATTTCAATATTTAATTTGTAGGGTTTCTAAATTTAATTACTTTTGCCCCACTCGGGTGATTTTGTAATTACCGTTAGCCAAGGGGGGATTAGCTCAGCTGGCTAGAGCGCTTGCCTGGCAGGCAAGAGGTCAGCGGTTCGACTCCGCTATTCTCCACCCATTAAAAGCCTTTCAGTTAATTCTGAGAGGCATTTTTGTTGTTCTCGGCTTCTAGTTAGATGACTTTTCTGAAGGCCTCACTCAAGGTTCCATCATAAACCAGGAAACTGCCGCTGTAGAAACGGGCCCACCTATTCCGTTTGCAACCTTCGATGAATTAAAGCAAGAGCTAAATACAACGTATCGAACAAGATATGCAGAGTTTGAAAACACATTGAATCACTACTTCCGACAGTTGTATCATATATTCAAATATGTACACCTATCACCTTTGATAACTGATGACAGAAGAAGCTTTTATACAAGTTTGATAAGAGCTCAACTCTCGCAGAATGAACTATATGCAATAGTTTATAACTCATTGATTCCGGGTTATGGTAGTCCAAAGTTTCTGTTCCTGATCAAGCAATATGATGTCGTTAAGAACTTCAATCCAGGCAACATCCCTGATCCAATAATATGGAGGTTCTTCAATGCTGAAAAGGAAAGCGTTTCCGATCCCTTCTTGGCTGGCCATTAGGTAGCGCCTGTTATCTCCTTTCCAATCCATCCCCCTTCACAAAAAGGGGTGCTTAAGCCGTGAATGGGTAGGATTGGTCATCTATTTATAAGGTATACATTCTGTAGTGACTATCTACTAACTGCACTGCGAGCATTCGTGCTATCAGTAAGTCTGTGGGTTTTGAACAAAGCAAGACACAGGAAGAGCGGTATTCGCAGCAGACTAAGCTTGGCCATAAAATAACGCCAGATGACGTTCGCTTGATAAGCTTTTACAAGCACATCTTCACTTCACTTGCCCCAACACACACAGCTAGGATGCTTCGCAATCCTGGCTTAATCTGCCCATATGCAATCTGTCATCATTTTTGGCTATCAGCAAGCGACGCAGCTCATGAACCACTCCTTATATCTTTGATAGCAACTCCTAAAGTTTCGTCACTAACAAATCTATTCGCGGTTCTCAGTGAGGCTCACCTGCGGGTCGTTCAGTCTGCGCAACTGTCACACCATTTGATCATCCTAAGCACATCCCTACTTTCAAATGCTTTGCCAGTTCCTAGTGTCAAGACATAGTCAACTGCCACGCTTAGCGCTCTTCCAGTTGACACCTTCACTCCATTCGCAGTTACGGTGAGCATATATTGAGTTTTTCAACTATATTAGTTATAATATATGAATGGATTAATTAATGCACTAAAGGCGATAGTCGCTTTAATTCTTATTGGGACAGGATGGTATTCCTTAGGTTATGGCTTTACTTCAACCAATGGAGATGGCAATTTCTTTTTTATCGGTGGGTTTATACTTGGAGGGTTAGGGGTTACTATTCTCATTCATCTAATAGCTTATGCGAAGTACTGAAGTTGTATATTAGCTACTCCACAAAGGTAAGCTTATCGTCTCAACATTGAGGACGGTGATACTTGCTCGTTTTTATATTAAATCTTATAACGGTATCTTTATTAGCAGTCAACAGAAAATGACTACAGAACCTTATAATGAACCGATGAAGTTACTATTGTTCACAGTATACATTGTTCTTGGCTGCAATCAATCATTCTGCCAAAGTATTTTAACTAACAAATACGCCGAAGTTGATATTGATTCGCTCTTGAAGACTTCGGTGGTTCTTCCGAATGCAGGATATTCTATAACAAATATTGAGTTCACAGCGAGATATGGCATGGAGGCCCGAGAGATTTTAGGCCCGTATAGGGATCGATTTTTACAGTTTCAAGACCAACATCCTGAGTTGGGGTGGGAGTATACTGATGCATGTGCTGCATTTAAATTTAGAGATACCGCTATCTTTATGCCTCTCGCGGGTGGCCATGATGGCAGGTTGCTTAGATTAGTGGATTCATGGGGGGATAAATATGGACCGAAAGTAAAAGTCCGAGCCCAGATGTTAATAGGTAAATATCTAAGGTACGGTGTGAAGCGCGATTTTCTGATTAAAGATGTAATAGTAATTGAAGATAAAAAATAACTGATAGATGCATTATAAGGTGGGTAAGCTGTTGTTCCTGTCTGTTTAAAAGGTAAATCTTTCGAGTAGCAAGGTGTGTTTTAACCTTGTAAGACATAAAGGTTGGACTAGCAACAACAAACTCCCCGAACCACATCCACCCAATTGCAACCCCCTCAGCAAATAGCTATATCAACATTTTCCCGCCTTACTTTCATCCATATCAATAAGTACTGGTCAAGAACCGAAGCAAAACGCATTTTGGTTTAATTCATCTGCTCAAAGTGTAAAACCTACAGTTTATAAATAGGGGGTATAAACCCAGATTATAGAAAAAGTGTAGGTAGCTCAATATCCAAAATCTAGCCTTATCGCTTAATAAGAGAAACAGTAACAAAATGTGGATATGAAAGAATGAAACGTTACTTTAGGGTGTCAATTGTAAATTAAATGAAGAAGATAAACGCTGTATTACCTGAATGGATAGCCACACATGCATCGTTAGGTGATCACGTTGCCTTAGATAATGAGATTGAGTATGCACCAAATGAAATACTTTGGTACTATCTAACTTTGTTATGCCCTTTGATATTTGAGAGGTATGCTATAGTCTTTCACCCATTCTGGATTAAGACTGAAAAGTGTCTATCTCAGGATAGTCTTCAACAGAATGAGAAGCAGTTCGATTACAAAGCAATCACTTGGCCTAACTTTTTTAAGTTGTATGGAGAACATTTTGATTTACAGAGTGCAATCGAAGCGCAGGAACGTATCAGGTTACTGCTGTTGAAGGATCAACAGTGGCCATCGAATATTTCTTTTCCAGCTGATGGTGATTTGGAAAATACACAAGTACAGAGAATTAGAGATGTAATTCTTAATCTGTATGGCGATATAGAGGTAAACTATTATTATTGTCTTTTAAAGACCTCCGACTGGTTTGGTAATGAGATTATCTATCGCGGGAGATTGTCAGAACTTGAAGTGCTTTGGAATCGAGATGATATCCTAGATAATCCTACTGCGATTTACCCAGACACAAAAGAATGGTGCATTGTTACTAATTACGATGCAGAATTCACTTACATTGGTGGATCACAAGAGCTACTTGGGAAGTTAGCTTCCTTAGAAGGGTGTGATGTTTATCAGATTGAACCAAAATCAAGTAACTAGTAAAAGCACTGGCAGCATTTAATATCCATAATCTAAACCTTCGCGATATAAGTACAATTAGGTAAAAACTGTGGATATAGAGTTAGCAGGTGTATTAATCATTACACAAAGTTAAGGCTTGTCACCACAATACGCTTAAAGGAACTACGGCATAAACGCTCACATAGCACCACACAGTCCATTTATTCCGTTCCTCCTTTGCTTAATTGCGTTGAAAGCTTGGTTGAGTACCATAATTAATACTAAACATTTAAGCGGTCGATTTACTATATTGTAACAATTAACAGATTTATAAACCCCGTTAGGTACCGTGCACTTATTCGTGCACATTGAAATAAAGGCAGGAAAAGAGGCTTTGGAAGCTCAGCTGGGCGTTTAGCTCGCTTTGCTGGCAGGCAAGAGGTCAGCGGTTCGACTCCGCTATTCTCCACCGAATTAAAATAGCCTTCAAATCAACGTTTGAGGGCTATTTTTTTGGGTAAAAAGATAATATTTATCTTTTTTTAGGACGATTTTAGGACTGAGATTTTAGTGTTAAGCCATCTGATTGTTTAGATCAAGCCAAAAGTTATGGGTTTAGCTATTAATTATAAAATTGGGATAACCTATTAAGGAAAATGTGGAGTTCTTGTTGTGAAAATTATACTTCTCCTATTTCAACGCGGTAATAAGGTCCCATTTTAGAATGCGTGTCATTCTCAATCGTGAAGATGCCAGTCTCTCGATCAAAGCTGAACTTAATATAGCCAGTTTGGAACTCCACATAACATTCTTCTGCGTTAAGCCATTCTTCTTCTATAAGTGTCAACTTTGCAAATGGATGATTATGGAAAGTATTGATTTATGAAAGTAGATTTCAAATATCTGCTTGTATGATTATCCATCTCTGGAACTGAGGCATTACACTTTACATCATATTTTCAAATTCGTACAGTATTATAAAATAAATAGGGAGTAGTGATTGATGAATAATGTTACGAATGCACCTATTTCAAAATACCTATTTCATCAAGAATGCTGTTTGTAATTTCAGTACGGGCATTATTAAAATCTGGATTTTTCTCTGTCGATTGGATGCAATTTGAAAAATAAAAAATATTGTCTTTAGTAGTAACATAACCTACATACCACCCAATGTATTTACCATCTTGCTTGCCGGAACCAGTTTTTGCACGTACTACGTAATTTGATTTATTCTCAACGATCATAATATCTTTTAAAATATCCATCGATGATTTAGAAAATGGGAGTTTGCTACCCTGCAACTTTCTTAGAAACTCGATTTGTTGATTTGGTGATATCCTAAGGCCTCCAGATAACCAGAATGCATCAATACCTCCACTTATATCACAGTTTCCATAACGAGCCTTTTTTATCAAATTTCTCATTCGTGTTTCTCCGACTCTTCTCGCCAATTCCTGATAGAACCAAACAGTTGAATTTTTAAAAGCATCTCTCATATTCGTATCATGGTTCCAAACGGAATTTTGACGTTCTTTACCATCCCATTTGATCACTACATTTTCATCATTAATAACTTTGCTATCTAGTGAAATTAATGTATTGCAAATCTTGAATGTGGATGCAGGAGTAAACGCCTGAGAAGTTTGTTCCTTATTATAATAAGTGTACTCAGCCTCTTTCTGATTATAAATTACAAATGAACCCTGTACGTTAAATTTATCATAGTACTTTTTGAAATCGTTCCTTATTACATCCTTTGGCAGGATATTAAAGGAACTACTAGATATGAGAATTAATAAGAGTATTAAGATTGATAGCCGCTTTTTTTGCATAAGTGGGATAGGATGGGAAAATAGATGATTAATAGAATCTAAGGTAAAACAATTATTAATTATTACTTTTTGCAGCTCCTATTTCGGAATTGCTCTCATTGATACCAGTTCGTAAGTACTACTGTCGACGTCGAATTTATATTGGTAATTGGTTGGATTTGCACTTGATAAGTGTATGTCAAATTCAAATAGGTCGCCATCCTTTTTTAAAAACTCGGCATCACCAATCTTAAAATCGCTTTTATAGATAGGGTATTTTTTGCCTATTACAGCAGTCGTGCTCACAGTTATTTCGTTTTTATAATTCATAATTGTAAAGATAATGATTTCTTCATTAGACTTCAGATGACTTAAATTGAATGATTTTCAAACACTCAGCTAATTTTTAAACCGCTCTCCACAACAATTGGTCTATGATTAAGGAGATGATAAGTGATGGTGTTATTATCAAAGGTGAAAATACATTAAAGTTAAATTTAGCCATGAAAGATACTCTAGATAAGTTTGAAGCTTTTTTGGAAGAGAGTGGCGAATTTAAGCGGCTTGAGCTTAAACAACAATTTGAAAGCCATGGCGATTTTGAAGAAGACGCCTTACCAGGAGACTAAGATTTCAGAGGAAAATGTTTTACCTCTCTATTATGGTCTTCCTAATCAATATTCCCTTCTTCTTCGTTCCATTTCCTATACATTTAATTCCCTGTAGCGAAGGGATATTGTTCCACCAGAAATCATCAATATGAGGGTTTAATTGTACTGTAATCTTTGCAAAATTGGTCGTTCATTATTTTTGATTGTTCATGATTCATGAACAATAGTATTTTTTGAACAAGATATTACAGGCTTTGATAAGCCGCCATTTTTTAAGAACAAGTCCCGTTCTGTTCCCAGCATGGGAATACCTCAAAATTTCAACCTCAATCTTTGATGGAAATAATAATTGCCATGAGAGAAGGATCAAAACCTGGGAGAGAAGCCGCTGTATATAAGCTGACTTATATACAGCAGGTACCAAAGAAAAAAATGATTTCCCAGCGTAAGAAAATCCGGCAACTGCTCAGATCTATGCTGCCGATGGGGAAGGAAGAGCGTCAATATCAAGAAGAGCGGAGGCTATTTCATAAACAGTCAAAGGCTCAGTAAACAGAACATTATGAAGAAGACGATGAACAGGCTTTTTGAATGGAAGAAAGAGGTTATTTCGGTCTCGCCTGAGCCCAGCAAAGAAACAAAATGGTCGTGACAGTATTTAATTATAGGTTATTCCAACTCCTTTATCATTATCTTAAATATTAATCTATTGCAGATGAACTGATGAGTGGGAGCTTCAATAAAATTTATTCATGCCGACACAAAAGAAGAAGACAGCCCATTTTAATAGACTTTCTGAAAGTGGACAGGTAAAAAAGCCAATGAATATGACATTGTGGCGTTCTTATTATGCTGTTTGATAACTAATCCCAAATCCGTAAACTTTTTCGGGCCAAAATTGTCGCCGGTCTGTAGCAGGATCGGACCGGGATGCTGGCCAAATAATGTAACGGTGTTTATGAATTGCTCGGTTTCTTTTTCCGCATGCTTAGCCTGGGGATTATTCCATATGGCCAGGTTCCGCAAAAGAGGTGGCCAGGTCCAGTTCTTAACTCCAGCTGTCAGACATGCTAACCCCGGATCTCCCTGCGCATAAACAGATAGTAGGAAAGCGCAAAGCAAGCTGCGGTTGCTCCTATGAGACCACTTACCTGAGGCCACACGATCATTAAGCTTTCTCTGAATGGCAAAGGCGCAGGTATTGCCCCGGCCATTTGCTCCATGGTCATCGGACCAAGACTTCGAACGGATGGCATCAGCATGGTTGTGCTTGCCTCTGTATAAAGCTGGTTGGGTGCGATTCGCAACAGATCGAGGATAAACTCGTTGTAACGCAGGATTTGGTCCTGACTCAAAAAACTGGGATCAGGCAGAATGGACCTGATTGCAAGATTGACAATAATCTGGTAAAATACTGTAAAAAATAGCCATATACCTATAGCGGTAAGTGCTGAAGTAGCCGCTTGCCTGAACTTAATGGATAGTACGATAGACAAACTCAGCCAAAAGCCTACATAGATAACGCTGATCACCACGAAGCCTAGTATCCTTAACAGTTCCTGTGGCTCCATCCTTACCCCTGTCAGGATCAGACCTCCTCCTGTCATCAACAAAGTTAATACGAAGAATAAGGTGCCTACCATGATCATGGCACTTACAAACTTGGCCAGCAAGAGGTTGTCCCTATAAATGGGCTGTGCCATAATTCTTGTAAGCGTTCCGTTGTTCTGCTCTACATTGATGGCATCGAACCCCAGACTGATACCTAATAAGGGGCCAAGAAAACTCAGGAACACATGGAAGGGCGGCGTGGAATTATCAGTGGTAGTTAATAACTTAAGGTATAGAAAAGTGTGATCCGGATCATTGGTATTGCTTATGGCTGAGCGGATATTACCTAAGGACACGTACATTGAACTAATAAACGTTAGTATGATCAACCCGATCAGCACAATAAAGCGCCAGCTTCGGATATGATCTGCCATTTCCTTGTGAAGGACTACACCAAAGGGATTGGATTTCCGGATTCCTTTTGCGGTCTTATATATATTAATTTGACTGTTCATGGTTTTCAATTAATGTCTTCAAAATATTTTTGATAGATGTCATCCAGGCCATAGTCTTTTTGATGTACCCCAAGGATGTCGTATCCGTTTTCAACAAAAAAGCGGACCAGTGCCGGTGTAATGTTCTGTTTACATTCAAACACTATCGTTTCTTTATCTATTGTAATCTGTTTAATGGCTTCCCATTGCTCCAGTTCCTGTTGCAGCGACCAGGGCTGAGGAATAGCATGTGCTGACTTTATAGATACAACATGTCCCATGTGGCCAAACAAATCGGCCGATAAGGTTTCTATATTGCTCTGGGCCAATAATTTGCCTTTTACAAAGATCCCTACCCGATCGCATACTTGCTGAACGTGATGTAAATGATGTGAAGAAAGCAGAACGGTCAATTCCTGCTCTTTGCTTAAACGCTTTATAAGTGTCAGAAACTCTTGTACGCCGCCTGGATCAATTCCCAGGGTTGGTTCATCAAGAATGATCACATCTGGTTGCTTAATTAATACTTCGGCCAGGCCGAGGCGTTGTTTCATACCTCGGGAGAAAGTTGATGTTTTCTTGGTCATCACCGAAGAAAGCCCAACAATCTCCATCAGCTCTGATGTTCGTATTCTGATTTCATTTTCGGAGAGGCCATTTAACCTTGCGATGTACTTTAGGTTTTCCAGCGCTGTCATGTTATCATAAAAGCCTAAACTATCGGGCATGTAACCTACTTTTCTTTTTACAGCAATGGGGTTACTTGTTGCGTTATAGCCACAAACAAATGCAGTACCATTGGTTGGATCAGTAAGCCCCAGCATCATGAGTATAGTTGTGGTTTTACCTGCTCCGTTAGGCCCCAGTAGTCCAAAGATCTCTCCTTTACTGATATTGAGGCTCAGATCATCTACGGCTCTTTGAGGGCCATAACATTTGGTTAGGCCCTTCAGTTGTATTATAGGATCCTTCATTTCTTCTATCTTCTGCCATACTTGCGGATCAGATAATATACCAGTGAAATGGCTAAAAGGATAACCAAAATACCGATCCATCCAGAGAGTAATGAAGTTGTAACAACCATCCTGAAGGCTGCCTGGGCGTTGCTATTACTATTTGTTGCGGTAAAGGTAGCAGCATAGTCTCCTGCGATGGTCTTGTCCGGAACTTTAAGCTTTGCAGTTACATTTACACTTTTTCCCGGCTCCACTTGTTTAAGTTTGGCAGGTTCAAAGGAGGCTTCCCAATTGGTTGGCAATTGTGAGGTGAGTTCAACATCATTCAATGGCAGTGTACCCGAGTTCTTTACCTCCAGAAGGATTTCCTTATGACTGCCGGAGGTAAGCTCTTCGCTCAGCTTCCCGGTTGGTGTAGTTAAGGTTATTCCATAGGACCCTTTTACAACTGCCTCCAGATTTAGGGACAGGGTATCCTCATTTGCAACTGCCTTTACAGGTATTTTGTACTTGCCAGGTGTGGTGCTTGCTGTGGCATTGATCTCTATAGATACATCCCGGGATGTACCAGGGTCAATATTTAAAGAGGCCACCTGGTTACCATCTACCTTGTAACTGATCATCCAGCCGATCGGCAAACTCGTTTTGAACTCGTAAAGGGCCTGCTTTGCAGATCCATTACGTAAGGTCGTATTGTAACGAAATGTCTCGTTCGTTGCGGCTTCGATATTGATCAGCCTTGCCGTAAAAGCGGATTTGCCGTCGATAGTTGCAACCTGACCCTGGGCATGCAATCCCGGGTGTAATCCAAAAAGGAATAGAAAAAACAATAAAGATTTGCACCTTCCATGAAGGTGGGTAAGTGAGAAATTTACTAACATGATCTAAACACTAGAATTTATAATAATAGCCTAAAAAAATGTCGGTTCAATAGTTTGTCTGTGGGAGCAAATCAAAAAAACAAAATAAAATTTTCAAACTGATTTAACATTTTTTAACAAAAGATGATACCAGCTATATATAATAATGGCTATTTCCAGATGCGGGCCAGGTGTTTATGAACTTTCGAATGAAGAACTTCCAATCATCTTAAAGTGTATTTCACTTTTTAAATTTAAGTAAGTGTTTCCCTCTTGATTTAGCAATAAATCTTAGTTTTTGATTAATTATTTAGATATAAACGATCATGTAATTAAAATTTTTAAAAAGTTTGCATTTCTTTTATTTTATTTATACTTTTATGTAAACTAAACTAAAGATGTCGGCAATAATTAAAAAAGGGCAGCAATTAAGAGCTGACATTATCAAGCAGCTTTATTACAAAAAGAAGTCATCACTCATTGATTTAAGTAAACGCACTAAAAAAAGCTTGCCTTTAATAACATCTGCTGTAAATGCTTTAGTGGGAGAGGGATTAATTATCGAACAGGGATTGGCGCCATCAACAGGAGGTCGCCGACCCTTAATTTTTTTATTAAACCCCAATTATAAACGGTACATAATAGCTGTAGCTATGGATCAATTAACTACTCAGTTAACAATATATGATTTGTCGAATCATCAGGTTTTGCCGACCCAGGTGATTGACTTGGATATGACTATGAGTAAAAGTGCCGATACTTTGATCGCATTTATTGATGATTGTATAAAGAAGTCGGCAATTGATAAGGAATATTTTTTGGGTATTGGTATTGGGATGCCCGGTTTTATCAATGCAGAAAAAGGTATGAACTATTCCTTTATGCAGGTCGATAAAGATATAAGTCTACAAGCTTATCTCTCTAAAAAGATAGGTTTACCTGTTTATATAGATAACGATTCAAGTTTAATAGCCCTGGCTGAATTAAATTTTGGAGAAGCAAGAAATTTAAAAGATGTACTCGTGGTCAATATTGGCTGGGGTACAGGCTTAGGGATGATTATTAATGGTAAATTATACCGAGGCAGCAGCGGCTATGCTGGCGAATTTAGTCATATACCGCTTTCTAATTCAAATACATTGTGCTCTTGTGGTAAACGGGGGTGTCTTGAAGTTGAAACATCTCTTCTGATAATGGTACAAAAAGCAGAAGCAGCGGTAAAAAATGGGGAGGAAACTAGCTTAAGAACTCTTTTTAAAGATAAAAGTAAAAGCCATGCAGATCATTTCCTAAATGCAGTAATAAAACAAGATCCTCTGGCTATATCTATTTTAGCTGATGCCGCATTTCAGATTGGTAAAGGTTTGGCCACTTTAATCCATATTTTAAATCCTGAGCGAATTGTATTAAGTGGGCGAGGTGCCAAAGCAGGTAAAATGCTTCTTCCTGCAATTCAGCAAGCGCTTAATGAATTTTGTATACCCCGAATAGCTGAGCAAACAGAAATAATGTTCTCTACTTTAAGTAATGAGGCAGAGTTGTTAGCTGCGGCTAGTTTAATGATAGAAAATAGTCTGTTCGATTAAGAAAATAACCAACTAATGAAAATGTTTAACCAAAATCCATTGTATATGTAGAAATAAAAGACGATTAATTAACTGTCCCTAATTATCCTAAACTAATGTTATACTAAACAAATTAAAATTATGAAAAAAATGTACTTAAAGTGTTTTAGTCTGCTGTTGTTATGTTTTTTAACAATTACAGCTTTTGCACAAAAGAATATTACTGGTACGGTAAAAGACGCGTCTGGTAATCCCATTCCTGGGGTAAGTGTTCTCGAAAAGGGAACTCAAAATGGAACATCAACCAATGCCGAAGGTAAGTTTACGCTTACGGTAAAAGAGGGCGCTAGATTGGTTATTAAATCTATCGGTTTAGTTACTCAGGAAGTTGCGGCTTCATCTGGTCAATCGATTGTAATGGTTGATGATACTGAATCACTTTCTGAGGTTATTGTTACCGGCTTTGGTGTTAAAAAAGAGGTGAAAAGATTAAGCTACTCAGCAACTGCTGTAAGTGGTAATGAATTATCACAAGCAAATAACGCTAACGTGGTAAATTCATTACAAGGTAAAGTAGCGGGTGTGATGATTAATCAAGGCGCCAGTGGTCCTACCTCTTCTTCTAGAATCAGAATAAGGGGAAATTCATCTCTAAGTTCAAATACACAGCCTTTAATTGTTTATGATGGAATATTGATGGAGCCAGGTACTTCCGGAGCAGATTCATGGGGTGATGCTGCGGATTTTGGTAACATCATGAAAAACATTAACTCTGATGATATAGAGAGTATCAGTGTTTTAAAAGGAGCTGCTGCATCGGCTTTGTATGGTTCTAAAGCTGCCGGTGGAGTATTGTTAATTACTTCTAAAAAGGGTAAAACTACCAAAGGTCTGGGTGTAACTGTATCTCAAACTAGCTCTTTTGATAAAGCATATAGATTTGTAGATCTTCAGAATCAATATGGAGGTGGAATTTCACCTGTATTTGCTAAAGATGCAAATGGGGTTGATGTTGTTGATCAATCAGCAGGTTACTATGTAGGTGGTTATTCTTTCGGACCTAAGTTAGATGGTAGAATGGTAAAAGATTTAGATGGAGTAATGAGACCTTGGGTAGCCAATAATCCATTAGACTATTTTAATACCGGTAAGTTTATCAATACAAACGTATCGGTTGAAGGTGCTAACGAAAACACAACTTATCGTTTAGCTTATACTAACTTAGATAACTCAAGTGTTCAACCTGGAAATAGTTTAAAAAGAGATGCGTTTGCACTTAGGGTAACCAAGGAGATTTCAAAATCAATTTCCATTGATGCGAGTGTAAACTACACAATGTCTAATTCATTGAATCCGGCAAGACAAGGAAGTGCTAATAATCCTTTGTTCGCATTTACATACTATAAACCTAGAAACGTTGATTTAAACACTTATATAAATAACAATATCAATCCGGTAAGCGGTGGTGCATTGGGTTCTACTGATAGAAATCGTTATGACCCATATGGAATCGGATCATTTGCTTATGGACTTCAAAATGATAACAGAACCGAAAAGGAAAATAATCTATTAGCAAATATTGATGTAAATATTAAAATCCTTCCTTGGCTTTCGGCTTTGGTAAGAACAAATACCAACTTTTACAACATTGCCTACGAAAGAAAAAATAGAGGAGCTGGTATTGCCTTTGCCGGAGGTGATTACGAAATATCTCAAAATACCAATAAATCATATCGTGTTCAAGGATTGTTAAATGCAACCAAAGAACTTTCAGGTGATTTTGAATTAAATGCTTCATTAGGAGCTGAAACTTATCAGAAAAACCTTGGTAGCTCTGCATTTTATAACAGATCAAATACCAATGGCGGGCTTAAAATCCCTGATGTTTATTCCATCTCAAATTCCATTAACCCAGCATCAACAACTGCTTATCCAAATTTAGGTGAGCGTACAGATGCCGTTTATTTATATGGAGACATTACCTGGAAAAACATGTTAACCTTAAATTTCACTGGAAGAAATGACTGGTCATCAGCACTTACTTACAGAGACGGCCACGGTAACTATTCATACTTTTATCCAAGTGTAGGTTTGTCATGGATATTTACTGAATTACCAGTATTCCAAAATAACTCAATATTATCTTTTGGTAAGTTAAGAGGATCATATTCTTATACAGGATTGTCAGCAAGACCACAACTAACTAATACTGACGGTTACTACAGATTACAAGATGGTACTTTTAGTAATGCTAACGGTGGTAACCAATCGGTTTATGGCTTTAGTGATAATATTCTTAGAAATAACAACTTAAAAAATGAGTTAACTAAGGAGTTCGAAATTGGTACCAATTTAGGATTCTTCAAAAACCGTTTAAATTTTGATGTTGCTTACTATAAGAAAAATTCTTACAATCAAATTTTGAGTTTCTCTTTACCACAGGAATCAGGAGTTAGTTCGCAATCTCTAAATGCGGGTAACATCCAAAATCAAGGTATTGAGGTATTGGTAACCGGTAAGCCAATCGAATCAAGAGATTTTAATTGGAATGCATCAGTTACTTTTACACGTAACAGAAACAAAATATTAGAATTAGCACCTGGTGTTCAAAATTATGACTTGGATCTAGCTTTTGGTAACGATATTACTTCTGTTGCCAGAGTAGGTGAGCAATATGGATCGTTAATTACAGGTTATGGCTATTCATATTATCAAAAGAAAGATGCTAGCGGTAATCCAATTGCCAGCCCAAGTAACGGTAAAAAAGTACTGGGTAACACAGGTTATGGAACCACTGGTGGGTATTATACTTTTGTTAGATCGCAGGATTATGATGGTACCAGAAAAAATTTAGGAACCATGATGGAAAACTATCTTGCCAGTACAAGACAAGATCTTACTTATAAAAACTTTTCTTTAGGTTTTCAAATTGATGCAAAAATCGGAGGTTTAATGGCTTCTGGAACTCATCAATATGGATCAGCTAATGGTTCATTCTCAAATTCACTATTTGGTAGAGATGAAGCTTCAGGGGGGTAAGTTATACTGATGCAAATGGTGTAGTACAACATGATGGTATCATTCCTGACGGAGTTTTAAACGATGGACTAAAAGCGAATGGAGTAGATTTAGGTGGAATGACCTATGCAGATGCAGTTAAACAAGGTTTATTAAAACCAATACCTGCGTATGCGTATTACGAAAACTTAAGTCAATGGTCTAGTGGTATCAGAGAATATTCTGTATTTGAAAATTCTTGGGTAGCACTTCGCGAAGTAACTGTAGGCTACTCAGTACCAAGTAAATATTTAAGTAAATTAAAAATAAATACTTTGAGTCTAAATTTAACAGGTAGAAATATAGCCTATCTATATAAAACAGCTAAGGATGGTGTAAATCCTGAAAGCATTTTTAGCAATAGAGCAGGTGCTTTTGCTGAGTATGGCGGTTTTCCTTTGGTTAGAAGCTTAGGTTTCAACATCAGAGCGTCGTTTTAATTATTTAAATAATACAGATATGAAAATTATAAATAAAGCAAAATATTTTTTCCTGATGGGTTCAACCTTGCTTGCAATGAGCGGTTGTAAAAAGGAAAGCTTTGTAAAGGCAAATTTAAACCCTAATACACTATACGAAGTTAAGCCCGAAGATCAGTTTCTTAGAGCTGCAGTAGGGTCTCAGGATGATTTTGAGTACTTTGCAGATGTGTATCGTGCAGCAAACCTTTGGATGCAATACAGCACGCTAGCCACAGGAAACGGACTGAATTTTAATAATGTCGGTTCACAATTTAATACGCGTTATGGTAAAATATTTTATGGCAGATTAGGCCCGGCTTTAGCCGATGGTATAAAAAACATAGAATCAATGCCTGATGCTGATAAAAATGCAAGGGTACATATGAAAGCAATTTCACAAATACTCTTATCATATTATGCATTTTACGTGAGTGATATCAACGGAAGTATCCCATATACTCAAGCTTTTCAAGCAAGGTATGGTGGCACTACAACCCCAGTTTATGATACTCAGCAACAAGTATTTGCAAAAGTAGATGAAGAACTAAAAGCAGCTGTAACTACTTTGAAAACAGCAACTGCAGGCCAGATCAGTCTTGGTGGAAACGATCCATATTTCAATGGTGATGCTACAAGTTGGGCCAAAGCTGCAAACGCATTACGTTTGAAAATAGCTATTCGTTTAATGAAAGTTGATCCAGCCAAAATGAAATCAATTGCAACAGATGTACTAGCAGATCCAGTACAAATGGCAAACGCAAATGATTCATGGATGCTTAAGGTAGGACCATCATATGCTGACGCAGGCGGAAACTTTAACCCTGGAAATTTTGCAGCAGGTAAACCTGTGTTAGATTTTTTGGTTGCAAAAGGAGATCCTAGATTAGCTATATATTATCGTCCAAATGCAGCAGGAAATTATGTGGGAAGTTTTACCAGTCCAGACGAAGCAAAATTACCAGCAAATGCACCATTATATGCTACTTTAGATAATTTATCTCAGTTGCAACACAGGTTGTTTACACCTAACTATAATGAAAATGATGGCCAGGGTGCCGGTAAAGGTAAAGGATTTTACCCAGTACTTACTTACGCTGAGTATTGCTTTATACGTGCTGATCTTGCAGCCCGCGGTGTGACTACCGATGTTGCCGAAACATGGTATAAAAATGGTGTTTATGGATCTATTCAATTTTACAGCGATAGAGCGGTGGATGCGAATGTAACAGGTTTTACAGCTGTAACTACTGCTGCAATCGATACCTACTATAACAAAGCTGGAGTTAAATTTGATGCGGCAAAAGCTACTGATCAAATCGCTTGTCAGGCTTATTTAGATTTCTTCAGACAACCATTAGAAGCTTGGGCTTGGTGGAAAAGAACTGGTTTCCCTAATACTACAACAGTTTTAGCATGGTCTGAATTAAAGGCTAATGGAACACCACTAACTTTAGCACGTAGAGCAGGTATAGACTTGTTAAATACCACTAACTTAAACTACGCAAATCAGCAAACTGCAATTGCAGAAATGGCTAAAAATCCAGATTTTGGAAGCGGTCCAAATGATGCTTTTGGTCGTGTTTGGTGGGATAAAAAATAATTGTTATATTAAAAAGCCCTTAATAAAACTATTAAGGGCTTTTTTTAATCAAAAGCCATGAAGTTATTTATTGTTCGATTAAGTTTTTTGCTCTCCATAGCCATTTTTCCGGTTTTTATAAAAGCTCAGGAAAAGATGATATCTCCTGCAAAAATAAAGTCGATTAAATTAATTGATTTGAATGGTAAAGCAGGCCAGATTAATTTAAGTACACCAGTAGTCTTTGTGTTTTTAAGTCCAGAATGTCCTTTATGCAAAAATTATCTACCTGGTTTGGTAAAACTTCAAAATGCTAATAAAGGCATCAGTTTTTATGGCATAATTCCCGGCGCCAGTTATTCATTAAAGGAAATAAACGAGCTTAAAAATGAATATGGCATCAACTTCAATCTATTAACAGACAGAGGTAAACAATTATCAAAATATTTAGGGGCAACTACTACGCCTGAAGTTTTTTTAATCAATAAAATGGGGGCAATAACCTATAACGGCCTAATTGATAACTGGGCTTCATCGCTCGGACAAAAGCGGTTGGTGATTACCGAAAAATATCTGGAGCAAGCCATAAAGGACTTGTCAGATGGTAAACAAACATTTAAAAAAACTATTCCTGTTGGATGCCTAATTAACGATATATAATGTGTTCAAGATCTTTAATGCTATCAAAAATTTTCACCATTGCAATTGGCGTATTCATTTGTACAAATAATGTAAATGCCCAAAAAATAACTTATTATAAAGATGTTGCACCCATTATTCAAAATAAGTGTCAGTCCTGCCATAGGCCCGGAGAGTCAGCTCCATTTTCTTTATTAACCTACGAAGATGTTGCAAAAAGAGCCTCTTTTATTAAAAAGGTAACACAATCGGGTTATATGCCACCTTGGAAACCGGATAACCATTACAGATTATTTAAGAATGACAGATCATTAACGAATGAAGAAAAACTTACTATAGCCAAATGGGTTGACGACAAAATGCCTATGGGCAATATGAGTAAAGCACCAAAAGAAGGTGTTAAAACTTATATTGAAGGCACTCAGTATTCCAGGAAACCTGATCTTGTTTTGCAAACAATTAAACCATTTAAAGTTATTGGCGATAATAAAGAACGGTTTATTGTTTTTAAAATCCCTTTTGATATTGGCACTGAAAATAATGTAGAAGCAATGGAGTTCTTTTCATCCAATAAAAAAGTAATACATCACGCCAACTTTGCAATTCACCCTGTAGCAGATGATATTGATATTAAACAGGGTGCCGATTATTTAAATTTAACGGAAGATGACAGGACCAAATACTCACAGTATTTTCCGTTTAAAAAAACAATGACCTATTACGGAGGATGGATACCGGGAACATCTTATGAATCTTATCCCAATAATTTTGGATGGGTTATGCCTAAACGGGGCGTTATATTATTAACCGTACATTTTGCCCCGGTTTCCAAAGATGAAGACATTGTTTCTGGAGTAAATTTCTTTTTCAAAAAAACACCAATTGAACGAAAAGTAGAAGTAATTAGCTTAGGCTCTGCAGGCGTAGGCGAAAGCTCTATCGAACCATATTTTTTCATTCCTGCTGATTCAGTAAGAAAGTTTGAATTAAAAATTACCACGCCTCAAGATCAATCCTTATTATACATCTGGCCACATATGCATTACCTGGGTAAGATATTTAAATCATATGCAGTAACACCAGAAAAAGATACTATACAGCTCGTTTCAATCCCATCCTGGGATTTTAGATGGCAAGAAATTTATCAGTTTAAGAGTTTAGTGAAAATCCCCAAAGGCTCTGTGTTAACAATAGAGGGTACTTACGATAATACAAAGAGTAACCCCAACAATCCCAGTAATCCACCCCGAAATGTTTATTCGGCCAATGATATGAAATCTACCGATGAGATGATGACTATGTTGCTTGTGTTTTTGCCCTATAAAGAAAACGACGAAAAGATAGAATTGAAGTAAAGGCTTATCGCTTCCAACAAATTAGATATTAGCTTGATTTAATTAAAAGTACCATGAAAATAAGGATATGGCTATCAGCACTTTTTTTCTCAGCGCTAGCTGCGGTTGGCAACAAAGCTAATGGGCAACAGTCTTTATTTACTTTATTGCCTGCAAAAGAAACAAATATCAGTTTTGTAAATAAAGTAATTGAAACGGATTCGTTACATGTTATGAACTATGAGTATTTGTATAACGGATCCGGGGTTGGAGTAGCTGATTTTAATGGTGATGGTTTACCCGACATATTTTTTTCAGCAAATTCTGGAGATTATAAATTATACCTTAATAAGGGTAATTTGAAGTTTGAAGATATTACCAATAAAGCAGGTGTAAGAGGGAATGGTACATGGGCAACAGGGGTAAGTATTGCCGATGTAAACGGAGATGGTTTGCCGGATATATATGTTTGTCATTCCGGGAAATTTCGTGATGATAAACTCAAAAATGAACTGTTTATAAATCAGGGAATAAAAGGCGGCATACCTGTTTTTAAAAACATGGCCGAAGCTTATGGTCTTGATGCAGTAGGAACTCAATCTACGCAGGCAGTTTTTTTTGATTACGACAATGATGGCGATTTAGACATGTTCTTACTAAATCATTCTAATCAAACTTATAAACCGTTCTTAAATACCAAAAAGGTACGATCTACCCCAAATATGAAATATGGGAACCGTTTATTTAGAAATGATTCAAAAAATAATCAACCACATTTTGTTGATGTAACCTTAACCTCGGGCATTGTAAACAATGCTTTAAATTTTGGACTAAGCGTAGCTGTAAGCGATTTGAATAATGACGGCTGGCCTGATATTTATACTTCAAGTGATTACACCGAACAAGATTGCCTTTACATTAATAACAAAAACGGGACTTTTTCTGAAAGTATCAGGAAATCAATAAAGCACATCTCAAAATATTCAATGGGTTCAGACATTGCCGACTATAACAATGACGGTAGACCTGATATCATTACCCTGGATATGCTGCCAGAGAATAACCGCAGACAAAAACTGCTTAAAGGCCCTGATGAATATGATCAATATCATCTATTACTTGACAGTGGCTATTATAACCAGCAAATGAGAAATATGTTACATTTAAATGAAGGTGTAGCAGCCGATGGTAGCCTTCGTTTTAGTGAAATAGGTCAGTTGGCAGGTGTCTCTAATACTGATTGGAGTTGGGCTTCTCTATTTGCTGATTTTGATAATGATGGCTGGAAAGATTTATTTATATCTAATGGCTATTTAAGAGATTTTACTGATATGGATTTCTTAAAGTATACCGTTGCCAATGCACAAAAAGAATCACTTAAACAGGGAAATTTAAACTTTCAAACATTTGATCTGGTAAAAAAAATGCCCTCAAATAAAATCTCTAATTATATTTTTTCCAACAATCATGATTTAACTTTTACCAACAAAACAGCAGAGTGGGGCGTTTCTGAGCCTTCCGTTTCAAATGGTGCCGCCTATGCCGATTTAGATAACGACGGTGATCTGGACTTAATTGTTTGCAACATAAATTCACCTGTAATGGTGTATAGGAATAATTCAGAATTGCTAAAATCGAACTATTTAAAAGTTAATCTTATCGGCACCGGGTTAAACACCGCAGCTATAGGTGCTAAAATTTATGTTAAAACAAACGATAATCTGCAGTTTCAGGAAAAGTATGTAGTACGTGGTTATCAATCCAGTGTAAGTCAAACAAATTGTTTTGGTTTGGGTAAAAACACTAAAATAGATTATGTTAAAGTAATTTGGCCAGATGGTAAAGAGAGTCTTGTTGAAAATGTACAATCGAACCAGACATTAACAATTAATCAGAAAGAGGCAGGAACCAAAAAAGAAAATACCATTAAAACAAAACCTCTATTTGTAGATAATACGTTAGAATCGGGGTTAAAGTTTAAACATAACGAAAATGATTTTATAGACTTTAAAGTCGAAACGCTTTTACCTTATCAGCTATCAAAATTCGGCCCGGCGTCAGCTACTGCCGATATTAACAAAGATGGAATAGACGACATTTTTATAGGAGGGGCAATTGGGCAGGCGGGTCAATTATTCTTAGGTAATAAAGAAGGAACCTATAGTCTCTCATCAAGTCAGCCTTGGGATGAGGACAAAGCCAGTGAAGATGTGAATGCAGTTTTCTTTGATGCAAATGGCGATGGGGCCCCAGATTTATGGGTAGTAAGCGGTGGGAACGAATACGATGAGAATTCACCTGAATATCAGGATCGATTATATCTAAATGATGGGAAAGGCATTTTTCATAAAGCCAAAGATGCATTGCCAAAAATGTGGGGTAGCAAACAGGCCATTAGTGTTGCCGACTTTGATAAAGATGGCGATTTAGATGTTTTTGTTGGCGGAATGAGTAAGCCCGGCTCTTTCCCGTTATGCAGTAAAAGTTATTTGTTGCGTAATGAATCTAAGGGAGGAGAAGTAAAGTTTATCGATGTTACCAACCAACTTTCTCCTGATTTAGAGAACGCTGGTATGGTTGTTTCAGCTTGTTGGCAGGATTTAAATAAAGATGGCTATCCGGAATTGTTAATAGGGGGAGATTGGATGCCTCTAAAAAAATTCAGTAATGACAAAGGAGTTTTAAGATATGACAAAGACTCTGGTTTAGAAAATTCAGACGGCATGTGGAGTAAAATTGTGCCTATGGATGTGAATAATGATGGGGCAATTGATTTTGTAGCAGGTAACTGTGGTTTAAATAATCAATTTAAAGTGAGTGGTAAGCAACCAATGACCATTTTTGCTTCAGATTTTAATAATGATGGCGTGTTAGATCCAATTATGTGTTATTACATTCAGGGAGAAAACTATCCAATGGCATCCAGAGATGAACTGCTTGATCAGATGGTTCAATTAAAAAAGCGATTTTTAAATTACAGCTCCTACTCTGATATAACAATAGATAAGCTGTATACGCCAGAGCAGTTGAGCAAAAGTCAGCAATTTTACTGTAAAGAGCTCGAAACATCAATTTTATTAAATGATGGAACCGGAAAATTTACCATTAAAAAACTTCCAATCGAAGCGCAATTTTCAAGAGCATGGGGCATCGTTATAGATGATTTCAATAAGGACGGAAAAGAGGATATCCTTTTATCCGGAAATTTTTATCCCTATCGGGTTCAGCTTGGTCAGGTAGATGCCAGTTTAGGTTTACTTTTAATTGGAGATGGCAAAGGCAATTTTAAACCAGTTGCTCCATACGATTCGGGATTATATATTGATGGCGACGTTAGAAATATGATTGAGATTAAAGGAGATACCAAAAAAATTATTGTTGTTAAAAATAATGATAACGTTCAGCTTTTAAAGGCTGCCAATTAAAACGAACATCATGAAACTATATTTGTTTTTATTTATTTTCTGCATTTCCACCTGCGCCAATGCACAATGGCGCAAGAACGAAAATGATGCATTTCCTTTGCATAGATCGCAGAAAGCACTTTCAGATATTATTGTAAGCGATATATTTTCTCCGCCAGTTGCGAGCAGAATATTTGTTTATGCAAATATTGCCGCATACGAAATTCAGGTAAAGAATAATAACCAGTTTCAATCCTTAAAAGGACAATTGAATGGCTTTAATGGAATTCCAAATGCCGACAAAAAACAAATTAGCTATTCAGTAGCAGCTACCTACGCATATTGGCAGGTTGCAAAACGGCTTGTATTTGCCGATCAGGTAGCTTTAGATAGTTTAAACAGTATCCTCTCGTGGTATAAAATAAAAGGATATCCTGATACCTTAATTCAAAACTCAATTTTATATGGTAAAAAGGTGTCAGATTCTGTTTTAAAATGGGTAGATCAGGATCAGTATAAAGAAACACGTAAATTACGACGTTATACCATTGTCAAAGCAGAGGGTAATTGGGCACCAACTCCCCCCGGTTATATGGCAGCTGTTGAGCCCTATTGGAATAAAATAAGGCCATTGTGTATGAAAACTGCAGATCAATTTAAACCCTCACCGCCTCCCACTTATAATAAGGATAAGAAGAGTGAGTTTTACATGGATGCAAATGAGGTTTATCTGATCGGTAAAAACCTAAGTAAGGAACAATTGGATGTTGCTAAATTTTGGGATTGTAATCCTTTCTTTTTGAATGTAAATGGGCATATGAATTATGCTACAAAAAAAATATCACCCGGTGCACATTGGATTTCTATTGCTGGTATTGCCTGCAAAATGAAAAACTTTAATTATGCTCAAAGTTGCTTTGCATATACATCCACCTGCATTGCGCTATTTGATGCATTTATTAGTTGCTGGGACGAAAAATACAGGAGCAATTATATCCGGCCAGAAACATTCATAAACTCTAATATGGATGAAAATTGGCAACCAATTTTGCAAACACCTCCATTCCCGGAATACCCTAGCGGACATAGTGTTGCATCAACATCTGCTGCCTATGTTTTAACTAAAATATTTGGAGACAATTTTAAGTTTCAAGACGATACAGAGGTCGATTTTGGACTGCCAATAAGAGGTTTCACTTCCTTTGATCAGGCCGCTAAAGAAGCAGCCATTAGTAGGCTTTATGGAGGTATCCATTATAGACCGGCTATTGAAAATGGCCAAATTCAAGGAAGAAGTATTGGTGAATATCAAATGGAAAATGTTAAAATGAAAAAATCCATGTAGCCGAGTTCTTCTTCCTTCATCGTTGATAGTATCATATGATACTATCAACGATAATCAGATTTTATAATTTTCATATTGAGTTGGTGTTGTTTCTAATTATCAAGGTAGCAACATATGGGAGTGTTGATCCAGGTTATTAACCTGCTGTTAACAACCTGGACTTTTGAAAAGTAAAAATGAGTCAAGTAGAATATCCCTTAAGATCTTTTTACTTGGTGTAGGGAAAATTCCTGGATACTTTCCTCATCATTCGATCAATAAGTTCGTCACTGGAACTAAACACGCCATCATTCATGCTTTTAAAAAATCTCCAAATAAGATCGCCATTGCTGCCCTCGTTAATAGTCATTGTTAGTGCGCCAGAGCCGGTTTTGCTGCCCAGTCCGCCAAACAACACGGTAGTAACAATTGCGCCAGCCTCAGATCTCGACTGCTCGTTTTCATATTTTCCAGAGATTACGGCATCAACCCCAAGCGCTTTTGCAATTTCATCTTTTGTCAATAGGTCCAGGGAATCTGTTAAGCCCTTTTTCTTAAGCAGGATGTTCGTTTTTTCAACATCCTGAAATTCTACTGTGTAGTTTTGGGCTTTGCGAAGCAGAAAAGTATACATGCTCGATTGGATGGAGGCTGCCATCGTTTTTTCTTTCTGCTTGTTTGCGTCTAAGTCGAAATTTTTCGGCTGTTTTTTGTAGGATAGGGTAACTTGAAAAGGCAAAATCGCCACTAACTTGTGGCTTTTTACTACATCTTTTAGTTTTGGGCTCTCAAATACTTGTTTGGCATTTTCATACTGTGCCATAACAAACAGATTAGAACAAAGGAGAGTTAATAAGATAAGCGTTTTTTTCATTTTTTGATATCGTTAAATTTACTGCAATGATAGTTAATTTAGGAGTTAGTATATGAAATATTTTTTACTAAATATTTTAAAAATTGGGGGTCAGGTTTCAGTAGTTATTTATGAGATTAAAGTGTATATTGTTGATGGTTAAATTCTTACGTAATGTTGTTGCTGAATTTCTACCTGAGGATATTTTTGATAACACTGTTTACCTCTTTTAACTGCTCCATGGTGTTCTCCCAGCAATCTACCATGGAAATAACAGGAAAGGTAATTGATGCTCAGAGTAATCAGCCGCTTTCTGGGGCGACGGTATATCTTGACCATACCACTAAAGCTACGATTAGTTCTGATAGTGGAAGCTTTGTGCTAAAAAATATTCCATCAGGAAATTATAAGTTAATTGTATCCTATATTGGCTATAATTCAGCGTTTGCTGACTTGAGCGAAAATAATATACCCAATTTAATTGTTGAGCTTACTCCTGGAGTGAAATTACTTGATGAAGTGGCGATAACAGCAAATCCAAATTGGCAGGAATATTTTCTGCTTTTTAAAATGTTTTTCTTGGGAAAAGGGGGGCAGTACTGCACAATCAAAAATCCTAAAACACTGTCTTTTGATCATAATGACACTTCCTATGTTTTAACTGCACAAGCGGGAAAGCCCCTAATTATTGAAAATCAGGCGTTGGGGTATAGGATATATTATGAGTTAAATTCTTTTGTTCACTATGCCGGCCGAACCTCGTATTCTGGTTATACCCGTTTTGAGGAAATGACCGCTGCAAATAGCAAGGAACAAAAGAAATGGAAATCCAACAGAGAGAAAGCATATTTAGGTTCTTCAGTACATTTTATGCGCTCGCTGGTAAATAAAACCTCAAAAGAAGAAGGGTTTGTGATGAAAAAACTAGTCAAAGCTAATTTACGAAAATCAGAGGAAAACGAGTTCAAATCAACTGATACCATAGTCACTATGCAATGGAATGGAAGAAATTATTTTGCCAAAGATACAACGGTTCTCTCAGGAGCAGGCAGTTTAATAAGTAGAAGTAAAGTGGGATATGATTTGCTTTATCCTGAAGAGTTGCCGTATGATAGTGTTGTGACCGCTAATCTCAATGGCAACTACAAACTTTCTTTCAACAATTCCCTATTTGTTATTTACAAGAAGAAAAAAAATGTAACATCTATTTTAACAATGTTAACTCCTGAAACTTTTGTGGATACTCATGGAAACTTGGCAAACCCGCAAGCCGTACTACATGAGGGTTACTGGGCTACTTTACGTATTGCTGATCAATTACCCTTTGATTATTTGCCAGATAAGGATTGATTAGATAAATGACTTTATGTTTTAGATTACCAGTTAGGAACTGTAGGATTGAAAATCACAGAATGTGATATCCAATAAAGTGAAAATGAATTTATGCAAGGCAAATAACAATAGAAATGAATTTTAAGAAGAATAAAGTAAATTGCTGATAGTTATAACGGAGTAAATTTAAAATGTATAACTCTTTATGAAATCAGATCTTGAAGAATTAATTGAGGCTTATGAATTGGAGAAGGCTGAACTTGAAAAACAGATTTCCAGTTATATTGAAGATGAAGACTACATTTATGCTCATTACCACGGTAAGGCATTAAGAAAAATTAATGGCACACTCGATATTCTTAAAAGCATACAAAATCCATTTTACAGGAGTATCTCGGATGAGCAACGCAAAGCCAAGAACATGAAAAGGATGATGGTTAGTGAAGAGTACAAAAAGTATTTTGATCGATTAGGAACGGATTTTTTTGCAGATCAGCTTCGTGAAGGAGAAAATAAAATCAATGAATGGCAGCGAGCTGTTGTAAGTCAAAAATACGATAGTCAGGAGATTGATAATGCAATGTTTGACTTGGTTAAAGGGGTACTGAGTGGTTTCAAACTGTATTTTAAATCCAAGCCAGATACCTTTGCTAAATTTATATTGAAAGGCAGCACCATTGAAATTACCTTACTGTTCGATGCTGATCCCGAATACTATTGCAATTACCAAAGCATTTTTTGGAATGTTAAAGGGATTAGCGCTCTGGGGTTCATTCTTGAAAATGAGCAATGGGTATACCACTATCATTTTGATCAGTTCAAAGATGCATTGGAGATCAAAACCCTGCTTGCCCGTTTAATTTATGATGTGTTCAATTACGACCACAGATTTGATTCAGCAAGAATAATATACGATTAGTCTATTAATTTTATCCTGAACATCTATAAAATTAGTTCCATTTCGCCAATTTTCCTTTATCGTTAATAGTGCTCAGAAGATTATGGAATGGTTTGGGGGTTGATTATTTGATTTTATCCAGTTAATTTTTTAAAGCCTCTTGTGCTTTAATCCTTACTTCGGCTTCATTGAAACTGATCAAGTTAACATTAATAAAATCGTTGCGGTCATATAAATAATCCAGTGAGTAATCCCTAACGTCAAGAAAAAGCGCATCTAAGACTTGTGCAATTTTCTCATCAAATATTCTTGAATTCCAATACTCATCGCCTGCTTTAATTTGCATAAATTGGGTTTCAAACTCAGAGACTTCAATTTTTGCAGTACACAATAGAGAGAGCAGATATATATACTTCTGCAAGTGTATTTTTGTCTAATAACTTTATATCGGTTACCATAAAATATGTGCTAGCTATTTATGTCTTTTATAATCAAGTAGTTCTTGTTGCCTCTTTGTTCTACTGCTAATGCACAATAAGGAAATTCCATATGGAGGTTTTGCTGCATAATGGTATAAAAAGCATCTATTTGCTGTTGGGGTACAAATAGTTTATAGCACCTCATCTCCTGTAGTTTTTTAGGTTCCGCTACATCAATAATAACCTGCATAGAACCAATTGTGTTCCTGCGCCATATGCTATGGAAAAAAGCTGCTGAACGGTATAATTACGAACTACAATTGTCTTGCCTCTATTGGCTATTTCCTTTTTAATCCTGAAACCAGGTTTGCAGCTAGTTTTAAAACCGGTGAAACCATATTGATATAACTGTAATTGATTTTGTGCTGATGATTTTTCTTTGAGTTGCGCATAACTAAAGTTTAAACAAATGGTAGCCATTACAAATTTTAGTTTAGTTGTTTTCATGCGGGTAATATTTTTTAGTCTTTTAGTATTGAGTAATTAGTACTTAGATTTTTATTAGTCTACAAGGCAATTTTTACATGCCATTTATACAATTCGCAATTGTATAAGCAATGCATAATAATTGGGTAACGATTGGTTAAACATTGTATAAACCCCCAGGTTTCTTACAAAAATTTCTAAATTATGCTCAACCTGGTGGGCAAAGAATTAGCGCGCAAAGAATTGTTATAAGTACTTCCATAGTTAATGATCAGGGCAGATATTATATGGAATCTGGTAAGGGGGATAGTAAAATATAAAACCTCTTTAGCACAAAAAGCGTGGAACCCCACTTACCGATTCAGAGGTCCTAGGAGACCACACAACGAATAAGCTGCGTGAGCACTTTTCACTTATTCTCTCGTTGCGATTGAAATTTCCTAGGTTTCTGAATCGAGATTCTAAAGTGTTAAATGCCTCAAATATTTTGAAGATTTGGCAAAAACATAATATTTAGCTTTTACATATCTTTTTTGTTTCATCAAATATACTAAGGCGCTGTTCAAGGAACAATAGTTTCTATAAAATTAATTTTAATAATTAATTTTAAAATTTTGAGCAAAAAATCAAGATTTTGGAGGTAAAATTATTTGAAACGTACTCAAGCCAAGGAAATATGCTAAACCACAAAAAAAAACTATCTTGAGTTAGTTTTAAAACGATTAACCAAATAACCGCATAACGCTCTCATGAAGAATATCTTATTGCTGTTCCTTTTGTTTTTTTGTACAACTTTAGTATCCAATGCCCAAAACAATGCTTCTATTAAAGGCACAATCATTGACTCGGCCACTAGCTCTCCGCTAGGTTATTCAACAGTAGCAGTGGTTAATGCGCGCGACACATCACTTGTGTCATATACGGTAACAAAAGATGATGGAACATTTCAACTGTTGCGCCTGCCAACAACAAGGTCATTAAAACTAATTGTTTCCTATGTAGGATACGAATCATACAGGCAAGTGATAGCCTTAAAGACTGGGATGCTTGATCTTGGAACCCTTAAATTGACAGGTAAAAGCCTTGGGGAAATTGTGATAACAGGAGAACAGTCGCCGGTAGTAATGAAGAAGGATACCATAGAGTTCAATGCTGAGGCATTTAAAACACGCCCAAATGCTTTAGTAGAAGAATTGTTAAGACTGCTTCCTGGAGTTCAGATAAATGAGAATGGTGAGGTATTGGTTAACGGAAAGGGCACCAGCAGAATACTAATTGATGGTAAGGAATTTTTTGGTACCAACCAGCTCATTGCTTTAAGAAATTTAGACGCCGAGATGATCGATAAGATTCAGGTTTATCTGGACCGGGAAAACGATCCTGACCGTAAAATAAATGAGACCAATTTGCAAAACGTGATCAACCTGAAACTAAAAAGTGCCGTTAAAAAAAGTACCCTTGGCAAGTTTATGGGTGGAATTGGTTCCAGAGAGCGATATGAAGCAAGCGGTATTGTAAGCAGTTTTCGGGATACATTACAGTTTAGCTTGATGGGAGCGGCAAATAACCTTAATAGCACAGGGTTTAGTTATAATGACCTTCAGAGTATGGGTGGGTTCAACCGATCTGGCAGTGATCAGGTAGATTATGGCAACTTTGGGGGCGCCAATCTGGTGGGCTAGTTAACGTGAAATCCGGCGGAATCAACATCAATAATGATTATGGTAAAAAGTTGAAACTTAACCTTGCCTATTTTTACGGGAATACGATCACCAACAATGAAACTAAGAACTTAAATGAGCAGTCTATTACCAATACCATTATTACCTCCTTTAGAACAGATCAGGCCAGGCGCAATGCCACTACGCATTCATTGGGTGGTCTGGTAGAGTGGAAGCCCGATACTACTGAAAGTATACGGTACCGTCCGGCATTAACCTTTTCTCCTGAACGCTATAGGTATTCCAGTTTTTTGAAACAATCGAATACCCAGCTTCCGGAGTTGAGTGAAACTGATGGGCGCAACCGAAGCAGAACGGGCAACAATGCCTTTTCGCACAATTTGACCTATTACAAGAGATTTAAGAAGGGAAGGTCACTTACCATTAATAACCAGTTAAATTTAAATAACGGTAATACCGAGACTTATAATTACAACCAGCTTACCTCTTTTTCTTCGGAGCTCGAATCGTCACTGTTCGACCGCTACATTAAAAATGGCAGCAAAACTACAGGAGGTGGGTTATCTATCCTGTATAACCTTCCACTAAGCAAAAGACTGACTGCTGAGTTATTTTCTAACAGCCGATATTATTATTGGGCCGAGCCGCTTTCTACCTTTGATGTAAATAGTACTTCAGGAAATTATGATCAATTCCGGGCAGAGCAAAGCAATGATTTTGAACGCACTGGTTTCTTTCAAAATCTTAAGCCGCTGCTCAATTACCAGATCAGTGCTAATCTAAGGGTAAGGGTTGCAATCGACCTTGAAATTCAGAATGTCAATAACAAATTCAATACTTCAGCTAACGACATCAGGCAACGTTTTACTGTTTGGTTTCCATCATTGGCAATAGATTACAGTGGGTTTTCAATGAGCTATTTCGAGTCGATTGATGTCCCAACTATTTACAATATGCAACCCCTTTCTCGCGAATTATCCGCACAATACACGTTTATAGGTAATCCGAAATTAATAGCAAGCAGACAGCGGTTTTTAAGGGCAAATTATTACCAATACATAACCTCACGGTTGCTCAGCATCAGTGGTTATGCCAATTCGACATTCTCTGATAATAATTTTGTTCAAAAGGCAGTTATTGACGATAAAGGTTTTACAGCTGCAACTGTAGTAAATAAGGATGGCGGACAATGGATAAATGGGGGTGGTTCAATAGGTAAACAATTCAAAAAATCTAAGGCGTGGCAGATAGGTCTGCGAACAGGTTTTTTTGGTAGTTACAATAGCCGAATCGTTTTTTTAAATAATGATGAAGCCAGGCAACGCATTCGTGCGTTTGGAGTAACCCAGGATTTTACACTTAATTACAAATCCGTTGCGATGGTTAATTTCAATTACATGTATCAAAGGTCATTGGTCGATTACCTAAACCAGGATTTCAATTCAGTTATAAACTATTCCCACCGTCTAGGCGGTTCCAGTTCCCTTAGGCTTCCTAATCGGATTGTAATTGATGCAAAATATTCTTTCATATATAACCCTCAAATTGCGCAAGGCTTCCCCAGAAGCTCTCATATTGTCGATTTGGCCGTGTCTTTACTTACACATAAAAAGGATCGGGGGCAATTGAAACTATCGGTTTACGATCTGTTGAACCAAAATATTTCTGTAACCAGATATGGGTATTTAAACGCCTTGATCACAAACGAACAGCTCATTCTTAAAAGGTATGTCATGCTAAATTATCAGTACCGGTTTAATATCCTTAAGAGAAAGAATTAAGCCTAAATTTTTTCTCTCTGTAATAATTTACATAACACCTAAAGAGATTAGCAAAGAGCCTTGTAAGTAATATATTTTATTCAATAGATTAAAGAATATAGGTTTAGAAAGTTACTTTTGGATATACCATCCAAATAACAGCTTTTGGAGAACAAATATGTCTAAATCAAATCCTATTTCAATTGTACTAAAATCTATAAAAAATAAAACGCTTTGGGCAGATTTAACAGGCAGCCCCAAATTGTTTTCATTAGAAAGCAGGGTTTTTCACTCCATTTGTATAGGGCTATTTGTTCTTGATCTTGTATACATTCCTTACAATTTGTATGCTCGCTTATATGTTGGCTCCTTTTCTGCTCTTATATTAGGAGTACTATTTTTTTATCAATATTACTTATCACGCTATAAAGCCAAACCCCACAGCGCAACCATATTTGCTTTAACAGGATTAATTATTTTTGGCGTTAATTATTTTACCAACTCAGGCATTCTTGGTTCTACAGATTTAATATGGCCTGCGTATTTACTGCTTGTACTGGCAATTTCTCCATATCATCAGCATCTTAAATGGTTAATTATTTATGTGGTGGCATTCTTACTCATTCATTTAATCGAGTTTTACTACCCCTCATTAGTGCAGTATCCTTTTAAAATGGGGAAAGGACAGTTTATAGATCGAACTACCGCATTTCCAATCCCAGTTTTTGTTGTTTATATCATCATCAGGTTCATTAGAAAAAGTTACGATACCGAACGGCAAGCAGCTCTTGACAAAACAATTGCGGTTGAAGCAAGTAAGGAGCAGATTTTAATCCAAAAGGACCAGCTGGAAAAGACCAATAGCGAAAAGAATAAACTGATGTCGATTATTTCTCACGACTTGCGTTCGCCATTAATCAGTATTCAAAGCTATTTAGAACTACTTAACCAAAATCAAGTTGATGATACCGACCGTCCGATGTTAGAAAAATCGTTGATGCAATCTACCAACAGTGCTGTACAAATGTTATCCAATTTTTTGCATTGGTCAAAATCTCAAATGAACGGTGTTAGTGCAAATCTGGTGTTGGTAAATTTGAATTCCGTGTTGCAAAGCACCCTTGAAATGGAAAGCATAAATGCAGCTAAAAAGCATATTGTTTTAAATGTGAACATTCCCAGTCAGTTAATGGTTTTTGTAGATGTAGATATGCTACAACTGGTTGTGCGCAATTTAGTTAGCAACGCAATAAAGTTTACCCCAGCAAGAGGGAAAATTGAAGTAAGTGCAGCGCAATTAACCAATGAATGTAAGATTACGATCAGCGATAATGGAAAGGGTATTTCACCAGAAAAACAGCAAGAAATATTCTCAGTTAAGGCCGAACCTACTTATGGCACCAATAACGAAAAAGGTGTTGGCTTAGGGCTCGTGTTGTGTAAAGAATTTATTGAATACCAGGGTGGAAGAATAGATTTCGAGAGCAATTTAAATACCGGTTCAAGCTTTTTTGTATTCGTGCAGCTCATTCCAAAATCTGCAATAATTGAGAGTAAGTAAATAGTTATAGATGAAGAACAAATTTTATATGTCAATGGTCATAATAATGATGATGCTAGTTAATTCATCATGCGGACAGAGCATTAATTCGAACAATGTAGCCAAAGCTCAGACTCTGGTCAATCAAGCGGGAGCCCTAATGATGAGTGCTTCAGCCGGAGAAGAGGAAAAGGTTACATTGAATAAAGCAGTAGATTTATTAAAGAAATCAATTGAGCTAAATGATACTGTAAATGTAGCAGCGCAATCATTAATTATCTGCTACATTAGGTTAAAGGAACCTCAAAAAGCCATCGATATTTGTACTCAATGGCTTAAAAAGTTTCCAAAAGACGAAAATGCAAGACTCCAAAGAGGGATGTTGTATTATAGCTCAAAGGAATTTACCCTAGCTGATAGTGATTTTGATATCATTAAAGCCTATCTCGCCAAACAAAACCCAACTTTCAGCAGTAACTTAGCTCCTGCTGAAATAAATAAAATTATAAATTTATCCTTTCTTAATGTGGTTGTAGGTAATCAGGAACATGCCATTTACTTAATTGATCATTTAAAAACTGCTTTGCCAAAAAATACTATAGTTGACCGTGCATATTTAGATATGCAGAAAACAACTCGTGATGATGTGATAAGGAAATTTACAGGTTTTTAAGTTCCCAATACCCTTTAAAACTATTTCATACTTTATAATTCAAGCGATTAAAAAAATCCTTATATTGGGTTTACTTGTTAATAATTTGATTATCAATTAATTAAATTACACTACGCTCGATATGATAAAAAACGCTCATTTATTATCTCTGCTCACTATTGTTACGCTTTTTGCATCATTTACATCTGGGGCTATAGCTCAGATCGATCAGCAGGAAAAAGTATATATTCATACGAATAAGCCCAATTATAACCTTGGTGATACACTTTGGTTTAAAGCATATGTAACAAAGGGATCAAGAAATATTTTATCTACCCTAAGCGGTTCAGTATATGTGGATCTGATTACTGAAAAGGATTCAATATATAGATCAGTCAGGCTTCCGGTGGTAGAAGGGACGGCTAGTGGTGATTTGATATTAGGCGACGACTGCCAGGCAGGCATTTACAGAATTAGAGCCTACACACAATGGATGAGGAACAAAGCGGCCGATTATTTTTTTGATAAAAGCTTTACTGTTAGTAATACATACCTGGGCGAAGCTAAGGTATCCTCCTCTACCAGATATGAAAAAATCAATGGTAAAACTCATATCACAACTAAAATTAACTACCTGGATTCCGATGGTGCACCTATTTCGGGCAAAGTTGTAAGATATAAGTTGATTTCAGAATACAACACTATAACCAATAAATCCATTAAAACAGATGAACAAGGTGATGCAGAAATTTTACTGGTAAGCGATGAACATATTTTAGCAAAAAAAGCATATATCGAAACCAATTTAAGGCTTGGTACAAATAATCAAATCACTAAAATCATATCCTTAAATGTGGAACATGCAGATACAGATGTTCAGTTTTTTCCTGAAGGAGGAAACTTAATTAATGGCATCACTTCAAGAATTGGATTTAAGGCAATAGGTATTAATGGAGCTGGTGTCAAAATAAGTGGGAAAATAATAGATGATGCAGGAAAAGTGGTAGCTAGTTTTTCAAGTACCTATGCCGGAATGGGTAGTTTTGAATTGCAACCACAGTCAGGTAAAGTTTATAAGGCTGTGGTAGTATTTTCCGACAAATCCGAACGAGCAATTAATTTTCCCGTTGCTGCAAACAATAGCTTTGTACTCTCTGTAGCTCAACCTAAAGATGATTTTGTTGCAGTTACTGTAAAAGCTCCTCCTTCCGGTAATCCCCCGCCATCAGAATTAAAGTTATTAGTTCAATCAGGCGGAGAGCTGATTCTTTCCTCTCCCATAACTGCTGATCAGTTAAATTCAGAGATAAAAATAAAGCGAGATCTATTCCCGGCAGGGATTGCTACCGTTACACTTTACGAAAAAACAGACTCGCCGCTAAGTGAAAGGGTCTTTTTTATTAAAAAAACAGATTCCATAAAGCTTCAAATTACCTCCGATAAACCTATTTATAAGAACAGATCGCTGGTGCAAATGGATGTAACCCCACTAAATGCTGCCGGTAAATTGGTAAAAGGTAGTTTTTCTGTCTCAGTAGTAAGTGAATCCGTTGTGCCCGACCAGGGCGATAAAGAAAGTACTATCCTTTCCAATCTATTACTTTCTTCCGATTTGAAGGGCTACATTGAAAATCCTAATTACTATTTCAGCACTAATGGAAGCGAAATTGACAGGCAATTGGATAACTTAATGCTAACTCAGGGCTACAGGAAGTTTGTATTAAATGATTTCTATCAGCCATTACCTCCAAAATATGCTGCGGAGAGGGTTGGTATAGATGTAACGGGTACAGTAAAAACACTCGGAAATAAGCCTGTTGCAGGCTCCAGGGTTACCCTGATTGCATTAAACTCCGGTATTATGGAAGATACCCGTACCGACCAAAATGGAAAATTTAAGGTAAAAGGAATGATGATTAACGAAGGGGTTAAGTTTAATGTTCGGGCCCGAAGCCTAAAAGGTGGCAACAGGGTAGAAGTTTCTATTGATCAACCGGTTCTCCCCGAAATTGGAATCAGCAGAAACGGACCTGATTTAAATGACCATCAAAACCAAATCAGCCAGATTCAAATTGACCCTTTAGCTTTTAAAGCAGACCGCTCTACGCGATTGAAGGAAATTATTATCCGGGCAAAAAAACTAGAGAGCATAAAATATACGTCTCAAGGGCCAAACCAAATTCCTGAAGGACATGCAGATCAGACCTTCATATTAACCAATCCTGAAAGTTGTCCTAACCTTGGAATTTGTTTGCAGGGGAAACTTCATGGTGTGGTATTTATGCAACTGGAAAATAAAAACGTTATGAATTTTCCTCATTGCAAACAGCTCGACCTTACTAATAATATACAAGGACTAGTAGCAATGGATGTTTATCTAGACGGCCGCAAAATAATAGATACCGTACAAATGGCAGCGATTTTCGATGGCAACGAAATTGATCCCTCAAACATTGGTAAAATTGAGGTTGTCAGAACAAATCTTGCTTTAATCAATAGCTTAGTCAAAGACCCTAAAAAAGGTAACAAATCGGCTTTGTTAATTATTACTAAACGGCATGATAAAAGAGAACAGGTATATACGCCTAATATCGCCAAATTTATCCCACAGGGATTTAGCAGATCACGCGAGTTTTATTCACCTAAATATGAGGTGGTAACCAACAAACAGAAATCCGATTTCAGATCTGCCATATATTGGAACCCGGAGCTTAGTGCCAATAAAGATGAGTCCCTAAAATTCAATTTTTATACTTCAGATGCGAAAGGTAATTACCGCATGACTGTAGAAGGTATAGATGAAGATGGAAATCTTGGCAGGCAGGTATTTAAATTTAAAGTTGAATAATTCAGCATATGAAAGTAGGATTTGTTTTAAGTCTGTTGTTCATCATTCCATCTTTCTTATATGGCCAGTATCCTGTTTTTGGTGATGAAAAAAGACCAAAAGGAAATATCAGCTCATTTATAGAAAGTTGTTACGATACCTCTCAGGGAATGAGCGTATTGGTAAGTAAAAATAAATTCAATTACAACCAAAATGGAGTATTAATAGAAAGAATAGTTTACGATACTATTGACAGTACTAAGGTATACCAAAAGGTGTCTTACATTTATGAAGATGCTGAACTTTTTGAGGAGGTAGGAGAGACTTACAAAATAAGGTATGCCTACGACGATAATGGAAAGAAGCTAGCCGAGAAATATACTTCGGCAAATATAAATTATCTTAAACGGTACGATTATAATACCAATGGACAGGTGGTAAAATTGGTTAGTTATAGTCCTAAAGGCAAATTGCTGTATTCGGAATCATTTAAATACGATGATCAGAAAGCATTGTTAAAATTTGCCCATACTGTACCAGATTCTTCTGATAAAAGCTTTCTGGCAATTTATACCCCGGATGCTAAAGGGAAGCGTATAAGTGAGCGGGTGTACGCAGCCACCGATTACATACTTTATACAAGTAAATTCAAATACGACTCCCAAGATCAGTTAATTGAGGAGATGCGTTACAACTATAGCGGTACTTATATCTTTAAAAAGACATTTAAATATGTTTATGATAAAGTAGGCAACTGGACCTCCCTGATCCACAAAAATAAAACGAGTTCTTACCTTACCATCAGGCAAATTCAGTATAATTAGTTTGCTCAACTGCAAAAAGAGTATATCATAAATCTAAATCATGCTGTTTTTCTGACCTTTATATGGCTTTTCTCTATTGAAAGCATCCCGATAATCCCAAATAAAAAAGCCCCAGATTTCTCTGAGGCTTATTAAAAAAATAGCTGATAATTATTTCCAGCCACCACCAAGCTCCTGATAGATATTGGTAACTGCATTGAGCTGGTTCTTTTTTGTTTCTATAAGTTCCAGTTTAGATTCTAAAGCATCTCTCTGAGTCATTAACACTTCCAGATAATCTGCTCTTGCCGATTTAAATAAATCGTTAGAGATATCAATAGATTTGTTTAATGCATCTACCTGATCAGATTTTAAGTGATAACTTTTTTCCAGGTTATCTATGTTCGATAATTGAGTGGAAACTTCTAAGTATCCATTTAAAATGGTTCGCTCATAGTTATACATAGCCTGAAGCTGACGCAGGTTTGCATTTTTAAATTCTGCCTTAATTCCGTTTCTATTAATTAGCGGACCAGCAAGATCTCCTGCAAGGGAGTATAGCATAGATTCAGGTGATTTTACCAGGTATGATGGGTTAAATGCCTGAAAACCGAATGCCGCAGAAATATCCAGCGAAGGATAGAATTCTGCTTTGGCCACTTTTACATCCAATTTTGCAGCAGCAAGTTCCAGTTCAGCCTGTTTAATATCAGGCCTGTTTGCCAACAGCTGCGATGGGATACCTGTGCGGACTGTTGCAGGTAGCAGATTTAAAAAGTTGCCCTTGTCTCTTGGAATTTCCTGAGGGAAACGGCCTAATAAGAAATTGATTTTATTCTCGCTTTCTTTGATCTTTTGGGCAATATCAAACTCCATACTTTGCGAATTCAGCACTTCAGCTTTAAATTTCTGAACAGCTAGCTCGGTTACTCTTGTTGCTTGTTTTTGGATTTTTACAATTTCGAGGGCATCTTTTTGAAGCTGGATATTTTGTTTAACAATTTCCAGCTGATTATCTAACGCCAATAGTTCGTAGTAAGAGTTGGCTACCTCGGCAATTAAATTGGTAAGCACAAAATTTTTACCTTCTACGGTTGATAAATATCTGCTGATGGCGGCTTTCTTTGAGTTACGCAGTTTCTTCCAGATGTCTACTTCCCAGTTTGCATATACTGCTGCGGTATAATCCATCAGCGGATCCGGGGTTTCTTTTCCGGGAGCAATTTCTGTTGAAGCATCACCGGCACCCTGACTGGTGTATCTTCCTACCTTTTCAACTCCCAGGCCAAGCTTTGCACCTACGGTAGGTAAAAGGGCTCCTTGCTTGAACTTGATGTCGTTCTTGGCTATTTCAACTTCCTGTAACGTTATCATCAACTCCTGATTGCGCTTAAGGGCAGTATCAATCAGGTTTACCAGGTTTGGGTCTTTAAAAAAACCTTTCCACTCCAAAGCGGCCATATTGGTAGTGTCGGTGCCGTTGCTGTACGATTCAGGGACTGATTTGTTTTCAGCAGGCTGAACGAATGTAGGGACTTTACAGCTTGCAATGGCCAGACCAATACCCAGCAGGCCAATGGATTTATATATCTTGTGCTTATACATTATGATCAATTTCTTCTGTTAACGGATTTTCGTTTTCATTTTTAACAAGAATGTGCTTTTCTGATATTTTGCCGAATATGTAGTATAATCCAGGGATAATAAGTACCCCGAAAATAGTTCCAAATAACATACCTCCGGCAGCAGCTGTACCTATGGTTCTGTTGCCAATTTTACCCGGTCCATTGGCCATAACCAATGGGATTAATCCGGCAATAAATGCAAAGGAGGTCATTAAAATAGGGCGGAACCTTACTTTAGATCCTTCAAGAGCTGCTTTTAGGACAGTGGCACCTTCGCGGTGTTTCTGAGCGGCAAACTCTACAATAAGCACGGCATTTTTACCAAGTAGTCCTATTAGCATTACCATAGCTACCTGGGCATAAATGTTGTTTTCCAGACCTAGTAGTTTTAATAACAGGAATGCGCCAAAAATACCGGCAGGTAATGAAAGGATTACCGTTAGCGGGAGTATAAAGCTTTCGTACTGGGCGGCAAGGATCAGATATACGAATCCAAGACAGATCAGGAAGATATAAATGGCTTCGTTTCCGCGCGATACCTCGTCTTTAGAAATACCGGCCCAGTCTATCCCAAAGCCTCTTGGCAGGGTTTTTTGAGCCACCTCATTAATGGCATTAATTGCCGCACCGCTACTGTAACCAGGTGCAGAGGAACCGCTGATCTCTGACGCATTGTACATGTTGTGCCGTGTGATTTCGGATAAGCCATATACTTTTTCCATCTTCATAAAGGCCGAGAATGGAACCATCTCATCATGGTCGTTTTTTACATACAGTTTCAGGATGTCTTCTGGCAATGCCCTGTATTCGGGTAAAGCCTGTACCATAACCTTATACTGGCGGTCGTACTTAATGAAATTGGTTTCGTAATTACTTCCTACCAAGGTAGAAAGTGTGTTCATTGCGTTTTCAATAGTGATGCCTTTTTGCTGGGCAATGTCATTGTCAACACGTAGCATGTATTGCGGGAAACTGGCACTGTAAAATGTAAATACCGACGACAGTTCCGGACGTTTGCTTAGTTCTTTTACAAAGTCCTTGCTCACGGTTTCCATTTTTTTGAAATCGCCTGAACCGGCTTTATCCAGCAAACGTAACTCGAAACCACCGGCTGCTCCATATCCCGGAACTGCGGGAGGCTGGAAGAATTCGATAGTGGCACCCTGGATGTCCTTAGATTTTTCTTCCAGATCTGTCATGATCTCCTGAACAGAATGTTTCCGCTCTTCCCAGCTTTTTAGGTTAATCAAACATGTTCCGGAGTTAGAACCGGTTCCTTCGGTAAGGATCTCGTAACCAGCTAAAGAAGAAACCGACTGTACTCCGTCAATTTTCTCGGCAATTTTCTGGAGTCTTTCTGCTACCTCGTTGGTTCTTTCTAAAGATGAGCCAGGAGGGGTTTGGATAATTGCATAAAACATTCCCTGATCTTCGTTCGGAATAAATCCTGAAGGCAGGGTGTTATTAATAAAATAAGTGCCTGCGCAAAAAGCGATCAGCATCATAAAGGTAACCATCCTACGGTTCACTATAGCACCAAGTATTTTTTGGTACTTGTCTGATAGCTTGTTGAACCCATTATTAAATCCACCCAAAAACTTGTCGACTACGGTTTGCTTTTTAGGCTTTCCATGGTTGTTTTTTAAAATCATGGCACAAAGGGCAGGGGTAAGGGTTAATGCCACTATACCCGATAATATGATTGCGGTAGCCATGGTGATGGAAAACTGCCGGTAAAATATACCGACGGGTCCGGACATAAATGCTACTGGAATAAATACAGCTGCCATTAAAAAGGTGATGGCTATAATTGCCCCGCTGATTTCGTGGATGGCTTTTTTTGTGGCTTTAAGTGGCGAGAGGTGTTCCTCTTCCATCTTGGTATGCACGGCCTCAATTACCACAATGGCATCATCTACAACTACCCCAATGGCCAGTACAAGGGCAAACAGGGTAATTAAGTTCAGGGTGATTCCAAAGAACTGCATAAACACAAATGTTCCGATCAGTGATACGGGTACTGCGATAGCAGGGATGAGGGTTGAGCGCCAATCGCCAAGGAACAGGAATACAACCAGCCCCACTAGTATAAAGGCTTCTACCAAGGTGTGTATTACCTTGTCGATAGAGGCATCAAGGAATTTTGAAACGTCGTAACTGATCTCATAGTCCATTCCTTTAGGAAAGGAGCTCTTTTTGATCTCATCCATTTTGGCCTTAATATCTTTAATAACCTGGCTTGCATTACTTCCGTACGACTGTTTTACTGTAATTGCTGCCGATGGTTTGCCATTCAGGTTTGAATAGATATCGTACATTGAACTTCCGAACTCTATGTTTGCGATATCTTTGAGTCGGAGGATTTCACCATTTTGACTGGATTTTATAATGATATTCTCATATCCCTCTTTAGTGGTAAATCGGCCCGGATATTTCAATACATACTCAAATGTTTGTGATCTTTTACCGGAGCTTTCTCCTGTTTTTCCGGGCGAGGCTTCGAGACTTTGTTGATTCAATGCTTCCAGTACTTCATCAGCAGAGATTTTGTGGGCTAGCATACGGTCTGGTTTCAGCCAGATCCGCATTGCATATTCACGGTTTCCGAGGATGTCTGCAACACCAACACCATCAACCCTTTTTAATTCCGACAGTACGTTAATGTCTGCGAAATTGAACAGGAACTTTTGATCCATTTTAGGATCGCTACTGAAGAGGTTGATGTACATGAGCATGTTAGATTCCTCACGGGTAATCTTTACACCTTCGCGCACAACTAGTGGCGGAAGCTTATTTACAACTGAAGCTACCCTGTTCTGGATATTTACAGAAGCCTGATTGGGGTCTGTACCCAGGTTAAACACCACTTGTATACTGGCCTCGCCATCGTTACCTGCATCAGATGCCATGTATTTCATTCCCGGTACACCATTAATGGCTCTTTCTAGCGGAATGATTACCGATTTTATCATTAGCTCACCGTTTGCTCCCGGATATTCTGCGGTGATATTCACCTTTGGGGGAGAAATGGAAGGGAATTGTGTTACCGGTAAATGGGTCATGGCCAAAACACCAAGGAACACAATGATGAGCGATATTACTATCGAGAGGACCGGCCTCTGTATAAATTTATTAAACATCAATTTTCTTGTTTAAGGAGTGAACCACTATTCTGCTTTTAATCTTAAATGAGAAATGACTTCTGCAGGTGAGGTGTACTCAGCTTTGATTTTGTCATCATCTTTTACCTTCTGAACACCTTCAAGCAGGATTTTATCATTTTCTGAAAGATTATTACCCACTACGTACAGGTCTGGCATTTCGCCGGTTATGGTAATGTTTCTTGATTTTACCACGCCGTTCTTATCCACAACAAAAACATAGGTTTTGTCCTGGATTTCGTAAGTTGCCTTTTGTGGGATAACGAGTGCATTTTTAAGTGGAACAAGCATTCGTATTTTACCGGTTTCGCCATTTTTAAGTAGGCGGTCGGGGTTAGGGAATTTTGCACGGAAAGCTATACTGCCGGTTTCATTGTTAAATTCACTTTCAATGGTCTCTACTGTGCCTTTGTATTTTAACAGTTCGTTGTTTGCTAAAAGCAAACTCACTTTATTGTCTGCACGGCCTTTTATGTTTGTTTGATAATCGAGGTACTCAGGTTCTGAAACGTTAAAGTAGGCAAACATCTGGCTATTGTCTGACAGGCTGGTTAGCAGTTGTCCTTCGTCGATAAGACTACCTTGTTTAGATGGGATACGGTCTATCGTGCCATCAAATGGTGCCCTTATCTCTGTTGCTGCAAGGTGGAACTTTGCCATTGAGGTTTCGGCTTTTGCCTGGTCTAGCTTTGCCTGGGCCATTGCCAGTTCATTTTTTGAAACTACATTTTTATCAGACAGGGTTTTGGTATTTTGTACTTCAAGCTCTGCGGCCTTGGCTTCGGCCTGTGCCTTTAGCAATTCTGCCTCATATACTTTGGGCATGATTTTGAATAAAAGTTGGCCCGCTTTTACAGATTGGCCCTCATCTACATAAATGGTTTGTAGATAGCCTTTTTCGAGCGCACGGATTTCTATATTTCTTATTGATTTTACCTGCGAAACATATTCTTTGGTAAACGAGGTGTCGATTTTTAAAGGGGTTGTTACCGCATATTTACTGGTTTCTTCCTTTTCTTCTTTTTTTTCAGATGTACAGCTGGTATGGCACAATATGGCACATAAGCCCATGAACATTGCAATTCTCTTCATTTGGTGTTAATTGTTTGTTAAATGATTTGGGAGTCAGGAAATCAGATATTTCCTGGAATGAGAAAAAGCATCAGTTACCCGGTTAAAAACCAGCATGATTATGTACAAAGAAATACACAGATGATTATTTATATGCCTGATAACTGAAGCATATATTTTATCATATTTTTAAAACTCTTTGCAGAATGTACTTGTAAGAGGAAATATAGGATAAATGCTTGCAAAAGGGCAAGCGGTTTTTTGGGCGATAGTTTGAATAGATTAAAATTGATGCATAGGTAAGTGCCATTACATATTTGGCAGGCACTACTGATTTTCTTACAGATACCTGGTCATCATCTTCATCTTCAACGCTGATAAATTCTTCTTTTTTTTCGCCTGGAATGCTGTTCCTAAGATTTACCTGCTTCGATTTTTCAAATTTCTGAATGGTTGAAGAACTGATTTTGCTGTGATGAGTTTCTGAATAAACAGAATGTGATCCTCCCAAAAGAAGGAAGAACAGGGATAGGAAGAACACAACAACCGCTTTCATATTCGGCCACAAAAATAATACTAGCCACGAAAGTTAATGTAGCCTGAATCTCTTTTGTCTGTCAGATTTTTGTCAATAATTCTTGCCCTTTTCAAGTCAGCTATGATTTTTAGCACTTCAAAAATCAAAACCCACCATTCAATAATTGCAATATGTAACCAATATTTTTTCGAGTTAAATTGGTATGATAAATAGCGCAGTTATGATTAACACGAATTTGTACTACACCCAAACCGAGGCATGCAGTATTTTGAGAATCTCTCTTAAAAAATTTAAAAGTATTGTTAAAAATAATAGACTTCCTGTTTACAGAAGTGATGAAACCTCAAATACTTATGTGAAAAAAACAGATTTTCTTAATGCTATACTGAGTGGCAAGTAGGCTTCCTCAAAGTACCTGAAATACATTTTTTTTATTTTTGTCGCGCAAACGTTTGTTCTGATCTGTTCGATTCCGAACTATTTACAGTAAAAAAGTGCCTTTTTTACCCATTTAAACTAATTTTTTAGTTGTAAATTAAACAATTGGTTAATTTTTAATTCTATTTTGAGAATTTGAGCCTCTCCTGGTCAATTAAACTTTCTGGGGTCAATATCGTATTGAAATAGGATAGGATTTGGGCAATTTATTAAGATTTTCTGTATACAGCTTACTCTTGCCTCAATGCAAACTCAACCGATTGCGTAAAGTTGGTTACTATATGTGCGCACCCTACTTTCTACATTAGAGCCGTAAAAAAACTAACATCTAAGTCTTCCCTCATTGATTGCAATTGCAATAACTAACTAAATACTAAACTAAAAACAAATTATGATTGATCATTACTTAAAACGGCAGCTAAGGCCGTTCGCTAAAACACTGGTATTAGTAAAACTTTGTTTTTTAATATTGGTTGCAGCATCTATCAGTGCTTCTGCAGCAAGCACATCTGTAAATTACAAGCGTGCTGATATTAATGTTAAAGGTACAGTTAAGGACAGCCACGGTCAGCCCATTCCTGGTGTTTCTGTACAAGTGAAAAATTTAACTAACCGCGGAACTTCTACAAATGCAGATGGAGCTTATGCTTTATCAGTACCAGAAAACAGCGTGTTGGTTTTTAGAGCAATTGGTTTTAAAACTAAAGAAGTTACCGTAACTAAAGCAGGTACAATTGACGTTGCCCTTGATGATGATTCAAGTGAGTTGAACGAGGTTGTTGTTGTGGCTTACGGTACTCAGAAAAGAACAAGCTTAACGGGCGCTATTGCTACTGTAACTCCTAAGCAATTAAAAGACAGGCCGGTAACTTCTATTCAGAATGCATTACAAGGTGTTTCACCTGGTTTAACTATTTTACAACGCCCTGGCGATTTAAGCAGAGATGCATCAGCTTCTACTGCGGTAAGCATCAGGGGAAGGGGTAGTTTGGTTTCTTCAGGAAGCAATCCGATGTATGTTATTGATGGTATCCCTGCTTCGGCACAGGAATTTGCTACTTTAAATCCAAACGACATTTCAAGTATGTCAGTTTTAAAGGATGCATCTTCGGCAGCGCTATATGGATCAAGGGCTGCAAATGGTGTTATCATGGTAACTACCAAACGTGGTAACGGTGATAGAACTACTGTAGAGCTTAATGCAAATTACGGATGGCAATCGCCAACCAAAATTGCCAAATATGTTGGTTCAGTTGATTATGCTACATTATATAACGAGGCTTTAACAAATGCTGGTGGCGCCCCGCTTTTTACTGCTGAACAGATTGGATGGTATAAAGATGGTTCAAAACCAGATCTTTATCCAAATACTGATTGGTATGATAAAGTTCTTCGCAAAACTGCGCCATTGAGCGACATCAATTTGAATATCAATGCGCCAGGTAAAATTACGAACAGTTATTTGGGTGTATCTTACTTAAGTCAGGAATCTCTTATTCCTAACAAAGATCAGGATCGTTTTGTTGCTAAGTTAAATACTGAAAGTACTATTGTACCTGAAATTTTAAAGGTTGGAACTAACTTCTCTTTCATTAACCAAAACTTTGACCGTAAAGGTAACATGAGCTGGACGGAGCTTAACAGATCTCTTCCAACTTCAGTATTCCGTCAGAGCAATGGCGATTGGGGTTCTATCGATAATGGTAAAGTTAACGCACAAACTGCCGGACGTAACCAGTCTCGTATAATTGAAGAAGGTGGCCAGGCATGGGATCGTGATAATTATTTCCAAACTTCAGCTAATGCTACTTTAACTCCATTAAAAGGGTTATCAATAAATGGATTGGTTTCCTTAAAATATACAAATGGTAACTCATGGTCATTTAACAATACCCTTGATCCTATTAACGACTTTTTAACCGGAAAGCCAATCACTTCAACACAGAAAGTGCTGAATGACATGCTTGAATACTGGCGTAAAAGAAGGGAGCTTTTAACACAGGTAACAACTGATTATGAGCGTACTTTTGGTAAACATTATGGTAAAATAACGGTAGGTGCATCGCAAGAAAGCAATGCTTACAGAACAGCTTTTGTTGGTCGTAAAAATTTCCCTAACAATGATATGACTACTGTAGTATCTGGCTCTTCAAATCCGGAAGATATCAATTCAGATACTGATGGTCAGGCAAACAGAAGTAATCAGCAAGATTGGTCTATGCGTTCTGTATTCGGACGTTTTAACTATGCTTTTAACGACAAGTATCTTGTTGAAATTAATACACGTATAGATTATTCATCTCGTTTCCGTAAAGATGTTCGTCAGGCTGTATTCCCATCTTTTTCTGCAGGATGGAATGTTAGTAAAGAAGACTTTATGAAAGATGTGAGATGGATCAATAATTTAAAACTACGTGGTTCATGGGGTTCATTGGGTAACCAGGATGTGGTATCAATCGGAAACTATTTTGATCTTTTAAATACCGGTTATCAATATAGCTTTGAAGAGGCTCCTCAAGGTGGTGTATGGTCGCAAAAAATTGCTAACCCATTGGCAACCTGGGAAAAAGTATACATGACTGATTTAGGTATTGACTTAAGTATGTTCAATGGTAAATTAGACATTACTACCGATTACTATATTAAAAATACCAAGGATCTTTTGATGAGAGTTCCGGCGCTTGCAACTATTGGCGTAAACACTAGTACTACTGATGCTGTAAATAGCGGACTTCCTTTATCGAATGGAGCGGCTACTCAAAACAAAGGATTTGAGCTTGCTATTACTCACAATAATAAAATTGGTGACGATTTTACATTCAGTATTGGCGGTAACTTATCAATTATTAAGAGTACCATTACTAAACTAGGAGATGGCAGAGAGACATTTGATGGCCGATTTATACAAAAAGTTGGTGAATCAATTGGTTCTTTCTATGGTTATGAATCAGAAGGCCTTTTTGTTGATGCCGCTGATGTAACAAATCATGCTTTCCAGACGGCTACTACTAAGCCGGGAGATATTAAGTACAGAGACTTAAATGGCGATAAGAAAATCGATGCTTCTGACCGTAAGATAATTGGTAACAATGTTCCATGGTTAAACTATGGTTTTAATTTAAATGCTTCATACAAAGGTTTCGACTTTAGTGTGCTTACTTATGGCGTTGCAAAGGTTAAAACTTATTTATCTGAAGAGGCTTCGTATCCATTCTTTAACGGTGCTAATGCAAAAGAGCAATGGTTAAACAGATGGACAACTGCTAACCCAGATCCAAATGCTGATTTCCCACGCATTTTAACTACTGCTGCGGGTGCACATAATTATAACCCTACTTCATCATTCTGGTTGTTCAGCGGAGCTTATTTTAGAGTAAGAGGTATCACTTTGGGTTATACTATTCCGCAAGATGTGACTAAGAGAATTGGTTTGGCAAAACTAAGAGTTTTTGGAACTGCTAATAACCCATTCACTTTTATGGCTGATAAACGCCTTGCAGATTACGATCCTGAGTCTGATTCAGGACGTGGTGGTTACCCGGGTATTAAAACCTGGTCAATTGGTTTAAGTGCAGGTTTCTAATAAATAATTCTAATATCATGAAAAAAATAACATCAATATATATACTTTCAGGTTTCTTAGCGCTAGGCTCTGTTACCTCTTGTAAAAAAGACTTCTTGGAAAGGCCACCTTTGGATCAGCTATCGGAAGCAACTTTCTGGAAAAACCCTAATGATGTCTATCAGGCGGTTATGGCTGTTTATAACCAGTTACCCGGAGATGGAATAATCTACGAAGATGGTGCAACAGATAATGCTCATGCACAGTATCCATGGGAAAGTTCGGCTACCGATGTTTCGGCCGGAACGCTTACCAGTACTACTGATGCTGGCTGGAGTTTTATCGATATCCGCCGTGCGAATTACTTTCTTGCAAATGCAGATAAAGTAACCTCATTGGATAATGCTTTGTTGGAAAGGTATAAAGCTGAGGTAAGGTTTTTGAGGGCGATGTTTTATTACAGATTGACCAATAAATTTGGAGATGTTCCTTTGTTTACTAAAGTTTTGGCTTTAGGCGAAGAGAATATTCCAAGAACTCCAAAAGCTGAGGTACTAAAGTTTGTTACTGATGAGCTTGAGGCAGTTTCTAAAATTTTACCTCAAACTTATGCCGGAGGTAAACCCAATGAAAAAGGAAGAATCACTAAAGGTGCGGCTCTTGCACTAAAAGCAAGGGTTCATTTAAATGAAAGCCAGTGGCAGCAGGCTGTAGATGCTTCAAGTCAGGTAATGACTTTGGGCTACAGTTTATTTAAAGTTGATGCTGAATCTGCGCTTGATGCTAAAGATGATTACAGCAAATGGGTAACTTTTGCTAATGCTAATGATGAGAAAAAATTCCGTCTTGGACTTCGCAGCTACGAAGCACTTTTCCATAAAGTAAATGAAGGGAATGCTGAGGTAATTTTAGATCGTCAGCAAATTGATCAGAAAGATGCGAACTACCTTAATACTTACTTACTGCCAGGTACTATTGGTGGTTGGAGTTCGGTAACACCAACTCAGGAATTGGTAAATAGCTATGGCAGTTATAAAACAGGTGATGCTGTTACACCAACAGATCCTGCACAGCGTGCTGCATGGTATAACGCTAAAGATCCGGCATTTGCTAATGAATATAAAAACCGCGATCCACGTTTTTATGCAACGATCTTGTTTGAAAACTCACCATGGAATGCAGTTGAAGATGATTATAAATTCAACTGGGTTCAGGGAGCTTCTAACATGTCATTAACCGGATATAATTTCCGTAAAATGGTTGATCCTTCAATCTATCGCCTACAGGTAGACAACCATGCCAACATCATTCTTATCCGTTATGCAGAGGTTTTATTAACTTATGCAGAGGCTAAAAATGAAGTTAGTGGTCCGGATGCTACAATTTATGATGCTCTTGATGCGGTAAGAACGCGTTCAGGAATGCCTGTTGTTGACAGAGCCAAATATGCTGATCAGGCTTCTCTTAGAACATTAATTCGTAATGAACGTAGAGTAGAACTTGCTTTAGAAGGTCAACGTTATATGGATATCCGTCGTTGGAAAATTGCCCCTCAGATAATGAAAACTATAAATAACATTAAAAATACTCAAGCTCAGGAAAGAATCTGGAATGACAGATTTTACCTGATGCCAGTTCCACAGAAAGAGATTGATCTTTCGAAAGGAGTATTAAGTCAAAATACAGGATATAACTAACAATTAGTATTTTCTGAAACTGTTAAAAACGAGTGCCCATATTGTGGGCACTCGTTTTTTTTTGACCACTTAAGGGGAGCAGTATAGTACAGGTTGCTGATTATTAAAATAATGAATAGTATTGGTACATTAACTGGTAGTTTTTTATAAAGACTATTAACACAACCAAATGAAACCGTTTATGAATTCTAATGTCAGATCTTTTAAGGGTACTGTATGGCGGCATTTTGTCTGCTTTATTTTACCGGTATTAATTGCCATAATTTCGGCCTGTTCCAGTACAAATAAAAACCTTGCTTTTACTAAAGTAGAGAGTGGGTTTATAGTACCTCCAGATTCCATTCAGACCAGTGTGTATTGGTATTGGATTTCGGACAATATCTCGAAACAAGGGGTTATAAATGATCTAAAAGCGATGAAAGCAGTAGGTATAAACCGTGCTTTTATTGGGAATATCGGTTTAACCGGAGAAGTGCCTTATGGTAAGGTAAAGTTGTTTTCTGATGAGTGGTGGGATATTACCCATACAGCCCTAAAAACAGCTACAGAACTGGGTATAGAAATAGGAATGTTTAATAGCCCGGGATGGAGCCAGTCTGGTGGCCCCTGGGTTAAACCTGAACAGGCAATGCGTTACCTGGCATCGTCGGAAACTGTGTTTAAGGGGCCGGCAAAGATTTCGCAAAAACTTAACAAACCGGAGGGGAGTTTTCAGGATGTTAAGCTATTGGCATTTAAAGCTCCTAAAGGGTATGGAAATAGTATAGCTGATTTAAAACCGGTTGTTACCTCTGCTCCATCTGTAAGCAGCATTGCAAATATTCTTGATAAGAATCTGCAGACTGAGGCAGTATTACCTGCGGGGAACTCTGTAATTACTATTACTGCTAAAGAAAATTATACTGCGCGAAGTTTAACTATCTATCCATCAAAAAAGAACATGAGTATGGATGTGAAAATGGAGGCGCTGGAAAATGGTAATTATCGTGAGATAAAACAGTTTAGAGTAGACCGCAGTAATAATGCGTTGAATGTGGGGTTTGCACAGTTTGCTCCGGTTATTGTTTCGTTTGATGTGGTAACCTCTAATACTTTCAGGTTAACAATTACCAACTCATCGCCCGATGCGGGTATTGCGGAGTTAGAAATTTCTTCGGTGCCTAAGGTTGAACGTTTTATTGAAAAAACATTAGCCAAGATGCACCCAACACCCCTTCCTTATTGGAATGAATACCAATGGGCTCAGCAAAAGGAAGTAGGGGATAAAGCTTTGCTTATAGACGAAAGTTCTATTAAAGACATCAGCTCGCATTTATCGGCTGATGGTACACTTACCTGGGATGTGCCTGAGGGGGATTGGGTTGTAATGCGTACAGGGATGGTGCCAACCGGTGTGCAAAACAGTCCTGCATCGCCAGAAGGAACCGGACTGGAAATTGATAAAATGAACCATGAGCATGTATTAAAACACTTTGATGCATTTATGGGCGAAATTCAAAGACGTATTCCTGCTGAGGACCGCAAAACATGGAAGGTTGCAGTTCAGGATAGTTATGAGATGGGTGGTCAGAATTGGACAGATGATTTTATTGCCAAATTTAAAAAGCGTTATGGATATGACCCTATGCCACTTATGCCTGTTATGTATGGGCATGTGGTAGGAAGCCAGGATAAATCAGATCGTTTCTTATGGGATTTGAGAAGATTTGTGGCAGACAATGTAGCTTATGAATATGTTGGTGGATTGCGGGATGTGAGTCATAAACATGGGTTAAACATATGGCTCGAAAATTATGGCCATTGGGGTTTCCCGGGAGAATTTCTTCAATATGGAGGTCAATCTGATGAGGTTGCAGGCGAATTCTGGAGTGAAGGTGAACTGGGCAATATAGAGAACAGGGCAGCTTCTTCAGCAGCACATATTTATGGTAAAACAAAAGTTTCAGCAGAGTCTTTTACTGCAGCAGGAAATACTTTTGGACGTTACCCGGCAATGATGAAGCAACGAGGTGACAGATTCTTTACTGAAGGGATTAATAATACACTACTGCATGTTTATATTCAGCAGCCATATGAAGATAGAAAGCCAGGCGTTAATGCCTGGTTTGGTAATGAGTTTAACCGGTTTAATACCTGGTTTTACGATATGGATATGTTTATCCACTACCTTAAACGCTGTAATTTTATGTTGCAACAGGGTAAATATGTTGCAGATGTAGCCTATTTTATTGGAGAGGATGCTCCCAAAATGACCGGTGTGCAAGATCCCAAACTCCCGTCTGGTTATTCGTTTGATTACATTAATGCTGAAGTGATCATTAACCGTTTGACTGTTAAAGATGGCAAATTTGTACTTCCTGATGGAATGTCGTATCGTGTATTGGTACTGCCTGCTCTTGAAACCATGAGACCGGAATTGCTGGAAAAAATAGCGGGTTTGGTAAAAGAAGGTGGGGTTATTTTGGGGCCAAAACCAAAACGCTCGCCTAGTTTGGAAAACTACGCAACTGCCGATGGCAATGTGAAAAAAACTGCCAATGAGCTTTGGGGAAAAATTGATGGCGAAACCATTAAAACAAATGAATACGGTAAAGGGTTGGTAATGACTGGTTTTGATTTGCAGGAAGCCTTGGATAAAATTGGGGTAATACCTGATTTTAAAACCGTAGGTAATGATTTGGCATTATATATTCATAGAAAGACCAATGATGGTGAGATTTACTTTGTGTCTAATCAGAGTGATAAGCCGATAAGCATTAATCCGGCTTTTAGGGTGAGCGGAAAAGCACCGGAATTATGGAATGCGATAACCGGGAAAATGCGCGATCTTCCGGAGTATAGTTCAACGTCAAATACAACATCTGTTCCTTTAAAACTAGATGCATTTGAAAGTGCTTTTGTAATTTTCAGTAAGGATAAACAGGGTAACGCCCCAGCTGAGAAAATGGTTAATTTTCCGACGCCGGTTGATGTTATTAAATTAAATGATCCGTGGACTGTGAAATTTGATAAAGAAGCGAGAGGACCAGAGGAACCTGTGGTATTTAAAACTTTAACAGATTGGTCGAAACATCCTGATACCAGAATAGCCCATTATTCGGGATCTGCCGTATACAATACTTCTGTTGAGCTTAAAAAACCCCTTGCAGGGCAGCGCATCTACCTAAATCTGGGTGCAGTTACGGCATTGGCAAAAGTAAAGGTTAATGGTAAAGATGTGGGTGGTGTATGGACCCCGCCTTACAAAGTAGACATTACTGATGCAGTAATGGCGGGCGAAAATAAGCTCGAAATTAAAGTGGTTAACACCTGGGTAAACCGACTGATAGGTGATTTAAAATTGCCAGAGGATCAACGTAAAACCTGGACTTATATTAACCCTTACAAAGCTGATAGCCCACTTCATCCTTCTGGATTAACGGGGCCGGTGTCTATTGAAATAAACCCTTACTAATCCTACGTTATGAATTTATTCTCTTACCATAAACTGTTTTCTTTGGCAATAGTAATTTCTGTTGCCTCTGTATTCCAGGCATGCAGTATTAAAAAGAAAATTACTCAGGATTATGATGTAGCTGCATTTTATTGGCCTGCTTATCATTATGAGCCTAGGGCTGAGTTTTTGTTTCCTGAGAAAAAGGGGGAATGGGAGATTATTTATAAAGCGCAACCTAAAGAAAAGGGACATGCCCAGCCAAAGGTTCCATTGTGGGGGTATCTGGACGAGGCAAATCCGAAGGATATGGACAAAAAGATTACGGCTGCAGTTGATCATGGTGTGAACACATTTATTTTTGATTGGTACTGGTATGAAGGAAAGCCTTTTCTGGAAGATTGTATAAACGAAGGGTTTTTAAAAGCCAATAAAGGCCGAATGAAGTTTTACCTGATGTGGGCAAATCATGATGCTACCACTTATTGGGAACGTAAGAATCCAAAAAAAGATTCGGTGATATGGAAAGGGAGTGTAGACCGGACGCAATTTAATATTGTGGTAGACCGTGTTATAGATAAGTATTTTAAAGATCCTGCATATTATAAGATTGACGGTGCTCCGGTATTTTGCATCTATGAACTTCATACGCTGATTGCAGGTTTGGGTGGGGCTGCACAAACTAAAGAGGCCCTGGATTATTTCAGGAAAAAAACAATTGATGCCGGATTTCCTGGGTTGCATTTACAGGGAATTCTTTGGCAGGCTTTGCCATCGAGTATTGCGGGTGTACCGGGAGAAAAAATTGAGACTCAGAATAAAGTTATGGAGTATTTTGGTTTTAACAGTTTAACTAATTATTGCTGGGCACATTTACAAAATCCTGATGGTGATTATGAGAAATGGGCGGATTTATCGACCAATATGTGGCAAGGATTCAGTAATGATTTTACCATCCCTTATTTTCCTAATCTGACGATAAGCTGGGATGCGAACCCGAGATTTCCATATAAAACTGGTTATATTAATAATCCCGCTCCGGAGAAATTTGCAAAGTATGTTGAAAAAGCAAAAGCATTTGTCGATGAGCATCCAAAACAACGTAAATTGATTACGGTTAATGCCTGGAATGAGTGGTCGGAAGGAAGTTATCTTGAACCTGATACACTGCATAAAATGGGTTATCTGGATGTGTTAAAAAAAGCATTTGTAAAGAAATGAACTATCAATAAGTAATGTTTTTAAAAGGGTTCTTTTTTATGGTGTTGGGTTGCATTAGCTTTTGTGAGGCTAAGGCACAGGTAAATGGTGCCGATACCTGGGTAGCAAAGGATGGACTTGGCCGCATTATAGATCCTGCTAATTATAAAACTACGCGTAAAGACAGGTATGTAGGTATTTTCTATTTTGTATGGCAGGGAGCTCATGGTTATGATGAGCATAGAGGTGCTGCTGCTGATGGTGGAGTGATGCCTAAAACATTGGCTGATACTGTTAGTCCGTATGACATTACCAAGCTGTTAAAAGCTAATCCAACTGATCCAAAATATGGACCTATTCATGCTTTTCACCATTGGGGTGAGCCTTATTTTGGCTATTATCTTGCTGATGATGAGTGGGTGATTCGCAAACATGCGCAAATGTTGTCTGATGCCGGTATTGATGTAATTATTCTGGATGTTACCAATGCTGCAATTTACCTGCCTCAGGTTACAAAGATTGCAAATACCTATCTTAAAATGCGTGCCGAAGGATTAACCACACCTTCTATTTCTTTTATTGTAAATAGTGTTCCAAAGCAAACGGTTAATAATCTTTATGAACAGATTTATAAAAAAGGGTTGTTTAGTAAACTTTGGTTTTTGTGGAAGGGAAAGCCTTTACTGTTATGCCCGCCTGAGGCAATTACATCAGAAATTGATGATTTCTTTACTACCCGGCAATCCTGGGCCTGGAGCAAAGATCAGGAGTGGTTTGCAGATGGGAAAGACAAATGGCCCTGGCTTGATCATTACCCTCAATCTTATGGCTGGCACGATTCAAAAGATAAAGCTGAACAGGTAACTGTTTCAATTGCACAGCACCCGATGACTAATATTGGCAGAAGCTTTCATAATGGAAAAGAACCGGAAATATTTTCGACTGAAAAAGGACTTTATTTTGAGGAACAATGGAAAAGAGCACTTGAGATAGATCCCGAATTTGTGTTTGTAACGGGTTGGAATGAATGGGTGGCTATGCGTTTTAATGATGGAGCATCAAAAACCTTTTTGGGAAAGGCCATCAATAAAGGAGAAACCTATTTTGTAGATCTTTATAATGCTGAGTTTAGCAGAGATGCCGAACCTGAAAACGGAGTGACTAAAGACAATTATTACTATCAACTGGCGGATTATGTAAGAAAGTTTAAAGGCACTGCTAAACTACCCGTTTACAAAACCAACAAATCTGTAAGTATTGATGGAAAATTTGACGATTGGAAATCAATTGGGGCGGTTTATAAAGATGATAGCGGAGATACTTTTCACCGCAAACATCCGGGCTGGGGCAGAATAAATGAATATGTAAACAACACTGGTCGTAATGATATTTTAGAATCGAGAATTACTTCGGACGAGCGAAATGTATACTTCTATGTAAAAACAAAAGCGCCACTAACAGCATGGAATTCTGTAGATTGGATGCATTTGTTTATTGGTGTAAAGGGCTCTGTTAATGAAGGCTGGCAAGGCTTTCAGTATGTAGTAAATCAGAAGGTTTTAAGTAGGAGTACCACTACTTTACGTAACCTTAAGACAGATGGTGGCCTGGGTAAATCGACCATCGTAAAATACAGAACAAACAAAAATGAACTGGAACTGATTGTTGCTAAAACCCAATTGGGTATAAATGGAAATAAATTTACGCTGGACTTTAAATGGTCAGATAATTCACCTGTTGATGGAAATGCCATGCATTGGCTTGATATGGGTGATGCTGCTCCAAATGCACGATTTGTCTACAGGTTTATTAAGGAATAACCTGTACTGGACAGTACAGGTTGCCATTGTACTGTATTTGTGGTATTTTAAAAAACCAAATGTTAACCAATGAGACGAACTAAAAATATACTTATTTTATTGTTGTTCCTGTATTTACCTTGGGCTGTTTTTGCCTCCAGAATAGTTGATGTAAGCAGTTCTGTTGTCCCCGGAAATGCAAGGTGTGAATACCTTATTAACCCAAAGGGCCTGGATGAATTACAACCTCGCTTAAGTTGGACGCTTAGGGCTGCGGATAGTTCGGCATTTGGGCAAAAACAAACAGGATACAGGATTTTAGTTGCATCAACCGAAAGTGGATTGAAACTTAATAGAGGTGATGTTTGGGATTCTGGTTGGGTAAATTCATCAGAAATGCAGCAGATTAGCTATAAAGGCAAGCCATTGGTGTCTGATAAAATTTACTTCTGGAAAGTTTCTGTTAAAGACCAAAAGGGTAAAGTTTCTGGATGGAGTAAAACAGCTCACTGGACAACAGGTTTGCTTAAACCAACTGACTGGAAGGCGAAATGGATTGGCACGGATCAGATTTTTGATCCCGCACAGCAAGATTGTAACATCTCTGATCCTTGGTTGCGAAAAACCTTTACACTGAAAGCAAAACCCGCAAAGGCAAATATATTTGTAGCCTCTGTAGGTTTCCACGAAGTATATGTAAACGGCAAAAAAATAGGTAATGATGTTATGGCACCCAGTGTAACTGACCATACTAAAAGGGCACGTTACGTGGCTTATGATATTGCATCTGAACTTAAAGCTGGTAAAAATGTAATAGCCATATGGCTGGGGACTTCGTGGTCTATTTTTGGACCTTACATTGTAAAAGACCGGCCCAATACCCCAATTGTAATTGCACAGGCTTCGATTTATGCGAATAAAAACAGCATAACATTATCAAAACCTGAACTGGTTATTGTTACTGATGAAACCTGGAAAACACATGAAAGTCCTAATAAATTATTGGGCGTATGGGACTCAAACAGAATGGGTGGAGAGATTTGGGATGCAAATAAAGAGGTTTTAAACTGGAACACTACAGCTTGTGATGAAACGACATGGGATAAGGCGGTATCTTATCAGCCTAAGCTAATCCTCTCTGCTCAAAAGATAGAGCCTAACCGGGCTTTTGATGAAATAAAACCAATTGGAATTGTTGAAAGAAATGATGGTTCATACAGGGTTGATATGGGGGTTAATTTTGCCGGGTGGACTGAAATTAAGGTGAAGGGCAACCAGGGTGATACCATCAAATTTCTATTTTCGGAAAGAGAGCAGAATGATATAACTTTTAGTAATCATAGTGCTTTCATTATTGGAAAAACAGGACAGGGTACGTTTCATAACAGGTTTAACTATAGCTCTGGCAGGTGGATTACTATTAAGGGTTTAAAAAGTAAGCCTTCATTGGCTGATATTCGTGGTTGGCTGATACGTACCAATTATAAGGAGGCTACTACTTTTGAATGTTCAGATCCGTTGCAAAACTGGATGTACGACCGGATAAAATGGACTTTTCAAAATCTTTCAATAGGTGGGTATATTGTAGACTGCCCTCAGCGTGAAAGGTTAGGGTATGGTGGCGATGCACATGCAACCTGCGAAACAGGGATGTTCAATTATCATATGGCCGCATTTTATACCAAATGGATGGAAGATTGGAGAGATGTGCAGGGAACAGAATCTATTGTGGGAAATATGTACGACCAAAACTTTGCCCGCAAAAGCATAATGAGTGGCCGTATTATGAATAATGGCGTTTTGCCACATACAGCACCTACTTATATGGGTGGTGGTGGCCCTGCATGGGGAGGCATAGCTGTTTCTTTACCATGGTTTATTTATCAGCATGAAGGCGATACCAGAATACTGGATAAGAATTTTGAACTGATTAAAGGATGGCTTTCTTTTCTAGATCTTAATACTAAAGATGATATGCTGGTTCGCTTTGGTGGTTCGTGGGATTTTTTGGGTGACTGGTTATGGCCGGGAGCTACGGCTGAAGGGATGAACAACGATAAACCACAAACGGTTTTTTTAAATAATTGCTATAGGATATTTAACCTGCGCACGGCTGCTAAAATTGCCCGTGTGCTACATAAAAATAAAGAAGCAAAACAATGGGAAAAACAGGCTGAAGTATCTAGCGCGGCAATTCATGCCAAGTTTTACAATACGGATGATCATAGTTATTCTGATAAATCGATGTCTAATCTGGCAGCTGCCCTATTAGGTGAGGTAATGCCTGAGAACCTGAAACCAGTAATAATGAAACGACTGGAAAATGAAATTCTGGTTGTTCATAAAGGACATATCAATGTTGGAATTACAGGAGGGGCAATGCTTTTTAAAGTATTAAGAGATGCTGGTCGAGATGACCTTATTTATGCAATGACTTCGAAAACCGATTATCCAAGCTGGGGCTACATGAAAGCTAATGGTGCTACCACTATATGGGAAATGTGGGAAAAGGATCTGCCAGGGCATTCACTGTTGCATAGTTCATACCTGTATCCCGGTGCATGGTATATTGATGGAGTGGCAGGTATAAAACGTGATTCGCAGGCACCCGGATTTCAGCGTTTCATTGTTCGCCCTCCGCTATTAACTGCTACTCAAATGGAATGGGCCAAAGCAAATATGGAATCGCCCGCAGGCTTAATTAAAACGGCGTGGAAGCGAACAGCTGATGGACTTGCCATGAACATAAGTGTGCCACCAAACTGCAGCGCTATACTTCAGTTAAGGGAAGATGAGGCTGATATAACTGACAAATCAAAATACATTAAGGATTTAGGGGTTAAAGATGGATTCAGATCTTTTGAGCTTGCATCAGGAAACCATGTAATTAAAACAAAGAAAATCTAAGCAAATCATTATAAATTAAAGCATGCTACAAAAATTTTTATATCCATTTTTTGCCATTTGTTTAATAGTTGTTACCATACAGGCACAGCCAGGTAAAAAATTAAGCAGTTCTGCTAAGGCGGATAATATTAGCCCTTTAACCAGGCAATACATTTCTCCTGTAAAGATTTTATGGAAAGAGGGACAAGTTCGCAACATAGAACAATTGTTGAAGCCGGGAATTAGTCAGGCCGATCTGGCTAACCGTAACATGGCGATTCTGAAAAACGATGGTTCTGGAAAAAAAGCGTCTATATTGCTGGATTTTGGTAAAGAACTGCAAGGTGGGCTGGAGATTGTAACCGGCATGTGGGGACCAAAAAATATTCCTCTTAAAATAAGGGTACGCTATGGTGAATCAGCTAGTGAAGCAATGTCAGACGTTGGTGGTCCGAAGGGGGCAACAAATGATCATGCAATCAGAGATTTTACCACATTGGCTCCATGGTTGGGAAGAATCCAATTGGCTGAAAGCGGATTTCGCTTTGTGCGCATAGATCTTGAAGAGGAAAATGCTGAATTGCAACTGAAAGAGGTGCGTGCAATTTTTACCTATCGTGATATTCCTTATATAGGCTCTTTTAACAGCAGTGATGAACGTTTAAATAAAATATGGGAGACAGGTGCTTATACTGTGCATCTGAATATGCAGGAATACCTCTGGGATGGAATTAAGCGTGATAGACTGGTGTGGGTTGGAGATCTTCACCCTGAAATTTCAACTGTTAATTCTGTGTTTGGATATAATGAAGTGGTCCCTAAAAGTTTAGATTTATCAAGAGAAACGACTCCTTTACCAGGCTGGATGAATGGGATAAGCACTTATTCTATGTGGTGGATTATTCTTCACTATGATTGGTATATGCACAACGGGGATTTAAACTACCTGAAGCAACAGAAGGAATATTTGGGTGGATTGGTTAAGCAAATAGTAGCAAAGGTTGGCGATGACAATAAAGAAAAACTGGATGGAACACGCTTTCTGGATTGGCCATCAAGTGAAAATCCTAAAGGAATTCATGCTGGTTTGCAAGCAATGACAGTTTGGTCATTATCTACCGCATCTAAAATAAGTAAGCTTGTGGGCGATAGGGAAACGGCTGATTTATGCGACAAAACGGTGGCCAGAATGCGTAAATATATACCTGACCCTAATGGTTCAAAGCAGGCGGCCGCTTTGCTTGCCATTACTGGTTTAATGCCGGCAGGGGAAGCCAATAAGAATGTACTTTCTGTAGGTGGCGCAGCAAATTTCTCTACTTTTTATGGTTACTATATGCTTGAAGCGAAAGCCAAAGCGGGTGATCATCAGGGTGCTATTGATGTAATCCGCCAGTACTGGGGGGCAATGCTTGATTTAGGGGCTACAACTTTCTGGGAAGATTTTAATATGGAATGGATAACAAATGCATCGCGTATTGATGAGCTAGTGCCAGAAGGTAAAAAGGATGTACACGGTGATTACGGTGCATATTGTTATGTAGGTTTTAGACATAGCTTATGCCATGGCTGGGCTTCGGGACCTACAGCATGGTTAACTGAACATGTTTTAGGGGTGAAAGTTGTAGAAGCGGGTTGTAAAACAATTAAAATAGAACCTCATTTGGGCGATTTAAAGTTTGTAGAGGGAACATACCCAACACCGTTTGGTGTTTTAAAAATTAAGCACACTAAACTGCCAAATGGTAAGATTAAAACAGATATAAATGCGCCAAAGGGGGTAAAGATAATTTAGTTAAATTGATCCTCACCCTGAGTTAATCTCAGGGTGAGGAAATGTTACTGCTTACAGGATATAAAACAATTGTGTTTTTATCAATAAATCGCTATTCTGTTTTTCATCTTGCCGGTGACTTTCTTTAAGCATTTGTTTTACATCACGCTCAATGTTGTTACAAATTGTTGTTGTTGGCGTATCTGTAGGTTTATTCTCGAAAGGATCCTGAAGATGAATGGCCATTTTTTCTATCAGAAAAAATGAACAAGAGATCGCAATTACTAAAGGTACTTCTACAATACCAAAAAATTCTATCAGGCCAAATGGCAACAGCATAATAAAAAGGAGCAATGAGAAATGGATATAAACACTATATGTAGCAGGGAAAATGGTGTTCTTAATTCTTTCGCAACCTCCCATATGATTAGAAAAACGCGTTAAGGTTTTATCTATTTCTACTTGCTGATAGGTGTTTATCCATTCCAGTTTGTGTGCATTTCTGAGGTCAAATCCTTGCAGTTCCAGCAGTGCCAGAGGAATATTGTTGCAGGTTTTAATGTAGCGGTAGTCTTCTTCCGAAAGTAGTTTTTCTAAGCCCGGTAAAATATCCTGACGCCTTAAATGCCTGCCAAGGGCATAGCACCAGGCCACTTGTCTTTTTGCCATATTTTCGCAAAATGCTTTTCCTTCGGCTGGTCCGTAAGGGGTGTCTACAAAGGTTAATAACTGACGAGTTAAGCTCCTGGTGTCATTTACAATTGCACCCCAGATTGTTCTTGCTTCCCACCAGCGATCGTATGCCTGGTTAGATTTAAAGGCAAGCAAGAGAGAAATTACCGTTCCCAATATAGTGGGAACGGCAATAGGTATAGAAATCCTGGTAAAATGAAAGGTGTTGTAAACTACTGCTATTAAAATAGCATAGGCACTTACAAGTATGATCTCTTTACGGATCTTACCGGCTATATAGCTAAGAGGAATATTTTCTTTTAATAGCATATGATTGATCTTTAGGTGAAATAATACTGTTAAGCTTCGGCTAACAATGTTTCAGGTTCAAGGATGATCTTTCTTTTGGGAAGTTCTTTAACCGGTTGGTTTTCATTGATATGCATTACTGGGGTTCCTGAGCGCTGAATCAGTAGTGCAGGATCAATACTGCTATTGTTTAGTTTATCAGTTGAGCAATGGGCTGGGGCAAGGATTTGAGTGACTCCGGCGTTTTCAAGATAATTGCGAAACATGCCTACTGTACTTCCGTAAAAAAACTCTATTTTAATGGCTTTGATTTGAGGGTAAGTTTGTTTCATGAGCTCGCACTGATCATAAAACTGCTGACTAACATATTTGTATTCCTTGTTCCTTCTGGAAAGCATTAAAAGATCGCCCATTCTGTCGGAAAGCTTAAACATATGGATAAAGATGAAGTTCAGTTCCTGTTCAGGTAGTTGTTTGCATAGCGATGGGATGCAGTTTACTGAGTTGCAATTAAAATCGGTTGAGATAAGTATTGTTTGCATAACTAAATAATTAAAGGTTAATGTTATACTGCAATACTAGGCCTCAATCATTAAAATGGGATAAGAGGTAAATTAGAATTTGATTAGAAAAATGTATTTATCTAATTAATTAAGTTGTTGATTTATAGTTGTTTGTTTTTGGTTTTGATAGTGGCTGTTTATACTTATTAGAATAGGATTAGAAGTTAGGGTTTAATTTCTCGGCTCTTTCGCAAACGGGCAGTAAAATTTTGATCTAGGCACCTACTTTTTCCTGAGAACGAATGGCTATAAAATCTTTGTATAGCCTAATAATATTTTATGAGGGATCTTCTTTCAAGATATAGCCCATTCCAAATACGGTGTGGATTAATTTTTGCCCCGTGCCACTATCTATCTTTTTTCTGAGGTAGTTTACATATACATCGACTACGTTGGTGCCCATATTAAAGTCGATATCCCATACATTTTCGAGGATTTGTATGCGTGAAAGTATTTTATTGGCATTCTTTACAAAGTACTCGAGCAGGCGATATTCTGTTGCTGTGAGGTTAATGGGTTTGTTATTCCTTTTTGCAGTTTTGGAACTGAAATCCAGTTCAAGGTCGCCAATATGGATGCTGTTTTCTTCTTGCCCCTGTGTGCCCCTTCTTCTAACGAGCGAACGTATGCGGGCCTCGAGTTCAGCAAATTTGAATGGCTTAACCAGGTAATCATCAGCTCCGCTATCTAATCCAGTTACTATATTTTCTGTACTTCCCAGCGCAGTAAGCATCAGGATGCTCACTGTTTTATTTACTTTACGTACTTCACGGCAAATTTGTATTCCGTTTATGCCAGGCAGCATGATATCAAGAATAATCAGGTCAAACTGGTGCTTTAATGCCATTTCTAATCCTGTAGTCCCATCTGCTGCAACACTTACCTGCATATTAGCTTCCGTTAATCCTCTGACCATTACAGAAATTAAACCAGGTTCATCTTCAATCAATAATATCTTCATGTACTTTGTGCTGTGAAAAGGTCGAAAAATATAACATTAAGATCAATAAACAGTTTATTGGTACAAAATGTTACATTAAAACTATTTTTTATTAAATAATGTTAGCTTTGATTTGAAGTCTGAAAACGAAAGACCTGAAAAATCAATTATTATTTAAATGAAGAAAGTAATTCTATTAATTTTTGCATTGTTTGTTACAACAACTGCGTTCTCACAAGGTGTGCTGAATTTGTTAGGTCGCTCACAAGACTTTTTCAAGCTCTTGGAAGAACAAAAATATACCGAAGCTTATGGATTTATGGATAGTACCTTTAAGGCTAAAGTTCCTGAGGAGGATCTAAAAAAAATATGGACACAAATTTCAGAGAAATTAGGTAAGATTGAAACACTTGATGTGGTAAGCAGTAAAACTCAGGGACAATATTTTGTGGTTACCTTGGAGGGGAAATTTACAAATGATGAACAGAATTTTCTTTTGGCCTTTAATAAGGCGGAAAAGATAGTTGGATTTTTTCTTCAGCCAAAGTCTACAGCACCTACTTATACACTCCCGGCATATGCTGATACAACTTTGTATAAGGAAACTGAAATAAATGTTAAAACTCCCGGGCATAGTTTGGTTGGCATGTTAACTGTGCCGAAAAAACTTAGCAGCTACCCGGTTGTTGTTTTGGTTCATGGATCAGGCCCGGCTGATATGGATGAGACTGTTGGCCCAAATAAACCACTTAAGGATATTGCTGTAGGTTTGGCATCAAAAGGAATAGCTACAATACGCTATGTAAAAAGAACGATGATTTATGCAGGCGAATTTGGAAAGGCTTTTACTGTTAAAGAAGAGGTGATGGATGATGCACTTGCAGCAATTGCGCTTGCAAGAACGTTACCTGAGGTGAATAAGAAACAGATTTATGTGCTAGGACACAGCCTTGGAGGTATGATTGCCCCCAGAATTGCTACTTTGGCTCCGGATTTGAATGGGATTATTATGCTTGCTGCCCCTGCAAGGAAGTTTACAGATCTTTTGGTTGAACAAAATAAATATATGTTTAGCTTATCAAAAGATACTAGTGAAGCTGGGAAGAAAACGCTTGATACCGTTATCAAAGAGCTGGATGTAACCAGGATAACTAAGCTTGGTAACATGAAGCCTGATTCGGTGTTGTTAGGTTTACCAGCTTCTTACTGGATTGATATCAATGTAAACGATCAGGTTGTTGGGGCAAAGAAATTGGCAAAGCAACGTATTTTTGTTGGCCAGGGAGGGAATGATTTCCAGGTTTCGACTACCGATTATAATTTATGGAATACTGCAATAGGTAAGAAAAAAGGATCTATGGCTAAGCTGTATCCTGAACTTAATCATCTTTTAAGTCCGCAAACAGAAAAAGGAACGATGGCACAATACAATATACCTGTAAGTGTATCTGATGTGTTGATTACAGATATTTCTACATGGATAAAGGCTAAACCGTAGTTATTTTTTTACTAATAAGTAACAATTATATAGTGGTTTGTCATATATGGCAAAATTGTTGCTAGGATATGCCAAAACCCATATAAATATAAGATCCGTTATGACAAAGAGAATACACGTATTAGAAGATGATGAAGATATAAGGTACATTATTGAAGTTCTGCTTAAAGATGAAGGGTACGAACTACAACTTTCGTCTACTTTTAAAGAGCTAAAAAGTAAATTGAATGACAGCGTTCCGGATCTTTTTATTTTAGATGTAATGATACCTGATGGTAATGGAACAGATATTTGTGATGATTTAAAAAATGATCCATTTACCAAACACATTCCAATCATAGTGATGTCTGCAGATGACCAGAACAAACAAAAAAGCTTAGACGCGGGCGCAAATGATTACATAAGTAAGCCATTTGACATAGATTATATTGTAAAGCGCATTAATTTGCAGCTGACAAAATAGTATATAAGTCTTGATAAATAGGAGAAGAGGGCACTCGCCCTCTTTTTTATTTTGTAATATCCCGAGATGTAATTAACTTCAACGAATAGCATTTAAAAGTTAGAGTTTTGGAAGACAGCATTAAAGGGCTTGTACCTCATGTACTAAGTTTTATTATAAATGAGCTTTGCAAGAATGGCTTTATGATCGCTTTTGAAAAAGATCTCTCGGATTTAAAAGGCCTGATTGAGCCTGATTCAATTTCGCCGGATGATTTTGAATTGCTGGATTCAGTTGATGATGATGTGGTAAGAATTCTGCTAAGTTCTGTTGATAAGGTAATAAAATGTTCTAAAACTTATCTGCTGATAAATAACCTTGATGAGTTAGAGGTGATGGAAAATGAAGAGTATAATTTGCTCGCTTCTGATAATTACTATGCTTATATTATTGATTGGGAGAGTAAAAGCTATAAGGACCTGCTCTATAATTTAAATGCTGTTTATTTTTCTATTTCGCAATTGCTGTACCATACCAGCTGTCAGATTAAACTTAATGAAGTTGAAATACCAGAGGAGATGTATGATGAGTTCCTGGATAAGTATTCTGATTTGCTTAGGGGAAGGCTTAATCCTGCTGATAAAAATATTTCTCTGCTGTATGATCTGATAATTGACTTAAATGTTGATCTGTCTGATATTGATAGCTTCATTGAATAGTCCTTGCAAGCCGTTTTTTGATTTTTTTTGCCTCTGTTAATGAAAGCTAAGGCAGTTTTAAGTAAGTTTGGGGTTTAAAATATACCACTTATAAAATGTCAGATCAGAAAAAAGAAATATTTGAAGGCGTTGCACAACGTTTAAAGATTGAAGGTTTTAATGTTGTTAACCGTGATGAGACCCGCCCTTGGGGAGGTTTTTTTGTAATTGATGAAGAACAGGCACAGCAATTTGCAAACGTTTATTTTGAAGGTTTAAATGTTGATGACCTTAAAATCTCGGGTAAATTGAGCCCAAAAATATTAATTGTTGCTCCAAACACACGTTTATCATGGCAATATCATCACCGTCGTGCCGAAATATGGAGAGTAGTTAACGGCACTGTAGGTGTAATTACAAGTGATACTGATGACCAAGGTGAGGTAAAACAACTAACTCCCGGACAAAGCATTAAATTAAAACAAGGTGAAAGACATCGTTTAATTGGATTAGACGATTGGGGAATAGTTTCAGAAATCTGGCAGCATACAGACCCGGCAAGTCCATCAGATGAGAGCGATATTGTTAGGGTTCAGGATGACTTTGGAAGATAGTATGATAATTTTAATATTTTTTCTTGCACATTGGTTTTTGTCTCTTTTTTCTCAAACTTTCTTTTTACATCGTTACGCCTCGCATAAGATGTTTAAAATGAATGGTTTTTGGGAGAAGTTCTTTTATGTAATTACCTTTTTGTCTCAGGGTTCTTCGTTTTTAAATCCAAGGGCATATGCGATTTTACATCGTATGCATCATGCTTTTAGTGATACGGAAAAGGACCCTCATTCTCCACATTTTGTAAAAGATGTATGGGGTATGATGATTCAGACAAAAAATATTTATCTGAATTATTCAAAATATAACCATGAGCCTGAGGAGCAGTTTCGTGATAACTATCCTGCATGGCCACTTATTGATAAGATAGGGGACTCATGGATTACACGCATGGTGTTTATTAGCTTTTACGTTTGGTTCTACGTAACTTTTGCTACTGCATGGTGGATGTTTTTATTGTTGCCTATTCACTTTTTGATGGGGCCACTTCATGGCGCTATTGTAAACTGGTGCGGACATAAATATGGTTATTCTAATCATGACAATAATGATCATAGCAAAAACTCTTTGCCATTCGATTTTCTGATGCTAGGAGAGTTATTCCAGAATAATCATCATAAAAGGCCTAATAGCCCAAATTTTGCAACGAAGTGGTTTGAGTTTGATCCAACTTATCCGATTATGAAGGTGATGCACTGGATGAGGATTATTAAGTTAAGAAAGTCAAATTAAGAGGGGGCAAATTCAGTCACTGAATTTGTAGTAAAGGTACGAAAAGCAGTAGTGTTTTATAGACTGCAGGGAGATGGGGGTTGAGTTTACTGATTGAGATTGTAAGTTAAAAGAAGTATGAGACATTAGATAATGCCAATAGATAATCCAAATCAATCCATATAGCTACTGAAATATTTGCTTTAGCTAACAATACAAGAAATATAAATTGCAAAAAAGGGTAGGATTTTCATTCGAAGATCCTACCCTTTTTTATTTTTCCTACAAATTCAGTGTCTGGAATAGGGCTTGTCGTTCTTTTGTGCTTCTTCAGCGCAAATTAATGCAGCCCGAAAACAGATACTTAATTTGACTTCTTTTTGTTGTTATTTCCCCAGCGCCTGTTCCCGCCACCCGGTTTTCTTTTAGCACCGCTTAGGTTTGGCTGACGCTCTGTTTTTTCAGCACGTTGCCCTCTTGATGGTTTAGCTTTTCCTTTTGATTTAGCTGCGGCTGCACCTGACATTAGGCTTTGCCAGCTCATCGCATAAGGATGATCTTCTGTTACAGGTATTTTTAAGCCAATTAATTTCTCGATATCATCCAGGAATTCTTTTTCCTCTGAATCACAGAATGAAAGTGCAGTACCGCTTAAGCCTGCACGACCAGTACGGCCAATTCTATGAACATAAGTTTCGGGGATATTTGGCAGTTCGTAATTAATAACATGCATTAGTTCATCAACATCAATGCCACGTGCTGCAATATCAGTAGCAACCAATATACGTGTGGTTTTTGCTTTGAAATTGGTTAAGGCACGTTGTCTGGCATTTTGCGATTTATTGCCATGAATGGCTTCTGCTTTAACACCAACCTTGATGAGATCTTTTACAATACGATCGGCACCATGTTTTGTTCGGGCAAATACCAATGCTGTTTGAATGGTTTTATCTTTTAATATGTGATGCAATAAGTTCTTCTTATCGGATTTCTCTACATAAAAGATCTCTTGCTGTATTTTTTCTGCTGTTGAAGAAACAGGGGTAACTTCAACTTTAACAGGATTTGTAAGGATAGTGTCGGCTAAAGTCTGTATCTCTTTTGGCATTGTAGCCGAAAAAAACAGCGTTTGCCTTTTGGCCGGCAGTTTAGCAATCACTTTTTTTACATCATGGATGAAACCCATATCGAGCATCCTGTCTGCCTCATCAAGAACAAATATCTCAATGTCACGCAGGCTGATGAAGCCCTGGTTCATGAGATCAAGTAATCTTCCTGGAGTAGCAACAAGAATATCGATGCCTCTGTGTAGTGCATCTGTTTGTGCTTTTTGTCCTACACCACCAAATATTACCAGCTGTTTTAAAGGGAGGTTTTTTCCGTAGGCTTTAAAGCTCTCTTCAATTTGTATAGCAAGTTCACGAGTTGGTGTTAATACCAATGCTTTTATAGCTTTGTGTATTTTGGTATTGGTGTGAGGTTTGCTAAGTAGCTGTAACATTGGGATGGCAAATGCGGCAGTTTTTCCTGTACCTGTTTGTGCACACCCTAACAGATCTTTGTTTTGAAGTATGGATGGAATGGATTGTTCTTGTATTGGGGTTGGTTGCGTATAACCTTCTGTTTGGAGCGCTTTTAAAATTGGCTCAATCAGGTTTAATTCTTCGAATAACAATATATTTGTATTTTAATTTATAATAGGAGATGAAAGAATATCAGCTCAGGGCAAAGGTACATATAAACTTTGGGCTTTTATTCATATCGTTGTTTAAGGTATTTAGCTATAAACCAGAAGTTTTGTTTTCTTTAAAGCGACTAAAGAATAGGAAGGCGAGCAAACAAAGTACAAAGCCTACAGCCCCATTTAAGCGTAATCCGTAGTCATTTCCGGGGTCTTTACCATATACGGTTAACATGGCGAATATGGCTATTCCCATAGTTTGCCCTAGTTTTACAAAAAGATATTTAACGGCAAAAAACATTCCTTCATGGTTTTCTCCTGTTTCCTGTGTATCGTTTTGGGCAATATCGGCAAGAATAGCATTTGGTAAAATGCCTAATGATGCCAAAGGGAAAGAAGCGAAAATTACCAATATATACATTTGCATGGCTGAAGAAAAGGGGAGCTTACCTAAAAAATAGATGGTAACAAATATTAAGCTGAGTATGGCAAATGCAACAAGAACCAATGGCTTTTTACCAAATTTTTTAGCCCCATAATTAATAAAAGGGTAAAAAAGGAGAGATAGAATTACCATTGTTCCCATAAACTTACCTCCATCGGAATCTGGCAGGCCCAACAATACTGTAACGAAGAAAAGGAGACCACTAGATATAATGCTTAATGCAATGTAATAAGTGAAATCGGATATGAGATAATATTTGAAGTTGGTATTTCTGAATGCGTTTTTAAGCGCCGGTATAAGTTCAATATGGGTTGGTTTGGCATCTGTATATTCCCTTTCGTCTATAAACATTACAGGTAAGGTCATTACCAGACCCGAGAATATGCTAAGGCAAAAGATGGTGTATTGCAGCGCCTCAGCTCTGTCTGTAATTTTAAAAACATCCTGTATCAGATCGGCGTAATTGTTGCACATGGCTCCAATGATCATTCCTAAAACGAAACCTACCTGTTGGAAGGTGGAAAGTTTAACTTTCTGATCGGCATTGTGTGTTAGTTCAGCAAGCAAGGCATTGTAAGGAATAATATATGTGGTAACAGAGATGAAAAAACAGGCAAGTACTATGGTAAGCCACCAGGCATTGGTAATGCTTTCGCCCTTAACCATAGGGTAGAAGACAAGCGAACAAGATATTACTGCAGGAATTATTGCGTATTTCATAATGGGGATTCGCCTGCCCTTTGGATTGTTACTGGCATCACTTAAAGAGGCAATAAATGGATCGTATATTGCATCAAAGAGTCTGCCTGATGCAGCAATAAGAGATAAGATATTAAATGCCCCAAATACCAGTAACTGAGGGACCAGTGGGCTGAGTCCGGAATTATTAGGAGGCAGGTAAAAATATGGCAGCATAACAATAATAATGTTAGTCATGATGCTCCAGCCCATCATTCCTGCTGCATAGGCAATTTCTTTTTTAAAGGGTAATTCTTTTATCGGCATCTTATGTAGTGGGTGATTGAGCTTGTTAATTCTGGTTGTTATTTACTGTTTATATTAGTTTTTTGGTGGTAAAATCGGTTTATGAAATATATAATGATAAAGCATGCAAATATTAGTAAACCATTTATCGCGGCTTGTGGGTCATCAGCATAAATGCTGACAGCCACAAATAAGTAAGCAGCAATAAAAATTATTGGCATTAAAGGGTAGAGGCTCATGCTGTAAATGTTTTTTTTATCGAGATGAGCCGTTCGCTTTCTTAAAAAAAAGATAGTAGCTGCAGAGGTAGCCATGCCAATACAATCTAGAAATATGGTATAGTTAAGAATCTTATCGAAAGTTTGAGCGTAAAACAAAGTAATTATGGAGATAGTGGTAAATACAGTTAAGCTCACAAACATGACATCCGATTTTTTACTTTTTTTGGTAAAGACGGCAGGTAATGCTTTTTCTTCGCCCATGGCGAACATAGCCCTGGGGTTGCTTAATAAGTTTACATTTACATAGCCTAAAACAGAAAGGTAAATTAAGCAGGATAAAACTGTAAAGCCTATTGGCCCAAAGATTTTTCCTGCAAGTATTGCTGCAATACTTTCGGCTGTTTTTAATTGCTCAAAGCCTATAACGCTTACATAAACGTAATTTATAGCTATGTAAAGAATAAAAATGATAGCTAAACCAGTAATAATTGAGCGTGGAATGACTTTTCCCGGAGATTTTGTTTCGCCTCCGAAGTTGATGGTTTGCTGGTATCCGCCAAAGGTAAAAGAGATGCCTATTAAGCAAATACCAAGAGCCTTGCCATAATCAAAAAGGGTTGGGGCAGCTCCGCTTGATGTGGTAAAGAC